>JBIPMW010000293.1:0-97713 GCA_044376455.1 Crocinitomicaceae bacterium | reverse complement strand
AGGTCCAGTGGCTACCCACTTAGTGCCGGTCCACGAAAAGCCATCGCCGGGGGATGAGCCAGCGGGAGCAGTGGCCGGAATGGGGTCATCGAGAATCCAGAGGTCACCGATCTCCGGGGTTCCCGGGGGCGGCCAGACATCGGCAACACCCTTGATCTGAATGCCTTTACCGGGGGCACCAGCAGGGCCAGCAGGGCCCGGAGTGCCAGCGGGGCCACGGGCCATGAGGTAGGGCAGTTCCGACCAGCGAGTGCTGCCGGTGCCGATCTTTACCTTGCCGGTGGGATAGCCAATCTCATAGCCAAACTCGCCCGCCTCTAGGACGGGGTCGTTCTTGAGCCATCCATCAGGGGTGTCCCTACGGACAATGACCCTCTGGCCCAACTGCTCGTATGAGTCGGCCTTGTTTTTTAGGCCTTCTCGGTGACTAGGTGGAACAAGCGACATAAGGGCCCTTTGCCCTCTTTATGTCTTGGGTCGCTTCCACTGAGGCACATGCTTTTCCTTCACCTTGGAAATGGCGTCCTTCATGGACAGTGAAGGGTTTTTGGCGATTTCCTTCTTGGCCAACTCCTTGGCAATCTTGGGATTCAGGTCAACCGTAACGGGCGGGGTGTCGTGGGCATCTACGTTGATGATCCCCCTGACCTGAAGGTTCCGCTTTTTGGCTACCCGGCGAACATCCGACAAATCTGACACCCATGCTTCTGGGTCACAGTGGCCCCGCTTGTCCGACAGTCCGCTCATGTACTGCTTGCCGGTGATGTCTATCCCTGCCGCCTTAGCCTCACGGACTACCCGTTTGGCCATATGGATTGGCATATCGTCTATCCAGTTGCCATCCAGCCTGCCCTGCTGGAATGCCCGGTCAGTGCCTGAAGTTCCGGGCGGCTGCTGAAGGGCACACATCTCCGCGAATCTAGGGTTCTGCCCGTCAGCCACCATCTTCAGGTAGTGGTGTTGGACATGGGGGGCGGCGTTCGCAATGTCGAAAGGCATGGCTTCGGTAATCATCTGGTCCTCCTTTTAGTTCTGAGGCCCGCCACCCCACCGTCGCCATTCGGAGCCCCGATAGCCGCCGGAGGAGAGCGGCGTCGGGAATGGGCGGCAGGGGGCGGGCTGCACAGGTAGTCGATAGCCCTGTGAAGAAGTTCTGGGTTGTCTTTGAAGTTCCCTAGGCCTTTGTTACAGCACTGGCACAGAAGGCCCCTTATGGCCCCCGTTTGGTGGCAGTGGTCTACGCAGGCGGCATTCGACTTGTTGCATATTTTGCATTTGCCACACTGCTCCTCCGTCATCCGGCGGTACTGCTCTTCGGTCATGCGATAGCGGAGCCGGAGGTTTGCATACCTCTTGGTGGCCCTCTGCCTTTCGAGCATGGCGTTAAGCACAATCACGCAGGCGATAACTCCGGCGGGATTTGCGGAGGTGGCCCACTAGGAGGTGCTTGTTCTTCTGGCGGCGGGCTGCCCTCTGGCGGCGGCCCACCGCTCACTTGTTCTGGTCCCGGCATTGGTGGCGGGGGCGGGGGCGGCTGGATCATGAAGGGGCCATACTCGATGTCGAGCGACTTGCACCACGCCTGAAGCAGGGCATTGAGTGGCTGGACCTGACCCGTGGACGCGACTTGCTGGAGGATGGGGCCCAGTGTCTGGACGGCCATCTGCATACGCTCGACCTCAGAAGCCTTGTTGGGCTTGCGGGCGGAACCGGCCTCGATCCGGTAGTCGTACTCTCGGGCGAGCGAGTTGATGTCAATGGCCTGAACCATGGACTGCCAGACCTCGGCACCAAGGGGTCCAAGGATGGGGGCAACGTCTTCCTTCTGAAGGAGCCACCGTGCGGCCAAGGCTTCCTTCCTAGCCAACATCCCCATGGCATCTTCCAAGGCGTTGGCCATGTCATCAGGTCTTACCGAGATTTGCTCCGATTTGACCTGTGCTTCAGCCGCCGACCTGAACTGATTGCGAGTCATCCCATAGACCAACTCCGTGAGTCCGACCCGCTTGTCGAACATATCCATCACGGCCTGCATGATCTGCCATAAGTCAGGCGTGACCTGAGGGAGTTGGAAGACAGAGATCACATCATTGACGCTGCGGCCGAGGGTCTCGGACAACTCAATGAGGGAGAACCCGTTCTCTTCGTGCTTGAGAACTTGGTCCTTGATGTCATCCCCTGAAGCCTTGGCGACTCCGATCATGGTCTTGGAGGACACCATGATGCGGGTGGCAAGGAAGGACAGGGCCCAGTTCAGGAACTTGAGTTCGCTCAGACCGGGCTTCAGGTGGCTAATGGGCCAGACGTACCCCGGCTTGCGGTGGAACTGAAGGGGAGTCCAAGGCCAGCAGGCAACGTCCGAGTAGAACGGGATCGGCCACCGGGTCTGGGTGAACAGGGTGGGCGGCAGGCCTGATTCGTCTGGCGGCTCAAGGGCAATCTCCTTAGAGCAGTTCAGGGGGTAATCAACTCCCTCTGCGACCACGACATAGCAGTTCTGGCCGAGGGAATCGAACATCCCTTGGAACTCTTGGGGGGCACCCTTGAGGTTGTGGCCGAACCCCGTCTTGCTCCAAATCTTCCAGTAGACGATCAGGTCGTTGGTCTTGCCGTTCCGCTTCTTGGACTTGTAGTCCCGGTCTTCTTCTTGGGAGCGGGCGACGTAACTCTCTAGGTGGCCCTTAAGGTCTTCCTTGTTCAGACCGTACTGGCGAGCGACTTCGTCAATCGGGTGAATACAGCGGCGGGCACACCACAGGATGTCTTCCTGTTCGTCGGCGTCCGGGTCGAGGACAAGGTTGTCCACCGAGTCAGCGAATGAGCCGACAATGCCGAACGTCTGGCCGGGTTCTGCCGAGGGGAGTTCCATCAACTCCGTCCACCACACCCCCATGCCCTTGATGATGCTCTCGTCTACTACCCTGCGGGAATGCTCCTTCAGGTTTAGTTCGACGGGCGTGTAGTTTAAGTAGGCTTCCATCAGCCCAGAGACCGCCGCCCTCATCTCCTCGATGTTGCCGACCTGCTGGGAGAGTTGGATGAAGGCTTGGATGCGGGGGTCCTGCATCGGCTGCCCGGTCATTGGGTCGATCTGCGGCGGGGCCGATGGATCAATCCCGAGAGCCACGGGGGTAATGACAGGGAACTTCCGGGGAGTCACCGTCCGCACTGGATTGCGGGCATAGATGACTGACCCGAACAACTTCACGGCCTCGAAAGCCTTGTTGACGGTCATCCTGAAGGACGGGGGCCCGATCTTGGCGTAGTCCCTGCCGTCAGCCCCAGCCTTCTTCCAGAACCAATCCCCGTGCCCATCGAAGAAGTTCATGCACTCCTTGGCGTCCTCCCTGAACGGGCGGGCGTGTTTCTCGGCCTGCTTGATCTTGGATAGCCAAGAGGTAGCAACCGAACGGAGGGCATCCTCCATCTTCTTTTGGTCGATGGTGTCCTCGGGTAGCGGGGGCAGGCCGCCCTCGGAGCCCTCTGACGGGAGTTCTGCTAGTTCGTCCATGCAGGTTTTATGTCCGTGTCGGGTGACTAACGGGCATATCGCTTGCAGGCAAACCAGCGGCCACGGGAATCCTGAGCCACGCCCTGATCCGCCACCCTCATCCCTGACCGGGAATAGCAGCAGTTATTCAGGGCCTGCTCTGGGGTGCTACCCATGCCTACACCTTCATAGGAGTGGGGATTTCCGCCCGGGTGGAAGAGTCGGCCCGAGGAGGCCAGCAGGCTGGCAACCCCCTGAGCCGTAGCGGTGGCCGCCTTCTGTACGGGTCGGCACTGGCCATTGGCACAGTTCTGGCCATACGCAAGGCAGGGAGTCACGAACATGGCGAGAGTAAGGGCAAACTTACGCATGGTCAGGACTCCTTCTTCTTGGCGGATTCGATCTTGGCCTTGGTGACGAGGGTCTTCAGTTCCTTCAAAAGTTCCGTACTGGGGTGGGCGGAATAGGCACCCCACTTACCCCATGCGGCTGCTGACTCGTTCTCTTTCCAGAACGGGTCATGGATGTGGCGAACTGAGGGCTTCTCAACAAAGCCAGCCTCGTCCGCGTACACAAGAATCGTGATGGTCGTGGAACCCGGCTTCCGAGTAACCCAGCCCATTGCAGGGTCTTGGGGCGAGAAGGGGTTCGAGTACCAAAGGACCATGTCGCCTACGGACAGGTCGGGTGCCTTGAAGTCTGGCATTTCTTCCTCCAAAGAGTGCAGAACAAGTGGGGGCTCAACCCACGGACGCAATCTTCAGGAGGGACTTACTAGAGATCAACGGGCATTCGTCAGGCGATCCAAGTCTCTGAGTACGAGTTAGGGGCCAAGTAAACTACCCCTGAGTTGCCTTGCTTCTTCTTCCTGTCCGCTGACCATTTGACGTACCACGGGTCCTCGATGTGCTGCTCGGGCTTGTGGTAAGCCGGGTCATAGGCACAGAGGTATCGCAGGCAGTCCACTAAGTGGAAGTCACCGCGCTTGTTGGGCTCATCGGTCACCACCGAGGTCCCGGCAACATAGGTAACTTTCTTCTTGTACCGCTTCATTTCCCGCTCAAGGTTGGGCATGGTGTGCCGCAGATACCGGAGTCTGGCGGTGCCGTCCGGGCGGATGTGCATCATGTTCCGCACGGTTTGCAGGCCAGCCAGAACGTCATCTGAGCCGGGAATGAAACTATGTCCGGTGACTTTGGACCGGATATTCAGGGCGGCCAACTGCTCCGTGTACTGCTCCTGCGGGCTGCGGCCTGAGCCAATGTCGGTCAAGCGGGCACCGTGGGCGTCAATCAAGAAGGCGTGGAACTGATGTCCCGTGACCTTCTTCTTGAACTCTTGGCCAAAGACGATGGCATTGCAGTTGCGGATATAGAGTTCGTCGTAGAGAAGGATCATCTTTTCGTCGGGCGGAACTGCCGCAAACAGGATGGCAGTGACGGCGTGGCCCGGGTCAATCACGGCGTACTTGCACCAATCGTCTGGGATTTGCCCATTGGGTAGGCCTTCCCTGAGAAACCCGTGGATACTGGGGTTCCAGTTGGGGTAGACCAGAATGCTGTCCGTGATGAACTCACCCTCGGACCTCTGCCGGAGTACGTCATCCCCGATAGCCGACCAACGCTCGATGGCCTTACGTTTCTCGTCTTGGTCGATGTGCGGGTTATCTAAAAACCTGAGGGCGAATCTCCTGATGTCCTTGGTGTTGCCTTGCTCCTCGGCCTTCTCCGCTCGCTCATTGAGTCCGATCAAGGCTTCGTTCTTAGAATGGGGCATGGCTGACCAGTTGAATAAGCCCTTACGGTCAGCAAGGCGTGCCTGCATCTCCGGCACCCACGACTCATTGTTTAGGTCTTCGTCTATATGGACCCTATCCGCCTGAAAGCCTTGGGGTGGATCGCCCTCCGATGAGAAACAGTAAATGGTCCACCCATTGGTCAACTCACAGGAGTTCAGGTAGCCCGCCGACTTCAGCACCCACGAGAAACTCTTGATGAGTCTGGGCGGAATCAGGGGCGGGGCAGGCTTGGCTTCCTTCAGCCGCTCGGCATCCGCCACCGGGTCGAATGCCCTGAACTGGCCCGTCTTCTCGTCCCTGATGATCTTGAATGCCCCTGCACGAAACAGGTAGGGCACCACGACCAGACCGATGTGCTTCCAGTTCTGGCCGATGATGACGAGATTCCCTCCCTCTTTTCTGTACTTGCCTTCTACGGGATGGGTGCCAGTTGCGGCCCATGCGTCTTCTATGAAGGTACAGAGGGACTTGCCTGAACGATTACCCCCGATGACCAGCGTCTCGCTCGCTAGGCACTCATGGAACTCCTTCTGCTTCGGAGTCGGCCTGTATAGCCTTAAGGCTTCGATCCGCCTCGCGTTCAACTCGGACTGCAAAGTCCTCAGTTCGTCCCGCTGGAACTCCGAGATGCTCTGAACTGTCGGTAATGCCGGGGGTGGCTGAATGGGGATTGGGTGCTTCTTGCGCTTGGGCATCTATGTACCGGACCTTCCCGTAGGTAACGACAGCCTGCTTGAGCCGCTTGTCGATCTCGTTCTCCAACTCCTCCTCGGAGTACAGGTCAATGGGCTTCTTGGCCCCGCCCTGCTCGGTGTTCTTAGAGGCCAGACGAACGACCATCTCTAGGATCGAGTTCCTCATCCGGCTGCCGGGAGGTGACTCGAAATACTGCTTCATCAGCAGGCCGGAGAAGCCATTGGCCCCTCCGAAGTAGTTCATGATGGACTCAAGCAGTTCTGCCGTATGGGGGATGTTGGACCCACCCCGCAGGACTGACTTAGAGAACTTGTCGAGTGCGTCGTTCTCCATCTTGACCAGAGAAGCCTTACGCTTCTTGGCCTTCTTGCACTTCAGACAGATGTTCTGATAGGAGGTCGTACACCCCAGTTGCCTAGGGAAATACTTTTGGTTCAGGGCCTTAGTCTCTCGGCATTCCTCGCACTGCCGATAGTCTTCCATGTCACTGCCTATCCAACTGGAGTACGGATGCAATCATGGGAGAGACGCTGCCTTCAGTGCCGTTCTCTCGGGCCTTCTGCATAAGGTCCCTGATGTACTCGCCCTTGGCCTGCTTCATCAGCACAGAGGCCATAGAGGGGCCATTGAGGTAGTCCTCGATAGAGCCACCAACGTCTTCAGCCGACAGATTGCTCTGCTGGCCGGTAGCCATAAACCGGAGACGCTGAAGGTCTGCGGGGCTGAGTTGGTGCTGCTGCTGGCCCGCTAAGGCCCGAATCCGACCGCTCATATCCAAGGCTCCTCTTCAGGTATAGAAAATCGGCCCCAGAAGGCAGCCGGTCAACGGGCATTCGGCCCTTCTTCGTCTATAGAACGCAGGGTGTCATACAGCCACCAGACCAACTCCATGATTCGGTAGGCACAGAAGCCACCGACCAAAAGCAGGAGTGGGATCAGGTATCCGGGTTCTGGCACTGCCACGGGGGTGAGTGCAGCCGCCCCGAACGACATCTGGCCTTGGGCACTGGTGAAGTTCCCACGACCGACCATGCTCACCGTAAGGTCTTCGGTAAGTCCGCTGGAAGTAAAGGAAACGATGTAGTTCTGATATGGAGAAAGGCTCACCGTAGTCCCTGACCCCGAGAGTTCAGAGGCGGTGATTTCTGCCGAGACAGGTCCATTGGTCATAAGCCAAAGGTCAAGGCGGTTCCCATTGGCGTACTGATAGGGCACGGTCAAGGTAAAGCCCTTACCCTCGGCACTGGTGGTGACGTAGGAGAGCCCGCCAACGTAGTACCCGTTCCCCGTGTTGAAGATTGCCACGCCGGGATCACGAGCCAGTGGCGTAGCCGGTGCCGAGGCCGTCAGCGAGTAGTTGATCCGGCCCGCCCCGCTGGTGACGTTGGCTTGCAGGGTGCCTGCGTTCCAGACACCCCAATCTTCGTACTCACTCAGCCGCTGCCGAATCTCTGAGTTGAACGTCTGGGCAGTGCCAGTGATCGTCCCGGCGTCCGCGATTTGCGAACCAAGGACAAGGAGCAGGGAAAGGGTCAGGGTCTTCATTGGAGCGTTCCTTGGGAGGTAAACCACGGCGGGGGGGAGGGGCCATGCAACCCGCTCCCCCCCGCAAATCTCCCTCCGTTGCTGACCCGCTCCGTAGGCCAACAGCAGTGGAGGATTACTCAGCGAAGGCGGCCTTGACTACCTCTTCACGGGCCTGCTGGCCAGCAGCATCGCTGGCCTTGGAGGCGTGACGGGCAGCCTTGCGACCCTCACGGGCAGCAACAATGGTCGCCTTCTTCTCCTTCCGGGCGTTCTTTCGGACGAGGTGGCCACTGGCCGGGGGTGCGATGACAGACGAGTCCTCGACCACATCGACCTCGACCTCGGTGGTGCCGGGGACGGTCTTGACGGTGACATCCACCTCTTCCTGCACGACAGGGGTCTTGGCCGTGCCATGGCACGAACCAGCGTAGGCGTAAGCAGGGAAGGCGAAGGCGAGGGCGAGGGCAAACTTCTTCATGGCGGGAATCTCCAAGGGGTTACTCAAACACTTGCGTCCAATAGATAGACCGACCGTTATCGACCGACCCAACACCTATCTGCGTGTATCGGGAGTTCAGGATGTTCCTTCGATGTCCGGGCGAGTTCATCCAAGCAGTCATTACTTCTTGGGGCGTCCTTTGCCCATAGGCCACGTTTTCGCCATGGCCCATCTTGGAGTGGAACATCCTGCCTCTACTGGCTTGGACACCACTCCATGCTCTAGCGTCACTCATCAGGGCTGGCACTACATCTAACGGACGAAGGCCCCTAGAGGTTCGCTGGAGGTTGGTAAGTCGGATCACCTCTCTCTCGTAAGGGCTTAAGGGGTACTTGGTTGACCGCTTGGCTGGTGTTGGTGTCGGTGGTGGCTCGGGAGGCTTGGGCTGACCTATCAGCATCAGGCCTGCGGCGAGCAGGAGGAGGGCGGCAACTACGCGGAGCCTGCTCATGGCCGGTGATCCCGGTTCCTAGAACAGGGGCTTCTTTGGTGCGGCGACCTCGGGCTGTTCGTCACAGATCAGGGCAATCACTGTGTCACGGCACAACTTGGATGCTGCCGAATGCCCCTGAGTGTCAAGGCTTTCCTTGAGAGTCAGGAGCCGGGTGACTGCCTTCTTCTGGTAGGCCCCCTTGGCACTCGTGGGGTTGATCCACGAGGCCAAGAGGCCCCAGACGAACGGGGCTACTAGCAGGGCTACTGCCAGTGCCACGACTGCGATGACTGCAATGGAAGGAACTCCCATGAGCCACCTAAGGGTTAGTTCTTAGCCGAGTTGTAGTGGAGGCCCACCAGAACCCGGGTCAGTTCCGTATCGGCGTCGGTTTCGGCAAGGGCCATGCCAAGGCCTGCACCAGCGGCTGCTTCGCCACCAGCACCAACCGTGACCTCATCCCCAGCCGTGACAGTGCCAGCCTTGACCTTCGTCGGGCCAGTGACAACGCCATAGAAGACATCGTCAACCTTCACGCCCTCGGACGGGATGTACTCGTCCACCACGGCCACGATGGGGTCAGCAGCCGTAGCGAGGCCGGTAGCCTCTTCGAGGTTGCAGGCCACCAACTGGGTCGGGAGGAGGACAGCACCCGTCCGGTTACGGAGACAGACCACCCGGACTTCCCGGTTGGACAGGACCGTACCTTCGCGGGGATCGGCATCCGTGAAGACCTTCACAGCACCGATGACGTTGTTGCCGTCCTTGACCGACTTGACGCCAAGGGTCATGCCTCGGCCAAACGGCGGATCAGAAGTCAGAACGCTCATGTCTGTACTTTCTCTCTTGGGTTGATGTTAGGGGATGGGTCAGGCAGGGGTGATGTTCTGCAACTTGAAGAACGAGCGTGGGGACTTGAACTTCAGGTTGGCAAGGACACTCACTACATACCTATAGGACTGTAGGTCTTCGTTATAGAACGGGCCCTCCGCTGTCATCAGGCTCCCTTCCATGCACCGAAGTTCCATGTTCCCAATGGAGAGGCCATATCCACAGCCGCTTGGGACCGCGTACTCCGTCGTGACCTCCACGCCATCCTGCTCGAATACATCGGAGAAGCCATAAGACTTCAGACCATTGGTCCGAGTCACGATGGCCCGCTCCTTGGAGTCGAGTTTGTTGAGGTACTCGATGAACATCTTGCGATCCAGAACGACCGTGTCGATTTGGCTCTCGCGTGTATCATTCCGCTTGGCCTGATGGATACCCTCTCGGGTAGCGAGGACACAGTTATCCGCCCAAGTCTGGGTAGCCGTGCCGTCCGCAGCACCCTTGAAATAGGTGCTTCCGTAGTTCACGATGATCGGGCTATAGAAGTCATACTCGGGGTCACACACGCCGTTCGGCCATACGCCTTCCATCTGGGAGCCAGCCACAGCACCGAGGCCGGTGTTGATGTTGGCGTAGATGTCGGCCGGGAAACCAAACGGGTCTTCCTTGTTGGCCGTCCGCTTGGTGCCATCATTGATGTTGATGGTGCCGTCGATGGCCATCATGGACTCGATGCCGTGGAACCGGAGTTCGTTACCGGCCTTTCCACCGTCGATCCACACTTCCTTGGACAGATGCTGCTCCATCGACTCTTGGAGCCGTGACGCCATCTTGCCCGCTACATTGATGAGTGCCTGCTGACCTCGGTTCTCCAGCATCTCCTTCTTATAGATGCTGTCCGTTACCTGATAGCCACGGTACGGGAGTTCGGCATTGACCCACAGGTTCTGTCGTGCGAAGACACGCGGGGTCTCACCATTGTTTCCGGTTACAGGTTGATTCCTGTACCTTACTTCCCACTGAAGGCCACGCCCTCCCTGATTCATCACGACGTTACCCGAAGACTCAAGGAGCGAGAACACCTTGAACTTACGGAATGTGGTCAACTCCTCTTCTTTGAGGTAGTTGATAATGGTCGTGCCAATACTACGGGCCCAGTCAGTCGAAGAAGGCATCTGCTCTATCCTTTCACATTAGGCCACGGGTGCTTGCATCATCCCGCAGCATTTGTTCAAAGGTCATCTTGGGCTTAGGTGCCCGGGTATCGTTTGTTGCAGTTCCCGCCGAGCGGCTTGGATTTCTCGATGCTTCTCGACGGAGGTACTGCATATTCTGTTGAGCCAAATCCGGGGCAGCAGGTTTAGGCGGCTCAGGTGCTGGTGCCGGAGGTGGTGCCTGCCGGGACTGCGACATGAACTGCTGAATCTGCTGCTGGAGTTGGCCTTGAGAGGCTTGCTGGGCATCAAAGGTCTGTGCCATCAGGTCCCGTTCCGTCTTAGTGACGGCGTAGTCCCATCTGGCCTTAGGCCCTTGAATGCCAAGTTCTCTTGCCTCTTCGACGTACTTATGTACGAGTAACCCCTCCGGTGTGACATTGCCGGTTTGGGGATCGAACAGCCAATCACGATTTTGTTCCTCAATGGACTGAACGTAGGACTCGTTCTCCACCTTTTGGAACTGCTGCTGGACAATCTCTTGGGCCTGCTTGGCGGCCAAATCCTGCACCATGGGACCCAGTGCTGCCTGTGGGTCCTCCAAGAACTTGCGGGCAAAGTCAGCCTTGTACTGCTGGTACTCAAGCAGTTCTTCGCGGGCCGAGATTGGGGCTTGGGGATCAATGATCTCCCGGCCTTCTTCGTCTCGGGTCAGGTATCGCTTATAGGAATCCTTGACCGAGGGAGGGTTCCACCACTTCGGCGTCTCCGGCTGCTTGGGCTGCTGAAGTTGCTGGGCCTGCTGCACCTGCTGGGACTGCGACTGCCGCCAAGCATCGAACTCCCGGCGGTGGGTCAGGTATTCCTGAGCGTAGGGGAGGACTTGCTGGTACTGGGCCAGAGATCGAGAGGCGGCCTTCTCCCGCTCCATGGCCTGATACAGGCGGGAAGCGATGGCCCGGTCATCTTGGCCCTGAAAGTCTGGGAGACGCTTGAAGGCATCCCAAGGAGATGTCTGCTGGGGTGCAGATCGCTCTACTGGTTGCGAGGGTTGACCAGAAGTGTCAACGCCTTGGGTGGGTGTTTCGACCGGATTCGACTGAATATCAGACGGCTGCGAATCAACTGGCGAAATATCGTCGCTCATAACTCTCCTCCAGAGGTGTGGCTCCAGAGGAAGTTTGAGTGTGCATGACTATCTGGCAATGGGCATTCGCGGCATCATTCGGCCATAGGGTGTGCCTGATGCTTGTGGTACTGCACCCGGGATAGTCTTGAGAACACTGGGGGCATCACTTAACGCCTTAACCCTCTTGGCGTCTTCTTCTTTCTTCCACTTCAGGAACTGATCTTGGCTTTGGTCGGGCAGTTCGTCTCGCACCCCCGGCGTGAACATCTCGCTGAAGTTCACTCGCTTCTGCTGGTTCTTTGGGAGTAGGGATTGCTGGTGTTCGTTGTAGGCAGTCATTCCGCCCATGATCCCGGCGGCCATGGGAATCTCTTCGAGGCCCTCTCGAATAAGGCTCCTGCCGATAGCCGACAACCCGCCCTTTGCCGCTCCGGCAGCCCCGGCGAGGAGGGTGGGGTCAATGAGGTTCTGCAAAAACTCGTGAACTGAACTACCGGCGTATGACGGGTACTCCCCGTACTTCTCCCGGTAGTAGGCGTCGTAGGAGGTGGCGTTCGTCTTGTACCGGGGGTCAGCGTCGTCCTTCATCCCTTGGAGTTGGGCGTACTTTTCTTCCTTTTCCGCAGGGGTCTTAGGGTCTCCCGGGAGTATGGGGGATACCTTGTTGGCTGCGTTCTTGATGTCCCGGTAGGTGGCTGGGTCATTGACTAAGGACTGATACGCCCCACCCCGATCTTTGCCGGTTCCTTGGTGAGCCCAGCACGAATAGGCGTTGTAGCCCGGATCGAGCAGGTTGTTCATAAGCCAGCCCGCCGTGTACTCGGGGTTCTGCAATGCCCCGGCCCAGCCGCTCTCCCCGTACTCCCGGCCTTCTTTGGCGTCCCGGTTGCTGGCGTTGTCGTGCTGGAGCGTGTCAATCCGGCCCTGAGCCCACTGAGGGTACTGTGCCCTCATGCCCTCTAGTTGCTGATGCCGGTCAATGAACTCCCGGTTGGCCCGCCACTGGTCAGCCTGCTGGTCGCCTTCGCTCATGAGCATGGGCGGCAAGGGGCCGTTCTTGGCTTCATAAGCCTTCAGTTCGTCGTTCGACCAGCCCCGGCCCTTGAACTCGCTGAGTTGCCTATTGCGGGAGTCCTTGAAGAGGGGCTCAAGATCAGCCGCTTTGGTGTCCGGGTCACCAGATATGAGCAACTGCCTGAAGTCATCCCATGGGTTTGCGTCTACGTCATTGGTCATGGCGTAGGGAGCATCGAACACCATGCCCAAGGCATAGTCTTTAGGGTTAGCCCCAAGTCCAGCCCTTTTGAACTCTTGGCCGACTACGTTCGTCAGTGTGTTGAGCGTGGGGTCAGACATTGGGGTACTTCGGGTGTCCGGTGTTCATGCTGCCGCCACGAAACAGGCCTTGCTTAAGGGCTTCCATCCAATCGTCCGGGTCGGGGGATGGGGCATTGAAGAGTTGGTTTAGGCTCCTCTGCCTTCTGGCGTGGCCGGTTGCAGGCTGACCAGCGCGTGGCCCGTACTGGAAGATGGGGTCACTCTTGGGAGGCTCGGCATTCAGAAGCGTGTCAAACAACGACTCTAGGTAGCCAGAATCTCGCTTGCCCCCACGGATGGCGTTCTGGTCCCACCCCCACATCACCATGTCAGCCAAGACTTCGTCCTGAGCCGTCTTGTCTGACTCGGGGTTGTATCTCTCCATGAGGTCAAACATGGTCATCTGGGCGTCTTCGTCGCCCGCATTTACTGCCCGCCGGAAGTCTGGCTGGGCGGAAATGTGGCCTATGACCGCCGCACTGTCCGGGTGCAGGGAGTCTAGGTGCCGCTTGTCGATGACTCGCTCCATGCTGGGCCTGTCGCCAGACAGCAGGTGGGCATGGGCAAACTCGTGTGTGTAGACATCGGGGGCAAGCCGCGTGGCAGACCGTGGCATATACAAGAACCGCGAGTCGGGCCAGTTGTAGCCATCGGCTCCGTCTGGGGCTGCGTCCCCGTGAACCAAGTAGTTGGGCCGCTTGAGATGCTTCTCTGGGTCATCAAGGATTTGGCCAGCAAACGGCTGGCTTCTTGCCCCCGGCTGGTTGTACTTGATGAAGTTCTCGGCAATCTGGCCTGCCTGCTCCGCTCCATACAGGGCTTTAAGTCCTTGGAGGGAGTTGAACTTAGAGACCGAAGCCACCTGACGCCCATCTACGTTCGGGATCGTCATCGGCTTGGCGACAGAGTACGAGGGGATAGAGCCAAACGGCCCTGAGGCAACCCGCGTGTCTACCTTCCCGATAGCCTTGGCTTCGTCATAAAGGCGGCCCATGTTCCGCCGAAGGCCCTTCTGGATGTAGTTGGGGTCAGATGCCGCCGACTGCATCGGCATATCTGGGTCATCGGGCATTGAGCCAGCGATGTCGGCCTCGTTAGATCTGCGAATGAGGCCGCCTAGGTATGCGGGAATGTTGTACTTAACGGGCCTAGGGATACCGCCCATGCCTTACTCCCTATCCTTTCGGAACTTCTCCACGATCCAGAAGGCCACGCACATCCCTACGGCAATACCGTGGAACAGACCGACCAAGACGAGAAAGCCAATGACGATGGTGGCTGCGTCGTTGGCACCCTTACAGAACTCTTCCATGAAGGGCTTTATGTCGCCCGCCGCCGGTTACGAAACCTCGGAACTTGTGGAGATGGACCTAGGTTCTGTAACCCAACTGTCGCTATAAGGGGCAGGGTCTTTGGAGGGGTTTTGGGTCCAAAGCAGGGTGGGTGATATGAACCTGTTCATAACTGAGGGTGTGGATAGGTGTGAATGGATAGAGGTGACCCCGGTTTTGAAACTAGGAAAAAATCCAAGGGCGGAACGTGATCTATATGCTCGGGCGGAAAGGGGCGGGCGGGCCCATGAACTAAGAGACAAGTCTCTTAGTCACGCGCGTCTAACTTAGGAGGCGATACCGCAATGAACACAGTCGGCCCCTCCTTAAGGAGGGAGAGCAAACCTCGCTGACAACCACTACTTCGTAGTGAATCCCGGCCAAAACCACTGCCTAACCACCCACTACTAACGTAGTGGAGGGCCAGAAGCCATGGTTGACCACCACTACTAACGTAGTGAAGCCCGGTTGGTCTGGTTGCCTCGCGGGAGAATCTAACGCGGGTTACATCACACCCGTAGAACTCTCCGCACGCCCACATGGCCCCCTTCGGGGGATCGGCCAGTTGTAGGGTGTCGCCGGTCGGTCAGCCGGGACGATCCCCTTGGAGCGATTGCCATGCTCGCCGTTCAAGACTTCTCGTGTGCCAACACTCGGCCGGTGCCTTACCCGTACATTGAAACCCTTCGCCGGGAGACTTTCGGGGAAGATGTTTCTACCTCCAATGAAGGCTATGCCGTCTTTCACTGGGAGGACGTTATTTGGCGGATCAACCGGGAATACTTTCCTTCCATTGCCGCCGTCATGGATGACCCGGAAGTGATCTGGGCGGGAGTTGACCCCCTTCCCCCTATCGACTTGTCCGAACTCGATTGGTGAACCCTTACCCCCTAGGGCCGAAAGGCCTTAGGGGGTTTTTTTGTCGGCAGTCTGGTCAGTCCCCAAGATTACCCGTGGGTAGCACCCGCGTGGCCCTCTTCGAGGGATCGGCCAGTTGTTGGATGTCGGTTGGCCGCTGTTGGCCCCCGGCTTTGCTCTCGTGATCCCTCTTTGGAGATTCTCTCATGGCTCTTGATTGCTCGGCTTTCCCCAAGACCACCCTTGCCACCATGCTGAAGCAGGATGCTTTCAAGGAGCATCACGAGGCCATCAAGGCCTTCCTTGCCCCTAAGCCGAAGGACTTCACTCCGGCTGCCGACAAGGTTCAGTGGCGGTCCAAGGTTTCTTCGATGTCAACGTCGTTCTATCCCTCTGGGAAGAACGGGGCCTACCTTCGGATCGAACTCAATCAGGGCAATGGTTGTGTGAAGGCCAATGCTCTGGACGAACTGATTGCCCACCTGACCGACGTTCGCAAGAAGATGGCCTGACCGGCCTAAGTCTTACCCCCTTGGTTCAGCCCTAACGGGTTGGGCCAAGGGGGTTTTTTGTTGCCACTTCGGCAAGTGTTTCCCCTATCCACAAGGGCTATCCCATGAAGGCTTTCCAGTTCTTTCACACTGTCGCAAACCTTGTTTCCAAGGTCGCTGATCGTCCCCTGAGGGATGTCGATCCTGAGGCCAATGTCTTGGCCTTCTACGATGAGGGGGCCGAAGTGAGTGACCAAGTATTGGCCGCTCGTGAGTGTGCCCTAACCATTCTGTTTGAGAATGGCTACGAAGTTGAGTGATCCCAAGATTCCCCGGTCAGCCCTTCAAGGGTTGGCCGGGGTTTTTTGTTGTTCGACTACCCCCTAAGGAGTTTGCCATGGGCGATTGGGAATCAATGACGGCCCTTCAAGCCAGCAGGCTGAATGACACTCTTGAGGAGAATGTCAGGCTTGCGGAAAAGGTCAGTGGACTTGAGGCCGACAAACAAGACCTTGTGAACACAATCCGAAGGCTTGAAAGGCAAGTCCGTGACCTTAAGGACTTGGACTCAAACTCTGACGAGCGGGATCGGGATTACTGCGCACAAATCCGTTCCCTTGCTTCCCAAGTTGAGATTCTCAAGGAGATCATCAAGGAATCCATTGACCGGTGACCACAAGCCCCTTGTCAGTCCTACGGGATTGGCAAGGGGTTTTTTGTTGTCCCTTCACCCCCTACGGAGTTAGCCCATGGAACGAGCCATGCAAACCTTGAACGTGGCCGACAAGACAATCGAGGTGAGGACGCTCACTGAGAAAAAGACAGGCAAAGTCTTGTGGCTGGCCTACTTGGTGGACAAGCCGAACAATCGAGAGATGAGGCTTTGTTGCCGGGACAATCGGAAGGATTGTCTGGACTTCGTAGATCGGTTCACGGGCTAAGACTTACCCCGGTAGTCAGGGATTTACTCCTTGGCTGCCGGGGTTTTTTCGTTGGAGGACATAAACCCCTGCAAAGGAGTCTTGCCCATGATTTTCAAATCGCCGGGAGTGGCTAAGTCTGCCCCTAAGTCTGAAGTCCAAGCCTTAAGGGAGGAAGTTACTTCCCTGAGGCGTCAACTTTCAGAGCAAAAAGACTTGACCGCAGAGTATCGGAAACTTCACCAATCGGCCTCAATCCGCAAGCAGGAACTTTTTGGGGCCATCCGCAAACTTCATGGCTTTATTGAGGAGGTGATGGAGTGAGTGAACCTTGTGTCTTCTGTGGGGCTGAGATTGCCCCTGAGAGGGCCGATTTCCTGAGGGATGTCAGGAAGCCCATGAAATGTATGTCTTGCTCTGGAGAGCGTCCTAAGGCTGTCTTCATGGAGTATGGGCATAAGACTGCCGGGAGTCTTGTCGTGGTCGGCAATGACCCTGAACAAATAAGACTTGCCCGTAGAGCCTACAAACGAGAAAGGTGATTCCATGACCGAATGGCAGAGAGCATGGCGTTGGGTGACCAAGCCTTCAAAGAGAAGGAATAAGGCTTGGCTGAGAAAGCAAAACCACAGGGCTAACCGCAGGGTCGGCAAGACTCTCGATAGCCTTTACCAGCGGCTCGACAAGTATCAAGTGAACTGAGTTCCCGCGTGGGCGGCCCCTAATCGGGGATCGGCCAGTTGGCGGTCAGTGGCCCCGGTTGGTCAGGGAATAACTCCTTGGCCAATCGGGGTTTTTTCGTGTTTGTCCCTCCCCTTTCCACAGGAATCTCTCTATGGCCGCTGAAGATGATGTGTTTGCCGAACTGTTTGAAGAAATCATGACCGAGCCGGAAGTGGTTGCCACTGAAGTAGCCGACGAGCCGGAAGTAGTGGCAAGTAATGGCGAGAGCCGTGAAGCCCTGATTCAAAGCCTTGTGGTGGAGCCAGTGGTTGAGGCTGCCCCGAAGCCTGACCAAGTCCGCAAGGAATACAAGACAGTCGAGAAGGTCGAGATTGAAGGCTCGCCGCTGGCCACCAAGGTTTACCCCCTTGGCTATGCCACGCTGTCGGCCAATGGCTTCCGGTTCCAGAACAAACTCTGTGTCTACCGGAAGGAACTCCGTGAGTTTGTGGACTTCATTCGGGACACGGCCAAGTCTGACCCTTGGCTGGCCTCTATGGAGTCTGCCGGTTTGCGTGATCGAGGCGAAGCCCGGAAGGAGGGCTGAGTCTTATGGGGGCCGATGGATTTTGGTTCTTCGCTGGCTGCGTCATTACTTGGTTCGTAACTACCTTTTTGACCTTGGGGTGAAGCCTATGGACGATGGATTGCCGGAATCCCACTACGTTGAAGCCTATCTGGTTGATAAGCCTTGTGAGGTGATCGCTTGGATGGAGGACGTTGAAGCCTTCATCCACACCGAAGCCTATTCCTGAGCCTCCTGTGGCCCGGTCAGTCCTGAGGGAAACCTTGGGGCTGACCGGGTTTTTTTGTTGGTCCCGGGTCAAGGCCCCTAAGGGGTTCCGGCTTTCCAACCCGTCAAGTCGGCAGGGGAATCGAGGCCCATAAGACCTGAGGCTTCCCCCAATACTTCCCGGCGTCCCTTGGGAATACAGCCCAAAACCGCTTCTCAGGGTGAGGAAGTATTGGGGCGACTTGGCGGCCAACGCTTGGTTTTCTCGGTGATTTCTTGGTTTTTCGTCTGAACTCTTGACCACCCTTTTAAGAAATGAGGAACGCCATGTGCGAGTCCGACCACTGCGAGTCTTGTGGTTGCTTTCTCCACCTAGAGAACGTGACCACTTGCCCTGCCTGCAAGGAAGGAGATGAGGAATGAGCGGAATGTGTTCGCTTGAGGAGTTGTCCAATCACTGCCAGAAGAGAGGGTTCCGGCCCATCTGCGATGGCGAGACTCGGGAAGAATATGCCCGTGAGTTTGGGGCTTGGCTGGCAGAAAGATTGACCATTGCCCCCGAAGTCTTAGGTCGGCTGAACGGAGAGTGGAAGGTTGGGGTCCGTAAGGGAATCCCGATTGTCTACACCGGAATCATGGACGTTGAAGGCTGGCAGTTGGTTTGCAAGCCCAATCATCTTCCGAACAGCGATGACAGTGTTGAGACAGTGGCCAACATGATTGCGGCTGCCCCCAATCTGTGGATGGCTTGCCGGGGGATTCTGCGGGTTCTCAAGAGTGGGCCGCCAGTGGATGAAGCCTTCTGCCCCACGGAAGAACTCGTTGAGGCAATGCAGGAGATCGAAGAAGCATTGGCCAAGGCCGATGGAGGTAAAGCATGACCCCAGAAGACTTGACCGACGCCCAAGTACGTCAGGCTCTTGCCGGGATGTACCAAAAGTTGACCGCCGATGACCTCAAGGCCTTGAACGACCTGAGGAACAGAGGCTTTGCCGTCTGTGTCTTTACCCCTGAAGAGTTGGAAAAGGGGAAGTGCAGCCGCAAGGTGATGGAAGAAATCCTTACCGAGTCGGGCAACGAGATTCTTGTTGACCTCGATGCCGTTACGACTTGGCGAAACCCTGAGGACCACAAGGAATGACAGCCCACGAAATCAAGGTTGATGGCTCCGGCAAGGATGGCCTCTTGGCCTTCTGGGAGCCGAGCGAGATTGCAATCAGTGACCTTGTCCGTGCCCTCAAGGCAATCGACAAGGAAGGCCTTCTTCCTAAGGCCTCAGTGGCTAAGTCTGCTCTGAAGTATTCCCTTCAGGCTTTCTTGGCTCGCTCGGGGCTCAAGGTTCGGGGCAACACCCCGGAAGTATTCCCTCTGGCCCCTGAAGTAGTGGGCTATGAGGCACGGCGAATGAATCGTGGTACTGAGCAGAACGAGCCTGAGTTTGTTCTGTCAGTGGTGGCCGACGCCAATGGTGAAGTCACCATTCCACGGTATGACTCGATGATTCTGCCCCAGTTGGACTCGAAGAAGGACAAGGCCGAGGAAATCCTCTCCCATGTCTTCGCTTCCCGGTCCAAGGTATTCCCGACCGAGATGGCTTCGGCCTGCATCGCCAAGGTTATTCAGTCCCTTGGTGGCATCCTTGTTCGGAAGACCGGCGGTAACTACTTCGTCCCCGAGAAGTCTATCGAGGCTTTCGAGGTTTTCGCCACTGAACTCGATGCCTCACAGGGCAGCAAGCCTGAGATCGTGACCTATAGGTTCCCCCTTAAGGCCAATGATCGCTCCTTCAAGTCAGTCCTTAGGGCTGTCCAAGGAGAGGCTCGTGACCGGCTGGCCGCTGTTGAGGCTGAACTTTCAAGCCTTGGCAGCAAGAAGCAGCGGAGTGATGGCAAGCAGGGAAGGACTGACGAGGTCCACAAGGTTAGCCAGTTGCTCAAGGACTATCAGGAAATCCTTGGGGTGAGCCTCAAGGAATATCAGGACATGGCTGACAAGGTTGCCGCTGCGGTCAGTGTCCACAACGCTCTTGATTGGTGTGCTTAGTACCTAACGGGATACACGCACAGGAACCCCCTATCGGGGATCGGCCAGTTGTCGGATGGCGGCGACGGCCACCCCACCCCACCACCACAGAAAGACAAACACGAATGGTAAGTATCGCACAGTGGTCCAAGTCTTGCCCCAATGCCGCTGCTGCCCTTGTGGCACAGTCAGGCTGCCCGGTGAAGATCGAGGGCCCTCCCGGTGTCGCTAAGTCATCGGTTGTCTGGCAGTGGTCCAAAATCTTGGGCCGCGACCTGATGTATCTGATTGGTTCGACCCATGCCCCAGAAGACTTCTCCGGCATCCCATTTCCTTCGGATGACCGGGCTTTCTTCTCCCAGACTCCTCCTCGGTGGGCTGAACGGCTTACTCGACCGGGGGCAATGCTGTTCCTTGACGAGTTGACCACCGTTCCTCCTTCGGTCAGGGCGGCAATGCTGTCCATGCTGACGGAGCGGCGGCTCGGTGAACTCCAGATTCACCCTGACACTCTGTTCTTTGCGGCCTGCAATCCACCGGCAATGGCCCCCAATGCCAGCCCTCTGGAGAAGTCGATGGCCAATCGCTTCTGGCACTGGGATTGGAAGCATGACTTCGAGTCTTGGGCCACCGGCATGATGTCGGAAGATGACAACTTCCAGCCCCGCTGGGTGCCTACTGTGGCTCCCGATTGGAAGCGGTTCAAGTCGATGGTCGGTGCCAACCTTGTGTCCTACTGCCGCCGCAACAGCAATGAGCGGATTGCAGTGCCCAAGGATGACACTGAGATGGCTTACCCCACTCCCCGTAGTTGGAAGTATCTCCGCGATGCTCTGGCTGCTGCGGAAAGTGTTGGGGCTCCCAGCGACATCCGCAAGGACATCTGCATTGGCATGGTCGGCAAGACCACTGGCCGGAACGTGATGCAGTTCCTTAGCCAACTCGACCTCGTTGATGTTGAGGAAGTGCTGGCTGGCAACAAGGAGTTCAAGCACGACAAGAAGCGGGCTGACCTGACGGTAACCCTGCTGACTTCCATCGTGACGGCAGTGAAGCAGAAGTATTCCGAAGACCGGATGGATGCAGCAGTCGAACTCTTCTGCGGCAACGTCGGCAAGGACACTGCTGACTTGGTCTTCACGCAACTCCGGCATCTTGTCGAGGCTCGGCCTGACGGGGTGCCCCTGAGCAAGAAGTCCATTGGTGCCATCAAGCAGTTTGGCGACCGGATTCCTCCAGAGTTCCGCAA
This sequence comes from Crocinitomicaceae bacterium, assembly GCA_044376455.1. Taxonomy (GTDB): domain Bacteria; phylum Bacteroidota; class Bacteroidia; order Flavobacteriales_D; family Crocinitomicaceae; genus UBA952. The sequence goes on along the minus strand of JBIPMW010000293.1, from coordinate 76,512 downwards.
GAAGAAAGCAGGGTGAGTATGAGCCATACGCCGGGTCCGTGGACGATTGAGTATTGCGATGATGACGGCAACTTGCACGACGATGGAGTAACCATTGTTGCAGGCGAGGGGCCAGTGGCCTTCAGGGTGATTGATTGTTCGGCACACCTGATTGCCGCTGCCCCCGACTTGCTGTCGGCCTTGAAGTACATGGTCGAAAACGCAGAGTCAGAAGGGTGGAGCGGGCTAATGCTATCAGATGCAGTGGCAGCAATCGCTAAGGCAGAGGGGAGGGCTGATGTTTAGACATCACTATCGGGGCGGGCTCTCCAAGATCGAGAACGAAGTCTTACGGCAGTTGAGGCGACGAGGGTTTGCCTTGGCTCTCTTCTCTCCAGTGGACGTTGGCAACCCTCTTAATCGTGGCCCAATCGAGCAGTCAATGCTCAAGGCCGGAAGACAGACACTCAAACAAGTCGAGGTTCGGTATGCCGCAAGTTGAGACAGTCGATCTTATCACTCAGTTTCGGATGATGGTCTACGAACACTTCCCATACCTTGCTCCCTATGTCTATAGCCTGACTCCAGTGGAGCGGCCGGGACTTGGGACCATGGCGGTGGATAAGTATGGCCGGATGTATTACGACCCGGCTTGGTGTGAAACCCTGACCCTTGAGCAGGGTGGATATGTCGTTGTCCATGAGGCCCTTCACCTTATCCTTCGGCACTGCCATCGGGCTCCGGGGATTTATGGTGACCACCCAACTCCTCAGGAAGCCCGTGACCTGAACATCGCTATGGATGTCGTGGTCTGGGAGTTCATGGAAGCCATTGCAAAGATGGCCCCAGAGGGTGGAGTTACGTTCGACAACGTCAAGGCTAAGTGGCCTGCGGTCGAGCGGAACATGACGATTGAGCAACTCTATCACATCATCAGCGAGAGCCGGAAGCAGCCGCCTCCCCCTGATATTCCTGTTGGGACTCCGGTTCCGACCGATGAAGAAGGCGATGGTGACGAAGATGGTGGCGGCAAACAGGAACCTCCTTCTAACGATACGACGGATGACGGCAAGGGCCGAGGTCAAGGTAGTGAAGATCAGCCGCAAGACAGTGACTCAGGCAGCGGTGACGAAGTAGCAGACGATGGCTTTGAGCCAATCGGTGGTGGCTCGGCTGCTGATGGACAGCCCCGAGACTACGAGGAAGAACCCGATGGAAACTGGGATGGGTTCAAGGAAGACCGTCTGCTTGAGGCTGTCGAGCAGAAGATGGAAGAGTTAGAGGAAGACTCGGAGTGGCGGCACCATGTCAATGGGAATCTCGCTGCCGGATTGAAGCGGCTCATCAAGAACAAGTTGCGACCCCAGCCCAATCCTTGGGACCAACTGAGGGCAACTGTTTGTCGGTGTGCTGCCAATCACAAGGGTGCCCCTGACTACACCTATCAGCGTAAGAATCGGCGGCAATATGCCCATCCCGATATGCCTCTGCTGAAGGGGGTCAAGAAGTATATGCCCAAGGCAGTGGTGGTTGTGGATACCTCTGGTTCCATGACTGCTGGCTGTTTGCGGAAGGCTATTCAAGTTATCCGCGACGGGCTCAAGGCTATTGGTGAAGTGCCGGTAATCACTGCCGATGCTCAGATCGGGCAAGACATGAAGGTCCGAACCATCCCTGATGACTTCGAGTTTGTCGGTGGTGGTGGCACTGATATGCGGATTCCTTTGGCCCACTCCGAGAAGGAGTATGCCCCTGATGTCACGATCTTGGTGACGGATACCTATACCCCTTGGCCTGACAAGCCGCTCAAGGGTCAGTTGATTGTGGCCGCGACTCAAGATGGGAGCGTCCCGTCTTGGGCAACCAAGGTTCTTATACCGAACGACCCCAACAAGGAATCATTGGACGATGCCTGAACTCAAGAAAATCCCGACGTTCTCTTGGCTTGTCCGTAAGACGGAAGCCTTAATGAAGAGGGACCCAGTGTCCTATCGCAATCTCCGGCAGGCTGGCACAAGCAACCTTCTCCGGGGCTGCGTGGTGAAGATGAACTGCAAAGACACCGGCAATGAGTTTGTTTACCGGCTTTTCTCCCCGAAGGACACGATCAAGACCTACGCCACGATCAGTGGCCACAAGGAACGGGGCGAGTTGTACACAGTCTACCACCTTAACTTCACCACTACCCAGTACCGGAAGCGGATGCACAAGTGGCTCCCTGTTTCTATGCCGATGGGGGTAAGGTGTGGCCTTGATTCGGTGGCTGATTACTTCAATGCCGATGGGACGGAAGCCTATCGTGGCAAGTGGCACGGCGGCAGGGAGCGTAGGTCTGGCAGGCCAGACTGCGATGCTCTAGTTATCCGCGACAGGGACGGCAAGTTGATGGCCAACCTTGCCTACACCGGAGAACACCACCAAGAGAGGTGCGATGTCATTCAGCACCTTCACGGCAACAATCCCGTTGACCTGTGGCATGACTTCCTTCCCGGCTCATGCCTATCCAAGTTGGATTGGTACAAAAGCATGGTTCCCCCTGAGTTTGACAACCATGACTTGTTGGCAAGTGGCGGGGTGTCAGCAAAGTTCTCTGTCCCCAAGGTGGACGAGCCTGTCTGGAATGAGATGAGGGTTAAGACGCTGGCTGCCAAGGTTCACTCCGAGGCTATCCGTCTGACCAAGACTTACCCTCATATCAAGATCGCCATGTTTCCGGGCTGCAAGTTCGTGGAGGGCGAGGAGGTTTGGACCACCGGAATCATGAGTAGGTTCTCCGGGGGCAACCGCAACCCAGTAGTTGTGGGCCGGGACGATAAGGGTGAACCACTTATGTGGGTGCTGCCTGAGTTGGTCCTGTATTGGGTAGCCCCCCGCCATGAGACCGGCCATAAGGTTCACGCCGAGAGTCGATTCATTCGGGTGATTATTCCTCCGGCTGGTAGCCGACAGTTGCTGCGGACGGACGGCAAGTCTTCGCTGACTTGTACCTACAGGTGGGGCAGCAGGAACTTGCGGATGCTGGAGATGAACGTCATCCACCGAGGGCAGTCAATCGAGCGGGCTCACCACCAACTGATTGGCTATTCAGTTGGCCAGACATTGGACGGAAGCGTCTGGAACTACGGTCGGAACCGCTCAAGATCAGAGAAGTTTGGGGACCATGTTCTCGATGACAAGGTCCACAACTGGGACGAGAGTCAGGCAGTTGTGTTGATGTACGAACAGTCCGATAACTCCGGCCACTATTGGGGCCACTATGAAGGGAGGGTAGCCAAGCCCGAAGGAATCTTTAATCACATCGAGGAGCGGGAGTTAGTTGACTCGCTCCCCTTGTGCTGAACGAATGACCATTGACCATCTGAACCAACCATGACAGAACAACAGTTGGCCCTATCAGCAGTGGCATTCATCATCTTTTGGTTGTGGACACTGGAGGACAGCACTAACTCTCTTGCTGCCTACCTAGTTAGAAGCGTGGTGATCCTGACCTATCAGTTTTGGGTGATGGGATACGACCGAGTTTGTATCTCCCTCGCTGAATGGATTGCCAACTTTATGATCTGGAGTCATTGGATCAGCATGGTGACCGTGTTCCTATATCCAGACCCACGTTTCCAAAAGAAAAGAACCTATGACTGAAGACAATCTCAACCGTAACGACACTCACCCCTCCGGCATCAACGTCTATGGATGGTGCATTACCTACAGAAAGGACGATCAGTGGTTGATTGACCCTTGCGACGAGTATCGAAACCTACCAGCACACTACCCCTTCATGCAGGAAGCACTCGACCGAGTGGCTTACCTGCGTGACAAGGGAATCGAATGCCGGGTTGCCGCGTTGCTTGCGGAACCCGGTGACACTTCCGAAGAGTTTGAAAGGAACAAGATCAATGGCTAAGTCCGAGAAGAAGAAGATGATGATTGACGAGTTCCTCCCCCTGTACCTGAAGGCAGTGGCCGAAGGCATGACCAAGGAGGAGTTCGCTGAGATGATTGGCGTCAAGACGGCGACCATCTATCAGCGGGTCTATGAACTGCGTCGTGATGTTGACCCGACCATCCCTCTCCTTCAGCCCAAGGCTAGGAAGACGATGGCGGAACGGGCCAAGGCGATCCTTGAACTGCACCGCTCCGGTGCTGACGAGGACAAGCCGCAGCCCAAGGCTAAGGTCAAGAAGGTAGAGGCCGAGCCTGCTGCCGACGAGACTGATGCCGAACTGTCGGAAATCTTTGGTTGATCCACCCCGAACAGGGGTTGGTGGGAGTCCACCAACCCCTGTTCTTTTTCTACCCCCACCTAAGGAACACAAAATGGACTTTGAGTTTGCCCCTACCAAGGGACGCCAGCCCGGTGCTGACCTGACTGTCTACGGCCAGACATCGAACGGCCACTCCAAACCTAAAGGCGGCAGGGACTGTGCCCTTTCCTGCCAGTTCTCTCGCCAGATGACCGGCAAGTTGGGCTGGGTTCAAGGCGACCGGATCACTGCCAAGTGGTCGAGCAAGGACAAGACCATGACCTTTGTCCGGGTCGGCATTGAAGACCCGGCCCTTGCTTACAAGGTCTCCTTCTATCCGCCCAAGAAGAAGGATGCTCAGGCAAGGGTTCGTCTTGGCTGCCCAGCCGATGCTCTCAAGGTGATCCTTGAGGGTGAGACCCGTGCCACGTTCTCCTTCTTTGAGGCTGCCGGTAACAAGGCAGTCTTCGTCGCCAACTGAAAGGGTTGACCATGCCGATTGCAAGTCCTGACCTGACCGGACGGCAGGAAGAACTGCTCGACTACATCGTGGAGTACATCACCGAGAAGGATTGCCAGCCCTCCCTGAGGCAGATGGCTGGGGCTATGGGAATCAAGAACGTCAACGGGGTGGTGTGCCATATCAATGCCCTTGAGTTGAAGGGCTTTCTCAAGAGACCGGACAAGCAAGTCGCCCGGTCCTTGGCCATTGATTGGGATAGGTATCAGGCCAAGAAGAAAGGGAGGAAGTCCAAGTGAACCTTCGTGATGTCAGTGACGAGGCACCCAGCCCCGAAGAGGAGGAGGCTTCTCTTGCGGGGCTGGCCCTCAGTCCTTGGGTTGCCGAGCGGGCAATGATCGAGAGGCAGAAGCACTACGACCTGAGGAGGGGCGAGTCCGACAGGGCCACAGATTCCAAGGTTAGCAAGTGGAACCACGGTTTGTTTTCACCACAGGGGGGACGATGAGTAAGCCAGCGTGGACTGACAAGGTAGAGAGGGGGATGTGGCTGATCGTTGGTCGGTCGGCCACTGTCATGGCAGCAGAGTTGGGCGATACCTTTTTAGGAAAGGAGGACACGCAAGCCGTACTGGCAGCGTCAAGATATGCGGACTACCACTGGTCGAAGCGTGGAGGAGAGGGAGCAGTTCTATCGGGAGATTCACGGGAAGATCAATGAAGTTTTCTTGAAACTTGTCGCACTTGGATTCTCTCCCGGCGAGGGGCGAAGGCTGGTCTGGTCCACTGAGCAGTGGCTTACTGGCAAGTCTGGCCATAGGTTCCGTATCGTATGGCCACAACTAAAGGCAAATAGTTCAAGCCAAGCCCACGCCGATTGGTGGATTGAGTACACAAAAACTCTTCCGATCATGGCCCGAGAGTGTGAAGAAGCAGACGCACTCAAGTCGGTCCTAGACTTCTGTCCCTGAGGAAACTATGCCTACCTTCTATGGATATGCCCGAGCCTCAACTGCGGGTCAGCAATACACCTACGAGGTACAGGAGAAGGCAATCCTTCTGGCCTACGAGAAGTACAAAGAGACTCATACTTGGGGCGGGGTGTTCAAGGACAAGGCTACCTCTGGTGCCAAGCCCTTCACCGAACGGGAAGAGGGCCTGAAGTTGTGGGTCTTGACCCAGCACGGGGACGTAGTGTGCTGGTCAAAGATGGACCGGGCTTTCCGCTCAGTCTATGACGCAGCCCAACTGCTTGAGATGTTTGCCAGTAAGGGGGTCAGCCTTCTGTCCTTGGACATTGCCCTCGATACCGGGACATCCCTTGGCAAGTTCGTCATGCACCTGCTTGCCTCGGTCGCAGAACTAGAACGTGAGTGGATCAGGACAAGAACCCGTGATGCTCTTGCCATTCGGCAGGAGAAGGGACTACCTCACGGTGGCCGACCTCCTGCTGGCTGGATGAGGAGTCGAGTCGGGGCTTGGATTCACGACGAGCATGAGCGAAGGCTGGTTGAGTGGGCCGAGAGGAAGAACCAAGGGGGCATGACTTGGAAGGACATCGTTGCCCTCCTCAAGCGTAAGAAGATCAAGCGGTCCAATGGCGACGGCTACCACCAGCCTTGGTTCCACTACGCCCTCAAGGCTAAGGCTGCTGGCTACCCCGGAAGGGATGGCTGGCGGGAGAAGTGTGCCTATGGTGGGTCAGTCAGGCGGGAAAGGAGGCGGGCCTTTAGGCGTATGGCTAGGGCCGATGCTCGACAGCAGTCTTCAACTTGTCCAGATGGGACTTCAGAATCTTCTTCGCAGTCCGGGGATCACGACCAGACTGCCGACCAAACGCCCTGAAACTAGCCCCCTCAAAGACGTACTGCTCGATCCAATCTCGTTCGTCTTCGGTCAACTCAAGGAGGGCGGGGAGGGCTTGCTCTCCCTGCTCTCTCTTGGGTGGCTGGCGTCTGTGAATCTCGTCCAATGGGATACGCTTGATGGAATGGGACTGACTCTTTAGTTCCTTCTGTACCTCTTGCAGCATCCCATTCTTAATAGCCACCGAGAAGTAGGCCGACAGTCCTACCCCTCTGGTTGGGTCATAGGTCCTAGCCGCACGGCAACAGGCAAAGTAAGCGGCACTCTCTAAGTCACAACACTCAGCAACCTGCCGGATGCAGGGCATATTCTTGAGGAAGGTCCTGACGCAAACAGGAACCAACTTCATGGCCTGCTCTGCGATGGCCTGCTGCTCCGGGGTTAGCATCAAGGCACCCCGTACCTAGTGAATATGTCCTCCCGAATAACAGTTCGGCAGGCTTTCTCGTGACACTCTCGGCAACGCCACTCTTCCGAGACAACCCCAAAGGTATCTATCCCGTACACGCCGGGGCACCCGCACTCGCGGCATGGCTTAGGCTCACGCACAGGCGGCTTGGCCTTAGTCTTAGGGCGTCGTTTGAACATAGCCCTAGGCTAACCCTCGTCGGCCCATTCCGGCAGGGGAGAACGATGAAGGGGTGTCCTCCTTTTCTCGTAGCACCACTCGTCAATACGCTGGCGAGTCCTGTCAGGGTCTAACTCCATAGCCTCACAGCAATCTTCAAAGGTGACCAACCCGACGCCACCCTTGATCCACTCTCGGGCTTGGGCCCTCTGCTTTAGGACTTCCTTATCCATTCCGCCATTGCCATCAATCTTATGCTTGGCACCCGGCTTGTAGAGTTTGCTGCTGGCCTCTGCCCGCTGCACCCCTTGAAGCATGACGCCGACACACAGGGCCCGCCATCCACCGGCAAGGGCTTCATGTTCTATGTCGTGCATCGCCAAGCCTCCTCTTGATCGAACACTCGCGGGCAATCCTTGCCCGCCTCTGACAGATCAACCACCCCCGGGTAATGCCTGAGGAGTCTGCGGGCCTCGTCCCTTACTGACTTGGGAACCTTCTTGATTCCGTCTGGCAGGTAAGGATTCGACAGTCTGAGAAGAAAGTCCCTTGTGTACAGGACCGATCTCGTCCTCTCATTCGGAAGCGTCACGCCCCACCCATATTTCAGAATGCTTGCAATCCGTTGCTTTGGGAATACGATCAGCCAACTCGGCATTGAGTATGTCGGCTCTGGTCAACGAGTGGCGGGCACACTGAAGGACAATGTCCTTGGCCTTCATGTCCCGCTCAAGTTCCCACACCCTGCCCTTAAGGTTGACTACCTCTACTCTGTAGCGGTCGGCATCCATGGCATGGCTGTTCGACAGGTCCATCCACATATCCCGGCTTTCCCTGAGGGCTGCGATCTTGGCCTGTAAACAGGGGATGCTGTCCTCAGTCATTGCCACCCTCTCTGATGATGGAGTATTCGTCAGTGGTCCTGACGGCAGGGTTCTCGTCAAAGTGGCAAGCCATGCACAGGTTGGCTACCGCATGGCCGAGGTGATCCTCACTTCGGTCACCATCTAAGTAGTTAAATATGTGGGCAAGGGCGTGGTTCAAGACATGACCCATGGGTATGCCCTTCATCCAGTTGCCTTCTCCGAATCGCTCGGCTCCGTGTGCCATGGCTTCAGCGCAACGCCGAACCCCAGCCGCTGGAACAAGGTCGTAACGCTCTCGGACGGCGGATCGGAGGGCTCCGGAGGGGAAGGCATGGAGTCCACCATCTCTAGTAGGGGCATCAAGTCTTCCAGCCGGATGGTCAGAAGCCAGCCCACCTTGCTCCGGTTCATGCGATGGAACAGCAGGGGAGTCTTCCCTTGGCACTGCTCGACCGCCTTCTCCATTGCCTTCATGACATTCAACTTCTCCACCCTCTTCACTTCGGGGAAGGCTGTCGGCATTCCCTCGATCACAACGTCCGCGTCCCCGGCATCCCCGCAGTGCTGCTGGCTCCGTCTTGCTTCCCATCCGAACATCTCCTTGAGTGTGTGGCACAGTTCCAGTTCCCCGTTCTTGCCCTTGTTCCGACTGTTGATTGGCATGGCCGTTCGTCCCTTCTTGAAGTTGCTTTCTCAGAACCCGCCAGTGGTGAGCGTCACTTGCCCGCATTGTTCTTCCTCTCTTCTATGGCCCACGATGGTAGGGGTAGCGGGTCCTCCTTTAGGCCCTTTCTCCCCATGAGTTTGGCGAGGAACGGGATGTCAACCTCCCCGTCTTCGTCCTCTTTGGCTTGTAGTATCTGCCCTAGGCTGAGTGTCTTAGCACCGCCCGAGTGATAGCCGTAGTGGCATTCATTGCAGACCATCAGCAAGTTGCGATGGTGATGAGGATCGTGTCCCCGGCGACCCACGATATGGTGTAGTTCACACTGACGCCCGGGTCTGAACTTCCTCCACCAGCACACAGCACAACGGACTGACTGCTCGGCGTACACCTCAAGGTTCGCCCGGTTTCTATCCTTCTGTTTGCTCATGCCCCCGTTGTAAATCCCGTGTCAAGTCTGTGTATCTTTACTTTTTGGGCACCATCCGCTCGACCTTTCCGACCGGGACTGTCTTGTTGTCGAGCATGGACACTGCGAGTTCAGTGTCCTCTGGTCCAGCCAAGTATCTAATCCGGTTGCCATGCCAATCTATAAAGGCATCAAGTGTTTCTATGTCCTTATAGGCGGGGTCTTTCCTAGCAAGGGAAGCCATGTGCCTGACATAGACTTCCATCTCTAAGGCAAACCTGACCGTGTCAATCCGGTCCTTCCCCGTCTTGTTCAAAGACTTCCGGCAAGCCGTACCATTTCCATAGGCGACCCATTCGTTCAGCAGGTACAGGGGCTCCTTGTTCCACCACTGCCGCTGGTCAATCAGGTAGGTCTGATAGATCGTACGTCTGTCCTTCTCGGGTATGGCGACAGCGATCTGTTCAAGGGTGAGGTTGGGCGAGTTGAGGATCACAGCCTTGCCGTCCAGCAGGTACAGCCCCTGCTTGCCCTTCTCTCTGGTGATGTTGGAGTTGATGTAGTGGGTGCCCTCATGCACCCAAGTCACCGGGTCCTCGTGGTAGTAGTCGTGCTTGAGGGGCAGCCGCCGCTCGATGTCCACTACCTGAGGCAGGCCATGGGAGAAGTCCTTAGAGGGGGCGACCGTGACCCACAAGAACCCCTCTGCCCTAGCCATTGGCGGGTCGCTTGATATGCCGCTCTCCCGGCAACCAAGAACGAACACCACCAAGGCTAGGACTAGGGGTCTCATGCAAGGTTTATGTCCTTGCTCGGCCCCTATGCTGCACTAAAAGGGCTCGACTTCCCGCTCCTGCTGGTGGGCCTTCCACTTCATCCAGCCATTGCCTTCAAGATAGGACCCGTCCTTGCCCTTCCGCTTAGGGAACAGGCTTCCATCTTGCTTCTTCTGACCGAAGGCAAGGGTCGCCCCACAGTCTTGGCACTTCATTTCATAGAAGGTATTGCCGTCCCTTTCCCTGACGGAGGGGACAGTCCTTGAGGAATCACAGGCACCACAGACTGACTGACCAAATACCTCGGAGGCCAAGGCGATCTGGGAGAAGGAGTCCTTGGTGTCCTTTCCTTCAACCTCAATCTCGACTCGACCATCAGCCGACTTCATCCTGACTTTCATCACTGTCCGTCCTTTCTCATGGGAACTGCTTTGGCTCTGGCTCTGGCACTGGAATATCCGTCATAGAAAACAGGACACGAGTCCCGTTCACTAAGCCATGAGGCAGGCCCGACTACCTTTCCAAGGTGCCGGAACCCATCACAGCAAGCGGTGCCGTCTCTCCCTCGGGCTCGCCAGCAAGGTTGGTTATGCTGGGTTGAAGCCGTCTGGTCTTTCTCACCGCTGGGCCACAGTCTCTGGCAACAAGGCCTGTATGGGATGTATGGCCGTCATCCCGTGACCACCGAAAGCACTCCCGCCACTGCTAACGGGACTCTCGATGGGCTTCGTCTCCAGCAATCTGATCGACCCCCTTTTCGTTCAGGGTGCGAGGTAGGTGGCGGCACTCTTGGCCGGGCCTTTCCGGGCACCCCTGTCCTGTTGGACCTTCTCGACTCCGTTGTCGCGGCAGTTGCCCGTGGCTGGCCCAGATGCTGGGACTAGCGAAGGGGCGGGGCGGCGACTCTGGCCATCAAGGAAGTGCGGGTTGTCAGACTACTGTTGTGTCATTCGTTGTAAGGTTGATGTCAAATCTGTGTATCTTAACATTCTTCTGGAATGGCAACGACATCGTCCATGTCATTAAGGGAGCCCTGAGGGACAAACCACGCAGGCCTGTCCCCGTTGGGGTTAGTGAGCCATTGCTGTTGCCTTGCGTCTTCTCCAGTGATCCATCCCATGAGCCGCACTATTGTTCTGTGCTTAGATTGGGGGGATTCTTTTGGGTTGTCAGAGACGATTGCCAGAACGAACTTCCGCCCATCATCGTCGTTGTCTCTTACGATGAGACGCCCGTCACAAAGGTCGGTTGCCCTAACTTCGATGTCGCCTTGGCAGTCGGCTGTTTCGTGGAAAGTGTTAAGCCGAGGCACGAAGTATTTACCGGATGCTTTTCCGAAGGCGATCTCGCCCAACGCCCCGAGCAACTCCTCATGAAACCTCTGGGGCATGGTTCTTTTGTATGTCGATGCTGGGTTTAGCCCCTTCGACACTGATGCAACCATCCTGCTGGTGGCGGCGTTGACTCCGACCAGAAAGTCACTGAAGTCAAGAACCACTTTAAGTTTGCTCATACAGTCAGCCCCTCCTTCGATATGCGCTGTGCCCGCCGCTCAAGTTCCTTGACGTACACCTGATGCCAGAAGGGCGTGAGCCTGCCCTTCTCTATGACCCAGACCAGATAGGAGTCGGGTATGTCGGGGCTTGATATGGGGTAGCCCTTGTATTTGCCGAACAACATCCTGAAGGTGCGAACGTTGGGGCTCTTGGCATCAGCCTTGGCGAACAGGTCGCGGGACTGAGAGTCGAAGGTGACGCCCACAATCAGGCCAGCACGACGCCGCTTCTCCTCCTCTCGGGCCAGCCGCTCCAGTTCCCGCTGCTCCTCAATGGCCTCGGCCACGGCAGCATCCAGTTCCTCGACGCTGACCTCTTCCTCTTCCTGCTCTTCCTTCACCTTGTCGATGATCTCCTTGGGGCCAGCCAAGAGAACGTCGATGGCGATGATCGGCTCGTGGAACTTGCAGGTATTGGTGATGTCATGGACCACCCAATCAGGCTTGGCACTGGCAGCGATAGCCGCCCGCCTCTCCTCAAGGGTCATCTCATTGGTCAGCACCCCACCCAAAGACCTGAGCCCTCGGCCCAGTACCTGTAAGTAGCGGTTCTTGGACTTGGTCGGACGGGCGTTGAAGATTTCGTTGATCTCTGGGATGTCCACGCCGCGACCAAGGACGTTGCAGTTCACGATCAGGGAGTTGGCCCCGCTCTTGAACAACTTCATCTCGGCTTCCCGTTCCTCGGGGTTCTGTGTCCCCCAGACGCAGGAAACATTGAGCCCGTGTCGAGTAACCAGCAGGTCTCTCAACATCTGGGACTGACGGACGCTGCCGCAGAACACCACGCCATGGCTTCTCTTGTGGTGATCCTTGATGAGAGAGGCAATGTCGTGCAGCACCTGCTCACTGGTCAGCAGGGCGTCTAGTTCCTCGGGCTTGTAGTCAGTCCGGGTCTTAGACAACTTGCTGAAGTCCACCGACTTGACCCGATGGACAAAGACCTTGGGGCTGACCAGCCAGCATTCATCAAGGGCCTCCCGCAGTTCCATGCAGAAGGGGACATCCTCGTAGAAGCCGAACAGGGAGGACTTGTCTCCACGAAATGGAGTGGCAGTCACACCAAGGACACGGGCTCCATGGTCAATAAAGTCCTTGGCCATGGCACGGAACGCGGTACTAAACTTGTCATCGCACTCATCCACAATAACTAGGTCTACTTTTCCTAGGAACTTCTTGTACCTCTGGGGCAGGAGCGTGGCATAGCAAGCCACTGCCCACTCCTCTCCATCCCATCTGTTGCCAGCCTGCTCGATGCCAGCCGCTCGTCTGCGAAGGGCACGAATGGAAGACACTGTCTGTCCCACTAGTTCAATCTGTGGGCAGATCACCAATACCCTTGCCCCTTCACGAGGCAGGATGGTGAACAGCCTCGTTTTCCCCATGCCCGTGGGCAGCACGGCCATAACAGCCTTGTGCCCACGGGCGAAGGAAGCACGAATCTTAAGGATTCCATCCCTCTGGTAAGGACGAAGGTGATCGTCAAACAGAGGGAGATGTTCTTCAGCGTATGTCTTGACCATGGGTATCCGTACCCCTCCCTTTCCAGCCAGCGTCCGTGGCATAAAGAAGTTCTTCTCTGACTACTTCAACACTTGGCGGGGCAGTGACTGCGAGTTTGACTGTCCTCCCCTGATTGATCTCAGCGACCACGATCTTGATCTGCATCCCTCCCTGAACTCTCAGGATGATGCTCTCCTCTTTCTTCCTTGTTAGGCACAGAGCCATTAGCGATACCTCCTGTCCACTTGAGAAAGGTTCTTTGACAACGCCTCACCGAGGGTCTCTGGCCTCGATAGGTAACGACCCACCCACCTGCGGCTGGCTGTCTCCGCTGACCACTTCGCCTTGATCTGCTCCCTTGCGGCGACGATTTCCTCTTCGGATGGGTCGGACTTCGCCGCTTCCGATGTCGGCCTGACCACTCCCTCCAGCAGCCGCCTCACCCCCGAGTGAGTCAGCAAGTGGGCGTACCTCATCTTGAGTGCCCAGATGCTGGCCCCCTGCTGGTACTCCGAGATCACCTTGGCCGTTAGTTCCGTGCCACGCTCCGTAATCTCCGTCACCATCTCCCGGTTGTGCGCGATCATCTGTTCCGATTCCTTCCAAGAAGTGATTGACCTTTGAGTCAAGGGTCGCCTTGACCAAGCGAAGTTCTGAGAACAGGACCGGGATTGCCCGTGACAAGATCAAAGGCAACTGGTCCATGGTGCTGAACACGATCAGTCGTTCGAGTTCGTCGATCTGGTTGTCAGATAGCACTGGCTTCCTCCTTGGTCTCTTCGGGCAGGGGATACTTCTCAGCAAGGACTTCGGCGTCGGACTCTCGGAGTTCACCCTTGGTGACAAGGCCGACGATCTTCAGCCGATACTTCCGCAACTTGACTTCGTCGTTGGCCACCATCCGCAGGGCAGCCTCGACCTGCTCGTACTTGGCGTTGAGGGCCTCGGTCTCGGCGTCCATCTCGACAACTTCTTCAGTGACCTGAGCGGCGTCATGCTCTGAGGTCTCGTCGCCAACCTCCCACCCACCAGCCAACGTCTTCAGCAAGACTTTCTTGGCGTAGGTGCAGCCGATCTCAAACGACTGCGGGTCAGTGCGAACCCCGTTCCCATTCACGACATCCCTGATAGGACAGGTGCTGGTCATCCACTCGCCTGATTCCCCATGGATCAGGGTGCCGACCATCAGCCAGCCCTCTGGCGTCTTGGTCATGCGAGGGAGGAACACAATCCCGTTGGCCAACAGGCTGGGATAGATGGCATCCACGATGTCCTTCCATGTGGAATACCAGTACGACTTGTCCTCGTGGACCTTGTATTCCTCGGACTTGGCAATGGGTTTGTAGGTGGCCTGTGCATGGACCAAGGCCTTCACAAACTCCCTGACATCTGGGCTGCTGGACACGCCAGTGAAGTGACTATCTAAAAGCATTACGCGACTCCATGTACCTCTCAGGGATGTACAACTCGACTACCTGCCCTGAGTCCTCAGGTAGCCAGTGATCCACTTCCAGACGGGCTTGCAGTTCTGCAATGGTCTGGCGAAGTTGCTTGTGTGCTTTGCCAACAAGCCGTGCAGGAAGAGTCACGGCGTGGCAGTGGTAGGGAGGCACAGTGCTGGTCACCAAGAAGACGAACTCCTTGATGCTCAGGCCTGCTGCCTGTAGCCCAGCGAGATAGAGGCACTGCTGAAAGCCATAGCCGTAGTCAACGACTGACTTCCAGAACGTCTCTAATGGCTTGGCTTCGCGTGTTGTCTTGAGGTCCCAGACAACCGCATCAGTGATGGCATCGGGTCGGCACTTGAGTTGCAGGCCGGATGGGTCACGCCAACGAATAGAGAACTCACGGGCAATGGTCTCCTCTGTGAGTTGCCGAAAGGTCTCGTTGGCAAGGATCGCCGCAAACTGCTGGCGATAGGCCTCGACCTCATCGGACTTGAGTAGGATTGCGTCTGGCTTCTGCTCAGACTCCCACTGCTCTGTGGCCTTGGTGCGTCTACCACCAGCCCCTAGAGCGTCGGCAGGTATCTCGACTACCCGAGACCACCACGCCTCGTCACCGACCTCTGCCCATTCGTGAACATAGGTTCCCTTTTTAAGAGCCTCCGTGGACCCGTATGTTTGGGGGTCCCCGAGGTAGCGGGCAGCAAAGGCCCGAACCCCCCCACTCCGGAGCGTCCAGAGTTGGGACTTCGACCACCACTCACGGTCGGAGTGGTAGGCACTGATCGGTTCATTGAACGAGAGATTGGCGGCGGCGGGACTCGAACCCGCGACACCCGGCTTATGAAGCCGGTGGCCCCTACCAGAAGCCCTTGCGCCCCCCATCGTGAGGGCGCAAGGGTGGTGGTTGGAGTCCCCACTTGGGCCGCTAATCTCTCCTTCTGGCGGTAAGGAAAGAGTCATGATTGATCTAGCAAACTCCTATTGCAGTGAGCGTGAAGTCACATCTGATTACCGGGGGGCTTTACTCCGAGTTGCCCGCTCAATGCAGGCATTCGGAATCGAGCCGTCCGTGGCCGATATAGAATCCTTAACGAACCGCTGGCTGGCGAGCCTGAAGCAATCGCCGGTCACGCGGGCCAACTACCGAAGGATGGCTTGGAGTTTGATTCTCTTCGCCATCGAACGCCGGGAGTGCCGTCAGTTTAACGGTCGGCCGCTGCGAGTCAAATCAAAAATCGCACCGCCAGTTGCATGGTCAATGGCCGAGTTGTCCACGCTGATCTCTGCTGCCCGGAAGTTGCGAGGAGAACTCAAGCGTGGCTGCCCCGAGTCGCTGTTCATGGAGGCTTGGGTCCGGGTGGGGTTTGAGACGGGCCTTCGATTCTCTGATGTGCTGTCGCTGCGGTGTGCTTCGCTTCGTGGTGACAGGCTGTATGTAGTCGCCAACAAAACCGGCGTCCCCATACCAAAGGTCCTGTCGGCCCGGTGTGTGGAGGTTCTCAAAAACCTAAGTGTCTACTCTGGGGGAGTCGAGTTCTTCCGCCCGATCCTTGCCGAGCGGTGGCTGCGGATCAGGTTCAGGAGGCTGTGTCAGTCTGCTGGTCTGTCGGGCACACCTAAATGGCTTAGGCGTAGTGGTGCCACCCACTGTGAGATCAGGCAGCCGGGTTCAGCCAAGAAGTTCTTGGGTCACCTATCAGATGGTCTTGCTATGAAACACTATGTAGACCAAACCCTACTTCCAGATCAGTGCCCCGCTCCTCCACCAATCCCCTAGTAGTTCATTGGGTTGTAGACATCGGGCTTGACCTTGGATGCCGCCCTTCGCTCTTTCCTCAACTGCCTATCCAGTTGATACATCTGCTGGGTTCTCTCGTCCACGAACGGGAGGAGTTCCTTGGGGATGTAGGTGGAGTCGTAGGACCGAACTGCCGGGTTGCTGTCGAGCAACTCCTTGATGGTCTCTAGTGCGTCCCTCGACTTCTCGGCATCGTCAATGTTCTCGACCTTCACGCCCGATGTCATGTTGATGATGTTCTGCAATGCCGCCGCAGTTGGGTCCTCAATGCGGGGGTCAGTACCCTTCCGCAGTGCTTGCATAGACCGCGAGTAGAACGGCACGGTGAACTGCAATAGTTGGTCGAGTCCACCTGCTGCCGCCATGGTCCCGTAGTCTTCATTGGGGTCCATCACGCCAGCCCTTGAGAGTAGGGTGGGCAGTGCATTGCGGGCGTAGTTCTTCTTCAGGCCGGTGTAGGCGTCTCTCCCGGTGCCTAACTCATAGGCCATCTTGACCAAGGGATGGGCACCTTCTGCCACGTTACCGGCCGACTTAAGCCCGGACTCAAGGAGGTTGATCCGCCCCTCAGGGTCCTTAGCAATCCTTAGTTTATTGATCTGGTCGATGCCCGGGAGGTCAAAATCAGAAAGCCACGAGGACACGCCCGGTGTTTGGGGAGAGACGATGTCAACAAGTTTGCCCAGCCCCGGCACTCGCCGGAGTGGCTCCATGGACAGGCCGTACTTGTCCGAGATTCGCCTTGGGACATAGTCCGTCGAGGTGTCGTTCTCGCTTAGGTTCTTGGGTAGCCTCATGCCCAACTGGGTATAGATGCCACCCGGCTTCTCCAGAATCTTTGTGGCAACCCACTTGGATACGCGGGACTCATAAGCCCAGAAGGGCAGGGCCGTCCTAATAAACCCACGCTCAAACTTGGTCAAGGAGGAGTAGTCCACCTGTGCCGCCATGATCCGTTTGGCGGCTTCTGCTGGAGCAACTCCTTGGAGAAGCAGGGCGTTGTAGCCAGAGATGCGGTTGATCTTGTCGGTGTTATCTCCAAGCCGAGCAGACCAACGGAGCATGGGGTTGATGGTCTCTTGGGACTTAACCCCATAGGCTGCGTCTACGATTGTCCTGCGGGTGTTGCCGATGGACCGGCCCCAGTTTCCGAGGTTGAACAGTTCGCCCTCCGGCAGCCGGTTGATCGAGCCGCCCCTACCCCTGAGGCTGTTGCCCGAGATGGCATCCCAAGCGGCATAGCCAAGCGTGTTCTCTGGGATAGCCCCGGCATTGAGTTCAGACCGGATGCCCTGACTTGACTGCCTGCTTGCAACGGTCTGGCCTACGTCATCAAGTTGGCGACCACGGGAGATTCCCTCTGCGGTCATCTCGTCCATGTAGGTGTTGAGCCGAACGTCTGGGACCATGCGGGCGTAACGTGGCATCCGGTTCACCACGGTAAGGATGTCTTCCTGACGCCCTTGCACTAGCCCCTTGGCACCGGCGTACCCTTGATACAGATCACTGACGTTTCCCACTTCAACAACATTGGAAAACATCCCTGAATACCAATCCCTAACGAAGCGAGCAGGCCACGAAAGGATAGACGCTTTCCATAAGGAGGTAACGGCGTCGAGGGTCTTAAAGATTTGGCTCTGAACTTCAGGCACTTGGTAGAAGTCAGCGATCCGGTTGAGTCGGGTGAGGAGCCTGCTGTCTACGGAGACGTTCCGCAGTTCGTCAAACGTCATGTTGGCGAACTCGGGGATGTTGTTGTTCGTCCCAATCTCCCTGAGCCGGTTCATCACGTTGACTCGGGCACCCTGATAGTCCCCAACTAGAACGCCACCCCTTCGGACTTGATGGCCAACAGGACCAGCCAGCGGGCCAGCATTGAGGTTGTTGTAGGTCTTCAGGTCTAGGGCATTGAGGACATCCCCTAGTCGTGTGGCCCCACCGCCCGGTACTTGGTGAGCGTGTTGGTTAATGGCCGAACTGGAGATCATGTTCGTCAGGGTTCCGGCCCTGCGAATGGCCCTCTCTCTGCCGCCGATGTACTTGTTGATGGCCTCAAGCGGGTTGCCGAAGATCGGCAGACGCCCATCGACAGCCTCATCTGAGAGCCCGTGCATCTTTCGTGCGAGGGACACAGCCTGCTGGCGGGTGTACGTTGCTGGCCGCCTATTGCGGACGGGCAGTGTGCCAGCCCTAGATAGTGCGGCTTCCTTGTCAGCCATCCGGTCAAGGATGTACTGGGCGGCCATCTCGTCGCTGCCTGCCCGCCGGTTTCTGCCAGCCACCATCCGATCCAAGGACAACTCTTGGAGGGTGTTCGTCCCGCCGGGTACATGGAATGCGGTGTCTCGGGCCATCTGGTCGCCGGTCATCACCGAGAACGACCTGCCCCCAGTGGGTGCGGAGTTGGCCCCACCAAAGGACATATCGTCTAGGACTCGCGGGAAGTAGCCGTGGCCGAACCTGTCTTGCAGCCTGCTCGACCCAATGCCCGCCTGCCTGCTGCGGTTTAGGTACTCCTCCGACATCCGCTGGAAGGTGTCCGTGAACTCCCCTATGCGGGCTGCGTCACCAGTTGCAGTGCCAGCCCTGAAGTCCGTAAGGGCCCTAAGCACTTCGTCGTGTGCAGCAAGGGTGTCCCCAGTAAGGGTCGGCCCCACACCTTCGATCACATTGCGGATGCCGTTCAATGTCCGGGTGTCGGTGGCAACGTCCTGCATCTGGGGCAGGAGATTGACCAGCCGCCTCGACCTGAGCCGTGCGATCTTGTCTGCCGCCTCATCCCCACGGGAAAGAGCAATGGTCCCCACTTGGCTGGCTGCGTCGGTCGCCCCGTGCAGTTGTCGAGAGAAGCCCGAGGTGACGAATGCCCCCGGCCTCGACCATCGGGCTGCTGATCCCAGAGTGTCCAGACCACGGGACAGCCATTGACCACCGGGCAGGTTGACCCCCATGCCCATGAAGGTCAGGTCATTGGACAGCCGGGTGTCCCTGAGGGCGTCAAGTTGGGCAGCCGGGTCAGGGTTCCAGCCACCCTTCCGATACAGGTGGTCCTGAAGGCTGTTGACTGCCTCGTCGTAGTGTTCCTGCCCCCAATCCCTTTGCCTCTCAAGGAGTTCGCCAAGGGTCTGCTCTCGCCTAGACTCTCGCCATCCAGCAAGGGGGCGGGCAAACAGGTCTTCGTCGGTCAGGCGGGTGAGGTCTTTGCCGTACTCCCTCGCCCAGAAGTCCCGGGACTGAGCGGCCACACCACCCTGAAAGTCTTCGGCCCGCCGGGTCCCATTGATGATGTCATCCACCCATGTTCTGGACATGGCACGAGCGGAGTCATCGAGAATCCCGGCAGCCTTGGCAGCACGACCAGCCTTGTTGAGCCCTCCACCGAGGGGACCAAAACCCGTGTAGGTGAGCGGGTCTAGGGCTGCTTCTGTGGCGAAAGAGGCTAGTGGGCGTCCCCAACCACCGAGAGTGTTCTCGTTGATATGGACGCCATGCTTCTCAAGAACGTCCAGACCAGAGGGGTTAGACCCATAGGGCTTATCGGCGGCAACTTCCCTAGCCCGGGAGCCTAGCCAGTTAAGCCCACCAAAGAGACCTGAGACAGCGGAGGAGCCGTAGTCGGAGAGTTGCTGGAGTAGTTCGCTCCGCTCCCCCTCGGACATCGAGCCGGGTGCTACCTCGTCATCGGTCCCGTTGTAGCCAAGTCCGTACTGTGCCCCATAGCCAATGGGTGCCTTGCGGGCCTTGGCTGGACTCTGGGTCGGAGCGTAAGAAAAACCATAGGACATTACTTACCGCCACTGGCTGGTCCCGCAAACGCCGAGGGGTCAAGCCCCTGCTGGCCGCCGAACAACCAGCCGCCCATCGAAGACAGGCCGCCGCCGATTGCACCCAGCCCTGACGTTATGTTGCCCATGATCCCGGCACTTGGCGGGGCACCAAAGACTTGCTGGTACAGGGGAACAAACCTTGGGTCCTTCTCTGGAATGCCCGTGACCTGAGAGAACACAGAGGCGTCTGCCGGAACGGACGGGTCGTTCTGGGTGGCCGCCCGAATGAATGCCAACTGGTCGTGACTAAGGGGCTCACCGCTGGCAAGGTGCTGCTGGACGAGCGGAGTGGCGATCCTCCGAACCTCTGCCTTGCGGGCGTTCTGGTCCTTATCCATACCGGGCATGGATGCTGCGTGGGTGTTGATCTGGGCCCAAGTATCCATGCCGATGCCACCCTGCTGGATACGGGTCATCTGCTGGCTGATCTTGTCGCCCGGGGTCTGGCTAGTTCCCATGTGTGCTGCCCACTGGGACATGGCCTCATTGTCGATCTCGCCACGGGTAAGCATGGCGGCCATCTTGTCCCAGCCCATCCCCGGCTGCGAACCGTGGGCCAGCATCAGGACATTGGCCCGCTCCTCTGGGCTCTTGGCGTTCTGGAGGGAGTCGAAGAACGAGATTTGCCCCTCGCTCATCCCGTACTTCCTTGCCCGGTTGTACTGGTCACGACTCTGCTGGACTGCGAGCCAGCGGTTCTGGGTCTGCCGTGCCTTAAGGCCGTCAATGTACGAGCCGTTCATGAAAGCCGCAGCCCCGGTTGCATCCCCCGGATTCTGCTGAAGGTACGAACGGTACATCTTCTGGAGATCGGCAATGGACAGGCCGTCTTCCTTGAGTTCGCGGGCATACCGTCGAGCCATGGTCTGGCCCCACTGGTTCGACCTGCGATCATCCATCATGCCCTTCATGCGGTCATTGGCTACCAGCCGCTGGCCACCGCCCGGGATGTCGGCAACGTCATAGTTCTTAGAGAGTTGCTGCTGACGGGTAGCCACTCGGTGAACATCTGCCTCAAGTTGGGCGACGTTGTCCCCGTATGCACGGTGGTCAATGCCCAGAATCTCGGCAGCCTGCCGGATGTTGCCGCCCTGCATGGCAGCCGTAGCCGCCGGGAGGTCAAACCCACGGGGCACAAACCCACCAGCCTCGCCAGCACCTTCATCCCAAACGTGATAGCCGCCCCGTGCAGTACGGGGCTTGCCGTCTAGGTGAGTGCCGATCTTCTCTCGCTGCTCGGGGGTCATCAGGTCGAGCGGCGTGTTGTCCGCTACGCCCCTTCGGCCCTGAAGGATGGTGTCATCGTCAACGTCTACTCGTGGATCAGGCCCAGCCCCGCCGTGGTTGGGGAACTGGGACAGGTTCTGGGAGAGGATTTGGTCAAGGAGGTTGCCTGCTTCCATGGGGGGAAGGTCAGGGGTAACGCCCTTGGTCTTAAGCCATTCCTCAAAGGTCAGGCCCATGGTCTGGGACATACCTTCGTTCTTCATTTCGATGTCATAGGCCTGACGAAGGGAGTCCATGCCGCCAGTAAGGCCAGCGGACGCACGGTGCTGGTTCCATGCAGCCACCGAACCGGGCAGAGTTTCCTCACCGGGAAGGGCAGCCTCGGCCGCATCGCCCCATCCGCCTCGAAGTTGGCTGTTCGAGTTCGCTCGCCGCTGATCGGCAGCACCTCGACGCCTAGGGTCACCAGTGAAGCCACGGGAGGGTGGCTGGACTTCTGGCTCTGGAGGTAGGGCAGGGTTCATCTGAGCCTGATTGGCCGCAGCCTGCTGGTTCATGCTCTGGGTTGCCGCCGCCTGAAGTGCCCTGCCTTGGGCCGCCTGCCCCTCTCCGGCCTCCGGCACTGGGACCTCGGGCTGCTGCAACTGGACGGTCGAAGCCTGCTGGTTCAGCCAAGCCTCGTTGTTGGCGTGGCTCTCTACTGCTGCCTGTTGTGCGGCTGCCTGACGATCAAGCCCCTGCTGGAAGTCTGCACCAGCGGACATGACATCCTCTGGGGAGAACTGGGCTCCCGTGGGTGGGGGCATCTGACCCTGCTGATAGGCCTCCATCCACCCTTGGGGTGCTGGCTCTGCCTGCTGCTGTGGGATTGCAGTGGGAGGGAACGGGGCTTGGCCGTTGCGTCGAGCCTCGGCAATCCGCCTAAGTGTTTCGCTCATGTCTTATCTCCACTGCTGTGCGGTCTGGGGAATGCCGGTTGGGATTTTGGAGTTGCTCTGCTGCATGGACTGCATCAGGCGAATGCGGGCAGCGGAGTCCAAAGACCGTGGCACTGCGAACGGATCGCTCGGGGGTGCCTCGATCCCAAGGCCGCCCTCTCCGTCCATTCCAAGTCCACCTTCCCCCGGCATACCTCCACCTGCACCCGTCCCGCCAGTGGCATTTGATTGGTTGACCCGGTTGCCGAGGCTCGTAATACCGCCCATGATTCCAAGGACGGCAGCACCACCAACGCCAACCCTTCCAGCCTGCTTCACCCGGGTGCCCCAAGTGGGCGCGGGCTTGGCGTCTTGCACTGTCTTAACGGTCGGGTCAGCCTTCTTGTCCTTGGGGGTGGCCTCACTGCCAGTACCCGGCGGAATGGTTTCAGCCTCGTCGGCAGGACGGTCAGCCTCGACATCTCGGGGTGCTTCGGCTTCGTCAGCCTTGAATGCGGCAGTGGCTTCGGGATCGTCCACTACCACATCTTCTGGCACTGCACCCGTGTCGGCGTCTAGTGGGTTAGGCCCATCGTCAACTATGTCGGCACTGCTGGCCGAGTCCAGTGGATCAATGGGGGCATCGGGATCGGGGGCTGGGGCTTCCACCACAACAGGGTCTGCTGGCGGTGCCTCGGGTGGAGGGGCTTCAGCCTCTGGTGCCGGTGCAGTATCAGGCCTGCTCTCAATGACAGGTGCCTCGGCGTCGGTGGCCACCTCGGCCTCTACCTTAGGTGCCTGCTCTGTGTCTGCGGGGTTGGCAGCACCATCAGCCTTTGCCTTTTTCTCCTTGATCTTTCCACCAAGGGGAGGGCCCTTCTTTGGCTTCTTCGCAGACAGGATGCCGGTCATCTTGTCGGTGTCAGTGGACTTGCGGAGCAGACCCTGAAGCCGCTCGATCTCGGACTCATGGCCAGCAATGGACGCCTCATGCTCGGCGTACATGGGCTTGAGTTGTTCCCTGATTTCCTTGGCACGAGCAGGAGTAAGGCCCTCTACCTGAAGTTCCTCTTGGAGTTTGACGATCTCGGGCGAGTAGTTGTCTACCTTCCCAGAGAGTTCATCAATCTGCTTGAGGATTTCGGAGGTACGGAGTTCGCCACCACCCTTCAGCCCCGGCAGGCGGTCGGACATCTCGTCGGCCATGCGGGCCCGAGTCTCCAGTTCGCCCCCTTCAAACATTGGGTTACGCCGGTTGTGGTCGTACATCCAATCTTCGTAGGACGAACCGGCACCGGGCTTGTACTCGCCACCCTCAAAGTTGCGGTAGGCCTGCTTGTGCTGGTCGGGTCCAGACAAATCCTTGTAGGAAGACTGCCCGCCACCAAACGTCTTGAACATCTCGGGCTCTTCGCCCGCTGCCTGATTGCGGTTGGCGACATAGGTCCCGCCTTCCCGTGCCTCCACGGTAAAGCCATTGGCTTCAGCGTCAGCCTTCCACTTCGCCAGTGCCTGAGCGGAGTTCTCGCCATGCTCGGCAGGATCGAACGACCGGGTGGCCGTTGCACTTGGGGAGTTCGTGGGCTCCTGTGCGGGCGGTCGAGTGGGCTTGCTGGGAGTCTGGACGTATTCGTCGCTCATCAAGTAGTTGTTGAACTGGCTGTCGCGGGTCCGCTCTAGCAGGCGGTCGCTCTGCTCCATGGACTCGGCAAGCATTTCCTCAAAGGACTTGCGAGTGTGGGTGCCAGCCGTGTTTGGGATGCCACGACCAAGGCCACGCCAATCTCGGAAGCCTTCCTTGGGGACAGTGTTCGGGTCCATCGAAGTCCCTGATGGCACAGCCGGTTCCGATGAAGCCGGGGCAGGGGACATCGAGGCTGGGTCTACGGGGGTCCCGGTCTGGGCACCTTCACCCCACTGGCTACCAAAGCGTTCGGCAAAGACCTTCTCCATCGCGTCGATGGCTTGGGTGCGGAACACTTCCTTGTCGGCATTGCCGGGGAGTTCTGGGTGGAACGTGTCGAGGTAGTCCGTGGCCCCCTTGGCAGTTGTGGCTTCAAACTTCCTGACAGTGTCGGTTGCATCCGCCCGTTGGCCGGGAGTGATGGGCATGACATCGAACCACTCGGGCTTCATGTTCCGAACGTACTGCTCGGCCATCTGCCGTGGGCTGGCGAATACCTGATTGGGGATCAGGGCGTTCTTCCCCATCTTGGTCTGGAGAAGTTGCCAAGCATCCATGGCCGTGTCACGGCTGCCACGCTTGGGGGTGTAGATGTTGGAACTGAGGCTGCCCTCAATGAGGTTTCGTCCAGTGCGGTCAAACTGGGCTGCCGGAGTGCTTTCCCCGGCGTCAGCCAGCCCGTCTTTAATGGGGAACGGCTTCTGGGGTGGCGGAACAGAGGCGTCCACGGCAGCCCGAACCTGATTCAGGATGGCCGCTGCTCCTTCGTCTCCGTCTTGGAACTTCTGCATCAGTTCCATGGCGGCCTGTTGCGATCCGGTTTGGGCAGTCAGGAGTTGGCCAAAGAGTTGCTCCCTCTGGGCCATGGACTTTTCATAGTGTTCGCCCATTCCCCAAGCAGCATTGTCGGCCCTAGCCAACTGGTGATCGTCGGCTTCACGGACAATGTTGCCGTTCTCGTCCTGCGTGAATCGGTAGTCAACGCGGAAGTTCTGTCGGTCTCGGACATCGGACTGCCCCATCCCGGGGTCATGGATGCCCGCCGCCTTAGGGTCGAGGCCCTTTACTGCCTTGGTGCGGCCAAGCGTCGGGACCTTAGGCTGCTCGCCCGGGGCCTCCTTGAGCATGGCCCCCGTCTGTGTTGGGGTCGTGCCACGGTCGCTCGGGTCCACGACATAGGAGCCTGAGGTGCCATCCTCTTCGGTCCACTGAGTGGGGCCGCTCTCGGTCTTCTTGGGGACGCGAGTGTTCTGGGTTCCGGCAATGGCCTCTGCTTGGGCTGCCGTTGGCTCCTTGCCCTCGACGGCGTCCATGATCTTTTGAGCGTCAGACGAGAAGACCTGATTGCCCTTAGCATCCACGCCCCTAGGGTTGCGGGCATCCGGCATGGCCTCGATGATCTTCTGCTTCAGCGTCTGCTGCTGGGCATCGGTCAGGTTGTCCCAGATTTGGGCGAGCGTGGCCCGGTCTTCGGCGGAACCCATGGCCATCTCTCGCATGATTTCAGGCGAGGGGATAGGGCTCTCAACACCGTGCAGGGTGGAGACTTGCTTCTTGTTCGCCAGCATCCGGCGAATGTTGTCTACGTTGGATGGGCCCGATGGAGCCCCGACTCCCTTGCCGTAGACATGGGGGCGAGGTGCTTCCGGGTTAAGGCGAGGCATTCCCATCAGGACTTACCCTTCTTCTTTGGCGTGTCATCGTCGCTGTCGCCAAGGTCGAGCCCCTCGGGGAGATCGTCCTTCTGCACCTTAGGGGGCTTGCTGTCGCCCTTCTCTCGGTGGAGGTCCACGAGGTCGTTGTTCTCGTCGGCGTCCTTGTCCTCGTCTTCGTCATCACCCTTCTCCCGCTTGCCCTTAATCGTGGACATGCGGGCATAGTGACTCAACGCCTTTCGGAGTTGCTTCGGGGTCATGTCTTCGAGGTCGAGACCAACTGGCATATGGGACATTTAACTACCCTGACAAAAGTGATTGGACCATGTTCTGCCAGACACCCTGCTGGTTCTGGGCGTTGTTCATGTATCTGCTCTGACGGTTCTTTCGCTGGTTGAACATCTGCTGCCAAGTAAGGCCTTGCCGTTCTAGGGCGTCCCGCTTGTTGGCAAGAAGTCTGCTCTGAACCATTTGCTGGTACTGAAAGTCCAGATTGCTGTTGAACATCTGGTCATCGGCTTGGACTGAAGCAGCATCGCGGGCACCCTGTGCGAACCCGGCGGCCTCCTGATTGCCAGCCATCATGGCCTGCTTCTTGTTCCGACTGAATCCGGCACGGTCGGCGTATGGCCCCTGACCGCTGTACATCTCCTGCCCATTGGCCTTCTGTAAGGCAGAGGCGAAGAGGTTGTTGGACTTAGCCATAGTCTCCGAGTCGGCAATGCCACGCGGGCGTGTCAGTCCAGACAGGTCCGACAGCGGCTTCTGCTTGAAGGCTGTGGATGCTGGCCGGAGTGCTGAATCTGAGCCGATCATGAAAGGAGACCTAGTGAGAAGTTCTTCCAGTTGGCCGACATATCGTTACGCCACATAGCCATCTGGTTGGCGAGGTCGGAGTTGCCCATTGCCTGCTGGACTGCCTGCCGATAGCCAGCCACCTGATTGGCACGGTTGGCTTCGTACAGTTGGTCGTTGGCCTGCATCCGCTGCATCATGACCTCGGAGTTCTTCTGCGAGATCGAGCGACCGGCGTCTGCTTTGCTCTGGTAGGCCATGCTCTTGGCATAGTCTTGGGCGGCCTGATTGCCGGTGGCTGTGCCAGTTTGTGGCTTGTACTTGCCTGCCTGAGTCAGTCCCGCAAGGAGGCTTGACTTGTTGGTGGCAGGGGCCTTGTAGTTCACCATCTGCCCAGAAGACTGCCCAAAGGACGGAGCCTTGGGTGCAGACAGCGGGCTTTGTGGCATACGCGAAGTCATGGCTTAACCTAAAAGGGACCTTCCAAGGGGAGAGAAGCCGCCCATCAGTCCCATGATTGCCTTACGCTTTTCCTTACGGTCTTGTATCTCGGCCTGAGCCATTCGCTCTTGGGACTGCATCTTGGCCATCTCCATCTGGCTGGCCTGATTAGCCTCTGCCGACCGCTGCTGGAATGCCTGATTGCGGGCTGCTGCGTCCGACCACTGCTTGGCTGCCCCCGACAGGGCCGCGTTCACCCCGGACACCATGTTGTTGTGATGGCCGAAGTGCTGGCCGTGGGCTTGAGCGATCATGCTGGGCGTTCCTTGACTTGGCTGCTGTTGGACAACTTGGGCTTGCTGGGGTGCCGACTCTTCCTTTTGGCCCCTGCTTTGGCCGGAGGTCATCGGGGGTGCGGATGACTTTGGCTTTGAGGCCACTTGCTGAACGGCAGGCTGGGTCATCCGCTGCCGCATCTGGTTCATCCACTGCGACTGCTGGGCCGCGTAGTTCACCGGGGCAGGGGCGGCAGTGTTGGCGATGGCTGGCTGCTGGATTGGCCGTTGCGGAGCAGGACGCCAGCCAGTGGCCATGATCTGAGAGGTGTGGGCGTCAACGCCCTGAGGTGCGGCAGCCCTGCGACGAGGGGCACCGGGCACACCTACCCCCTGAGCGGCGTCAATGCCGTCCGGGTCGTACCAATCCTGAAAAGTAAGTGCCGCCATTTCCTACTCCTACCCCCTTTTATGTCTGTGTGGTAGGGCTTTGGGCATCGGCCCACTTGATGGCTTGCAGCACTGCCTGACGGGCGGCGAACTCTATGAAGGGTAGGCGTCTGTTTTCCGCCTCTTCCTTTAGCCACCCGACTATGGTCTCAAGGTTATCCCTACACCATTGGGGACCATTCTCATCCATTACCTTTGCACGGTCGTTGCACTTGCAGCCACCCTTGGCCCGTATGAAGAACCACCCAAGTATGGTCTTGAGTTTGGTGCCAGCCCCCTTGATCCTCGGATAAGAGTCATGGGCTGGGTCAATGGTCCATTGGTCCCCGTCAGTGTGAACTACACAGGGCATTACATCACTAAGCCTGTAGCCCCTCTCCTTGCACCGGGCTATCAGGTGGTCCTTGTGGCAGGTAATCACGGGAGGGGGTTCCTGATGTCGGGGCGTGATGACGGTGTGCATTCCCCTTTAAAGCAATAGACCAACTCGTTAAGTGCTTCTGGGGTGACGATACTGCCGTCTTCGTTCTGGCAAACGTCATCGTCTGGGCCAGTGCCTACATATGTGGACCCCGGCGGGCAGCAGGTCACAATCCGCTCGCCAAGGACAGAGGTGAAGTCACCTGCCTTCGTCCACGGCCCGCGAGCATCGAAGGCATCTCCGCACTCACACTTCCCGAAGAAGTCCTCTAGGCAATCGCAGTTGGGCAAGCACCGGCCGTTACAGCATTTGCCTCCGGTGTCGATATTGAGGGTGGTTCCAGCGAGGTCGAAACCGGCCTCGGGTATGTTTGACACGGCAGCCGTTGCTGCGGCAATCGCTTCGTCGTAGGTGGCAAACCAATAGGGCCCCCACTCGATGAAGACGGTCCCTTCCTGATTGGCGACGTAGAAGAAGATTATCGTGCCCTTAGAACAGTCCACATCTGCTTGGCACTTGGGGCAGTTCTTGTCGCACTCTTCTTTGCTCTTGTACTTGGTGTATTCCTGCTCCCATTCCTGCCCGGTTGCCTTGACGCACTCACGGGGATTGACGCCATCGTCGTAGCAGACGTACTCGTCCTTTTCGCAGCAGTCGCAGTCCTCGGGCTTTTGGTTAGGTTTGAGTACGACAAACTTGCCGTTCTTGGTGACAAACTTTCCCTTTTTGGTTAGGAACTTCGCCATGCCACTCAGCACTCCACCGTGTTGCCCTTGTCTGTTTTCTTTTCTAGGTCCCGAATCCGCCTGCCCATCTGGGCGATTCGCCGCCTGAGTTCTTCGCAGCAGTCGGACTGTTTGGGCGGGTCTGGTCTTGGCGTTGGCTTCTCGGGCTCTTTGCCCGGAACAAATACGGGCGGAACCGGAATAAAGATAGGGCCTCCTGCATCGCCACCTCTTCCGCCATCACCGCCCCGACCTCCCTGACCATCCTCTCCGTCCTTGCCTTCTCCGTAGTAGTAGTAGATGGACCCGTCTTTGCCTCTGACTCCGGGGATGCCGTCCTTGTTTGCCTGACCAGCAGCACCGTCCCGTGGCTTCTGCTCTCTGGGGCGGAAGGCGTTGTAGAACTCCGCACTTCGGCTGAAGTAGTCATCGAGGTTGAGGTCACCGCCCCTTCCGTTACCCCTACCCCGGCCTCTGCTGGTGGTCCTGCCCAGCCCGGTGGCAGTAAGCAGACGCTGGGAGATGTCCAGAGAAATACCCGGCGGAACACCTGCTTGGTTCAGCAAGTTGCCGATCTGCTCGACCGCCCGAACTCCGCTGCTCATTGGTCCTCTCCCGGGGCCGATACGCCCTGAAGGTCAACAGAGTGGATGACCACATCTCCGGCGTCTGTCTGTTGGCCGTAGAGCCTGACTGCTAAATGGGTATCTGATCCCCACATATCCTCTAGGGTCTTGCCTGCAAACAAGGCTCGGGCAATGCCATGGGATTCAGCCTCTTGGGATTGCTGAATCTTCATGTCAACGTGGGCGACAGGGCTGTTCTCGTCATGAACAAACCCAATCCCCCGATCCCGGCCCACGACGTTTGAGCGTGGCACCTTGCTGCCGTTGTAGAAAACCTCCATCTTCAGCACGGAAGACTCGGCTGTCGGCTTGTAGACCACTGAGACATTGCGTGGATTCTGCTGGCCGCCGCCCTTTGCACGATCAGTGACGAACTCAAAGTTGCCAGATCGCCACGAGTACGGCACTGCGGCCCCGTCATCGGTCAGCCCAACGCCGAACTGGTAGAGCCCCTTGTCGCCTGCATGGATCAGCACTAGGTCGCCACTGGAGTCCCGCACCTCTGTGGCCGCACTGAAGGTGGCGGGGTAAGACTCAAGCCAGAACGTCTTGGAGTCTGGGTCATAGACGATCTGTCGGGTTGGGTACTTGCCCTCGTCGCCCTTGAAGGCAACATGGAACCGGATTACCCCTAGGTTCCGGTCTGACCGAACAAAGAACCACTCTCTCTTGGAGAAGTCGATGGTCTTGATCGTGTCATCTGCGTTGACCCGGAACAGATCATCCAGCGGAAACGACAGATGCTCTACATTTCCTTGGGGGTCCAAGGAGTAGAGGCCAAGGTCATCGAGCATATACGCGATGCCTTGGTAGATGTCCCAGCACCGCTGGTTGACGCAGCCCCTATAGGCAATGAGCGAGGTGGTGGCGTCGATGTCGGGAGAGTTGACGAATGAAACCCGGTGGCAATGACGGGATTGGGCTACTACTAGGGCCCCTGCGTAGGGAATCAGGGCCGTGATGTAGTCGGTGTCTCTGAGATTGGTCTGGAGGATGAGTTCGTTCACCTCTGGAACTGCCTCGGGCTGGTCGGCCTCCGAGTACATGAGCGTGTTGGGACGCTTTCCAGTTGTGTCTACCCCTAACCAAGTGCGGTCTTGGAACACCACGCCTACGGCAAAGTCAGTTGGTGCAACTCCGTAGATGTTGGCGTTCAGGCTGCCATCTGTCCTGACGATAGGCATCCAATCGAACCCCTCCCTGTCTGGATTAGGGAGGTCATAGTCGGACAGTGCGTCAAGTGTGCTGCCAAAGGGCTTCTCGCCACCGATCCGTGCCACAAGAAACAGCGTGGTCGCTTGGTCAGCCGTGGTTCGCCAGAGTTCTACGGCAGTTCCGGGGCCAGACTCATAGGACCAAGTTATGTTGGCACAGCCGCCCTCAGTGTCCACCTCAGTGACCGGCGACAGGTTTGAGTAGAGGGGCCCGCCTTCTTCTTCGGTGACACTCTCATCTACATACCTGTAGTAGCACTGGTATTTGCCCCTGAGAATGGGACGCATGATGGCTAGGGCATAGGCCTTCCCTACATTCCCGCTGGTGTCAACGAGAGTGGGTGCCCAGAGGTAGGTCTTGAAGGGGTTGTCAACAATGAGTTTAGTGATCTTGCCATCAAAACTAATCTCGGTGTTGATGAGATCGCCATCGTCAGTGACGAACTGGGGCGGGGTCAGGTAGCCAGAACCGCCATCCTTCACCGTTGTCGTGAGCCTCCGACGCTTGTACGGGTTGGATTCGATCACCGTCAGTCGGTCGGGGCACCCGGGAGTGTTGAACGTGTAGCCGGTGGCAGTGAGATTGCATGCGCCTTTGGTGGAGCAAACGGGGCCCGATGATGCACCGCCGGGACCAACGCTGCTGGCCCACGCTCCGGCTATTGGGATTTCGACCGTAATCTCATCGCTGCCGTCGTACCCCTCCCCAAAGTCATAGACCTCAACGCGGAACAGGTCATCGAACCCAGTGAGTTCGGTTCCGTCTGAACTAGGGTCATAGCAGTAGATGTCTTCCCATGAAAAAGTCCCTAGAAGAAACTCTGGGAAAAACAGAATCGCCTTGGCACCCTTGCCCTTTCCGCTCTTGGACTTGGCGTCGAGGATGAATCCGTTGCCCTCCCTCTTAAGGCCCTGAGTGCAAACCCAGAAGAGGTACGGAAACTTAGTGATCTTCCAGTAGACAACCCCTGTCTCGTGGTCGCCCTTGGCATATCCGGGTTCGAGTTCGAGTTTGGCCTGTGCCCCAGAGCCAGTGACGGTCTGTCCATCGGGTGCAGCAAACCCCACATAGGGCGTGTTGGTGTACCCAGAGCCGCCGTCAGTGATGTCGATCTCGCTGACTTGGCTGGAGGCGATTCGGGAGATGGCCTTTGCCTGCCTGCCGCCTGATCCCGGTGCCCCGATCTTGACCAGAGGTGCGGCGTGGTAGCCATTGCCCGAGTCAAGGATGTCGATGCGGGCGACGTATGAGGCTAACTTGCTGGACTTGGTGATGGTCGGCTTGGTGTCTGGTGCGTCTAGCCCAACGGGCCTGTACTTCCCAGTTACCCCACGGACCATTCCCCTCTTGCCATAGCCCTGATAGATGTAGACCTCGCCACGCCTGCCTTGAGAAAAGGCCACAGGGCGGTCAGCAGAGAACTCGGTCGCGGTGTATTCGACTGAAGGCTCCCCGCCGATCCCTGAGTATTCAGCGACCTCGGCACTCTCGGTAAAGCCAATGACTTTGTCTGTCTTGCCTGAGCCAATGGAATAACCCCACAGGGTTGTGGCTCGTTTTTCTGATTGGACGATAGCCTTAGAGCCGCCGCGAACTGTGAGTTGCCCCGGGATCAGGGACATACAGTTCACCTGACGAACGGCCGCCCCGGCGGGCAGTGCATACGGGCTGGCAGTTGGAACCCACCCTAGCCATTTACTGAGACGCATTGCCGCAGGCTCCGAAGACGGTGCCAGCAGAGCCTCCATCCCAGAGGTCGCTGCTGCTTCCAACAGCATCCCCTCCCGAGATGTCGGGCTTCAATGGGCATTGGCCGTTACCACCACCAGTTCCCGGGTCGATAACCCCGCCACCGCCAGTGCCCGGATCAATGACTCCACCGTCTCCACCCGGACGCAGATACCAGAACTGGTAGTAGATGCCCCTTCGATCTCGCCTGCCTGCAAGTGGAGCAACTGCGTCTGACTCGTAAGCCATGCGAAGGTCCCTGCCGTAAACCCCCATGGCACCTTCAATGTTCTTGCCGGTAAGGCGTGAAAGCCAAGCCTCGGCCCCTGACAGAAGGGCGGTATACATCCCCGGGGAAATGTCCAAGTAGTCGGTGACGATGTACCGGCTGTCTTCGTACTTATCTATCTTGGCGGGCGACCACGCAAAAGCCTTGGTGGTGCTGTCAATGTCAACGATCAGGCCCTCGTCCCGGTAGGGGACAATACCTGCCATGGACTCTGGGCACTTGTCTGGGTTGCCAGATACCCGCAGGACACAGCCCAGCATTTGGTTGGAGAACTGGGTGTCAGTTCCAACGACTTCAGTGCCTGTCCAGTTGATCTTGCCAACCCGGCTGGCTGGCTCCCATCCCGTGAACCTCAGGTCTTTTGGCCTGCGGCGGTAGGTCAGCATCAGGCTTTGGCGATACCTGTAGCCATTGAGAATCTTTAGGTCATACCTGTCTGGGCTGAACTGGGAGGGCAGGACGGTCCAGATAAGTCGCACCAACTGGCGGAACGGCGAGTTCGTAGTCCTGTGCCACTCGGTCGGGTCAACGTAATCCGCAAGGAGGTGGGGCTCTTTGAGGGCCACAGAGTCTACTGACTGAACACCCCAAGGCAGAGTGTGGGTTGTGATGTCATTGTCGGCTGCCAGTTCCAGCAACTCGGACGCCTGATACCAACGCCAATCCCTAGCCGTCACCAAGTCCCGGTAAGCATGAAAGAGAGACTGACGCAGAATCCTATGCTCTGAGTCTTGGGCACCTCCCCCGGTGGAGGACATGAGGTACTCGATGGCGTCATAGGCTGTGTACATGGGTCACTCGCAATACTTAATGCCAATGCAGGGCGGGTTGGTGATTGTTCCC
This sequence comes from Crocinitomicaceae bacterium, assembly GCA_044376455.1. Lineage (GTDB taxonomy): Bacteria > Bacteroidota > Bacteroidia > Flavobacteriales_D > Crocinitomicaceae > UBA952. Next base: position 43,262 of record JBIPMW010000293.1, on the reverse strand, counting down.
GTGATGTCAACGCCTGCTTGGTTGTAGGTCCCTTCCCAAGATCGCTGTGCGTAAAGGGGGATGACGGTCTTGGCCGTCCCCCCCGGCGTCTGTGCGTCCACTGGCTGACCCATGTAGTAACCAGCAGCCCCGGGCATGGTCATCTCCTGCCAGCCCGAGGTGTTCTCAAGGTTCTCGTTGATGTAATACTTCCCGTCATTCAGCGAACTGGTCCCAATCCAGTAGAACTCTCCGCGACTTGCAGGGAAGTTCAGGTTCAGGTATCGAGGCGGGTTCATTGGGAGAAGGGGCCGCTCGATCTTCTTCTCAAGAACGACAAAGCGGCCTTGGGACCCAAAGTCTTTTGTGTCAAAAACGTAGAAGTGAGTGCTGTCAATGCCCACGTTCTTAGGGCCGCCGCCTACGTTCCCGCCCTCGAATGCCGAAAAGAACGGCCCGCCGGGAACAATCAATGAAGTGCCGTACAGACTTGAGACGGTCGTGGACACCCCGTTCGCGTTTTGGGCCCACCAAAACTGGGGCAGCCCAAGCGAAGAGCCAAATCCGCCGGTCGGATTAAATCGGACATCGGCCTTCCAGCCTGTTGTGCGGCCAGACCAGACGCAGGCATCTCTTGTGTTGCCGACTTGCTTGTAGGGCGTCGGGTCATTCCATGTCTTAATCGTCCGGGTATACCTGTATGACTGCCCGGTATCTACATTGTCAAAGTTCAGAGACTTGTCCGTCAGGCCATCCTCTAGTTCAGTCTGGATGTCTGGGAACGGGTTGCCGCTTATGTTTGGCGAATCAATCCAAGTCTTTCCGTTTGACGAAACGAACAGGCCTGAGTCATTGGGCCATCCGAACGTACTTGGGAAAGAAGTGGGGTAGGCCGACCACATCATGTAGGTGTCGTTTAGCCAAAAGATTTGGTTGACCGGAGGCGTGAAGCCCTTGCTTTCGGGGGTCTTGCCGGAGAAGGGGGCCCAGTTCACGCCGTCCTTGGACATATGCGTGGCAGTGAACAGAGGGCCAAGCCGACTAGGCCTGCGGATTCCTGCCGATTCTGGGCGTCCATACTTCTCGTCATATGGGCTAGAGGGCAGGCAGGCGAACAGGTGGCCCGTGACTCGCTTGGTGGTCCCCTCAATAACTGCGTCCTTCCAGACCGGCTCCGTCTTGACGGGCGGTGGTGGAGGTGGCGGCTGGACGGTGACATCCAACTGAGCAGGGGCACTCTTGGCCGTCTTGGCCGAAGTCTCTGCCGTGTTCCTGTACCAGCGATTGTCCCTAGCCAGAGTGGCCTTGAGGGTGAGCGTGTCGGTGGTCTGCCCCGGGATGACGATCCAACTGCCCTCGTTGCTGGGCGTGTCCGAATACTGCCACTGATAGGAGATGGGCGGCTGGCTAGTGGTAGCGGTGGCCGTCATGGTGAACTCGGAGTCGAGTGCAGCAGTGACGTTCGATGGGTTGGAGGTGAAGGACAGGACCACCGATGGATCGCTGTACTTGGGCAGGACGAGGTTCAGGACTTGGTTAGGGGCCGTACCAGTTATGGTGGCACCCGGAGAGTCCCCGACAGTGACCGATCCGACCGTCAGCGAGTTGGCCGGTCCCGCAGGTCCAGTTGGCCCAGCCGGTCCAGTTGGGCCTACGGAGCCAGCGTCACCTTTGTAAGGAAGGGCATTCCACGGAGACACGCCGTCACCGATCTTGAACCGGCCCGTGTCAGCCTCAAAGGCGGGCTCACCTGAGGCCAGCACAGGGTTGGACTGCTTCCATGTCGCGGCGGTATCTCGCCTGACTTGGATTCTCTGTGCTGATGTTGATGACTTGCTCTGCATGGGTTACTCGGCAAAGAGAAGGCTGCGGACATAGGGCGACCCGTACTCGTTCCAGTGCCCTCCCATGACGAACAGCCCGGGTAGTTTGGGGTCCTTGTTGGGAACAAAAACCACGGGCGTCCTGTAAGTCACATCGCTCCAGCCGATAAAGTCACCCGAAAGCATATTGTGGGTAAACCACTTAGTGTCAGCCAAGTCCTTGACCGTGTAATAGGTCACGTTGTCAGAACTGGAAGGGATAACCCACCAGCCGTTCCCGTAGGCAGGCATTCCCAAGGGGAGCATTCCCGGTGGCCGCTTCAACTGAATAAGTGGCGTCGTTGAGTTGGGGTCCTTGGTGTAGTAGAAGTCCCCATCCTCCGCGTAGGCGATGTACGCCATTGAGCCGTCAACCATGCCGTAAGCAAAACCCAGAAGGGCCGGGGCGTAGTTTACGGGGTTGCCGTTCGAGTCGTTTCCGTTCGGCCGGGGAGTTAGGACTGACTTGCCGATTGCAGACTTGGTGGCTTGATCGACGTAGTATTCCGTGAACTGGCCGAAAGACCTGACTTCGTAGGAGTAGGCAACCACTCCGTTGATCTCTTGCCAGAACGCAGGACATTTCCCAATGCCAAATGGGTTGGCGACGGCACCGGGGGTGTTCTCGGTCCATTTGCTAACGAGCGTCTTTTTGTCGGGCGTCGAGGTTTTCCAGAGGGATGATTGGTATTCATTGATCGTCAGCCACAGCATCTCGCTGCCGTCTGCTGAAAACGTGGGCTCCCGGTGTATTGCCCACCGATCAAACTCTGTCTCGCCCGGGAGCGGCAAGAAGTCGTAGTCAACTTCCCAACTAATCCCATCACGGCTTTTGTATCGTGCCGAGTAAATGGATACATCAAACAAGGGCTGAAGGTCGGGCCCCAAGGACGTACTGAAGACAGTAGACGAGCAAAACATCATGTAGGTGTCTACCGATGGGAAGTAGACAACCCTGTCAATGAATGGCAGTTCACCCAGACGGTCGTTTGGGCCGCCTATGTACGGCACCCAGTTCACTCCGTCAGCCGACGAATGCGAGAGAGTGAACAGCCTCCCGTTGACAAATGGAATATATCCCCTGTTGTAGAAATCACCGCCCCAGATGTTCGGTGACTTTCTGTCTAAAGGGGTAGATATGAATGCCACTGCCCCGTTGGTCGGCGGGAGTGCAGCATATTTCCATGACCGCACCCCGCTGATGTCCACCGGCTTCTGGATGATCGTGAGTTGGGCGATAGTGCTGACGGCCCTGCTGCCCGAGGGTGTGACTGCCGTGTTTCGGTAGTACCGGCCATCTCGCTCGTCTCTCGCCAGAAGAGTCAGCGAGTCGCCGCCACCACCCGGTCGGTCGTACCACCCCGCCTCGCCCTGAGATGGGTCATCGGAGTATTGCCACTGGTAGATGATGGGGTAGTCGGTCGAGGATGCCCCTGAGTAGAAGGTCGTGTACTGACCCTCATCAACAGTCGTGTTTACGGGGTTGTACCAGAAGGAGGTCTGCTGGTTGACTTGAGCCTGAGGCAGCACAAGGTTCAGCACTTGATTGGGTGCAGTGCCTGTGATCGTTGCCGAGGCAGTGATCCCGGCAGTGACGGTCCCAATGGACAGACTGCTGCCCTGAGCCTTGGGGATAACCAGAGACAGGGTCTGTGACGGGCTAGTGCCAGAGATGGAGGCAAAGGCAACATCGCCAGAAGCGACAGTGCCAATCTTCAAGACGTTGGATGGGCCAGCAACCCCCTGCGGGCCCACAGGCCCAGTTAATCCAGCATCTCCCTTCGCCCCCTTGGCCAGCACAAAGTTCACCGACTGATTGGGGGCAGTGCCGGTGATCGTGACTGACGGGATGTCGCCCGAGGTGACGGTGCCGACCGAGAGAGAAGACGAGGTGCCCGCTGGTCCAGTAGCACCAGTGTCGCCTTTAGGTCCCGCTGGCCCGGTGGCTCCTGTTGGTCCAGTTGCGCCCACACCAGCAGGGCCAGTTGCTCCGGTGTCGCCTTTAGGGCCAGCGGGTCCAGTGGCACCAACGGGACCAGCCGCTCCTGCCGTGCCAGCGGGACCAGTGAGACCAATGTCTCCCTTAGGCCCAGTGTCGCCCTTGGGTCCACGAATGGGTCCCGCATTTATCCAAAGAGTTCCCGTCCAGACAAACCCATCGCCCGGAAGTGAGCCAGCGGGAAACCCAGACGGGAGCGGATCATCGGCAATCCACAGGTCGCCCACAGCGGGCGTTGTGGCTGGCGGCCACTTGGTAGCCTCACCCATGATCTTGGCGGCAGCACCCGTATCACCCTTTTGGCCAGCAGGCCCAGACGGACCCGTGTCGCCCTTGATGCCTTGGATGCCTTGGCTACCGGCTGGCCCGGTTAGTCCAGTTGGGCCCTGCGAACCTTGCGGGCCCTGAGTACCAGCGTCCCCCTTAAGGCCTTTTTCTCCCGGGATTCCTTGAGCCCCAGCAGGACCTTGGGTCCCCTGCGGACCTTGAGCCCCGGTATCGCCCTTGTTCCCTTGGACTCCTTGGGGGCCAGTTTCCCCCTTAGGAATCGAGAGATTCAGCACAAAGTTGGGTGCAGTTCCCGTGATCGTGGCCGCCGCCGTGGCTCCTGCCTGAACAGCCCCTATAGATAGAGAGCATGGATCGCCCTTATCCCCCCTCGGCAGGGTTAGGTTCAGGGACTGAGTTGGGGCAGTTCCCGATAGGCTGGCAAACGCCGTTGGCCCAGTGATGACCGAGCCGATGGTCAGCGTGTTCGAGGCCCCGGCAGGACCGGCTGGACCAGCATCCCCCTTAGGACCAGCGGGGCCCGAGGGGCCAGAAGGGCCGGATGGGCCGGATGGGCCATTTGCACCCGGTGGGCCGACTTCCGCCTTATAGGGCAGTGCCTTCCAAGCCAAAGCCCCGTCACCGATCTTCCACTTCCCGGTATCTACTTCGACCCCCGGCTCCCCGGCAGACAAAACAGGATTGACCTTCTGCCATTCAGCAGCGGTATCTCGTCGAAGTTGGATTCTCTGTGCTGCCATAAGTCACATCGGGCCATCTATGAACTCGATCAACAGGAGGGCGTCCTCCTCGGCGTCCCACTCATCCTCTACGGATACAAACGAGCGGGGCATTGGAGCAATCCATAAGGGAAGTCCTAGAAACTGGTCTGGTGTTACTTGTGCTTTACGCCAGCGATCTTGTCCTTCGCAAACTGGATCACCTCTGGCGTCCAGTGTTGGGCAGCCATGTCCTTGACCGCCTGCGGTGCGTCATCGGGCAGCGGGCGAGCGGGCGAGTAGGTGCAGGCCCACAGGGTTCCGTTGCGGTTCTCGATGTAACTGATGACGCCGTGCTTTCCGATCGTCGTTCGCATCAGAGGCTCCCCCGCAGCGGCGGATCGTCGGTCAAATATGTAAAGGAGACAGAGAAGCCGCTTCCGGGTTCTTCACCGTCCGTAATCACCATCACGGGGTCTTCTGTGACAGCGTATGCGAGACTCCCGATGATCTTGCCTTCGGACGAGATCACCACTCCGGCGTAAGGATTCCGCGAGGGTTGAACACTGGTCATGGTTTCCTTTATTGAAAACGGAAGCCCAAGCAGGGTGCTGTCGGGTCGCACGTCTGCGGCTTCAGCGGCTGAAACGCCGATGAACAGGGTGACGAGTTGACCACTGCGAACCCAGTATCCTGCGCACGACGTGTCGATGGTCGCGTCATTACCGGGCGCAAGAAACTGCGGCTGCCACTCGCCGCTGAACTGCGTTTCGCCCTCGACTTTCAAGAAGCCATCGCTGCCCAACGTGAGAGCGTTCCCCGCGTCAGCACTGACCGTAGACGGGCCGGGCGGCCCCTTGAGGGACTGCCACCCGGCTCCGTCGTAAATCTTCGCGTCTTTCAATGGATTACTCCTCAATCCAAAAGTCACCGATTGCTGCCGTAGCGGGCTGGGTCGGGCCCTTGGTCACGTTCACAGACCGACCATCGGCACCGGCCGGTCCATCCGCACCCGGGTCACCCTTATCGCCCTTCTCGCCCGGTGCGGCAGCGGCACCGTCTTCGCCCTTTTCACCCTTAGCCGCCAGCAGTTTCAGGTCATCAACCGGGCTGGTGATGATGCCGCGACTCGATTGGTTCACGACGATAAAGGTCTGGCCAAACAGAGTCACAACGTCGTTGTTTTCGTATGACTCGTTCAGGTCGAACTCACCCCGGAAGGTAAGGCCAACCCCGTCCGCACCCGCCACACCGTCAGTGCCCTTCGTAGCAAGGGTTGCCCACGCCGTCGTGTCGGTGATGTCCTCGTCGCCGTCCCCAGCGATCATGATGTAGGTGGTGCCCTGATAGGTCACTACATCGTTGACGTCATAGGCACTTCCATCCCACTCACCCTTGAAGGTAAAGCCAACGCCATCAGCACCCGGCGGGCCGTCTTGGCCCGGAGCACCATCAGCACCATTGGCACCGTCCTTGCCAGCAGGGCCACGAATGCCACCGACGTTGTTCCACTCCGTGCCCGTCCAGACGAGTCCGTCGCCGGGGTTGGTGCCAGCCGGGAAGCCAGCAGGAACCGGGTCGGCCACGATCCACATATCACCAACGTCAGGGGTGGCGGCCGGTGGGTAGACAGTGGCAGTGCCCTTGATGTCTACGCCCGAGCCATCCTTGCCGTCCACGCCGTCTTTGCCAGCGGGACCAACGATGGAGACCCATGCACTGCCGTCGAAAATGGATACGTCTTTGGCCATTGCTCTTTCCCTTAGTTGTTGTTAATCCACACGGTTCCCGGCTTCGCACTTGCTGGCTGGGTGTTCTGCACTAGCACTTCCACTGACTCACCGTCATCGCCCTTGTCACCTTTGTCGCCCTTGGGTCCGGGTGTGCCGCCTCCACCAACTCCAGTGATGGGGAGCCACTTACCCGCGACGGTGTCGAAGTAATAGAGTTGAGCCATGTCAGTAGGCCGCCTTCCAGCGGATGCCCGAGAAGTTTGCCTCGTTCGACCTCGCCCCGGGGCTACATGAGATGTCGCGGTTCTTGCTGCTCACTGAGCAGAATCCGTAGGTCACGGCAGAGCCGACGAGCCTCATCGCCAGCGGGTAACTCGCGTCCACTTCGGCAACAGGGAACTGCGGAGGAAGCCGCAGGGGAACCCACGCACCGCTGCCAGCACCGAATGACAGAGTCCCCTTGAGTTCGATGAACCCGCCGATCATCCTCGCCTGAATCTCGGTAGAAACAGACTCCTTCGCCCCATCCATGCGCACCATCCATGTCCAATCAATGTCGGCGGGAGGAGGCTTCGTGCCACCGACGAGCATCAACTTCACCTCGTCAAGGACGGACTTCTTGAACTCAACAAGGGCAGGGTCGTTGATCGTTGGCGAGCCAAGCGGACTGATCGCGGTCAGTTTGTCATCGACCTGCTTGCGCGAGTACAGCATCAAGGCCATCTGGTTGTCGAAGTCGGCCTTGCTGAAGGCGTCGGTGATCCGCATGAAGCGGTCATCGGTCTGCTTCTGCGTGTATACGTCAGCCTTAAGGGGGTAACGGAAGTCCGCTTCAGTCCGCGTGTAGATCGAGTCAAAGATCGTCTGGACTTGATTGCGGAGAAGATCGAGGGCTTCAACCCTGCCGTACCGGGTGTCGGCGGTTGCGAGCGTGACGTATGGGGCGAGGTCAATGGCCGGAGCCGCCTTGCTCTCAAGGGCCTCCATCCTTGGCAGCAGGGCGTTCAGGGAGTCAAGGTCGGACTTGTAGACAAGGAACTCGTTCTCAAGCCCAATGTTCAAAACAAGACGATTCCCATAACCCTCGCCCGTGTCGGAGTAGCCGAGAGCGACAGGTGGCAGTAACGTGTCGCCAAAACCGTAAGCCTGCGACACGACGGTCTTGGCAAGGAACGGCTGCTGGTTGTCCTGCTTGCGGGCGTAACGGTCATCGGACTCGACGCGGGTGTAGATCGAGTCGAACACCGCCTGCAACTGCGTGGTGATGAGCGTCGTGGTCGAGAGCGGGGCGAACTTGCCGTCTACTTCCAACTTTGTATAGGTGTCAGCCTTGTCAGACTTGAGGTCGATCCTCTCCTGCAACTGCCGTGCAGTCTCGGTGACGGCGAACAGGACTTGGTTCTGCACGGCATCGAGGTCGAGGGCACCTTCGTCCCGACACACCTTGATAGCGGCATCAGTCTCAGGCTTGGTGTAGTAGCCCGACAGGTCAACCGTTCCACCTCCGGCTGGGGAGAAGATGTCCACCATCTGCGGGTTGCTGAACGGCTTATCCAGTTCGTCACTGGTCAACTTCATCCACTTGCCGTCAGGGTCACAGGAGACGAGGGTGGACGGATTCTGAGGGGTCGGCTGGTTGGTGCTGCTCTTGACGATCTTGGCGATAGAGCGGTTCGGCCCCTGCACCACGACCGTGGTTTGGAACTCCTGCCTCACGATGGAGACAAGGGTGGCGGCATCCTTGTAGAAGTGCAGTCCATCAGCAACGTCCTTCCAGCACTCCTCAAGGGCAGCGGGGGTAGGGACAGTCGGTGTCGGGATCGGGCCGTCTTGAACAGTGACGGGAGAGCCGCCAGAGCCACCAACCTCAACCCATTGGCCGTTGCTATAGATGTTGAGAGTCTTCATGTTCAGTAGGCGTAGGCCATGGCTCCCGTGAATGTGACTCCGGTGATCTTGCCGTCTCCAACGACCCCGATGGCCCCGTCCGCGTTGAATCGGATGAACACTCGGCGGTAGGTCACGCCCTGCTCAATGCCGAAACCGACCACAACCTGATCCTGCGGCGGCTTCGGGAAGTTGGCCGGGAGACGCTGGACCGTCGAGAAGGTGCCGAGGCTGGTAGTGGTGTAGGTGAGTTCTCCACGCAGTTGGATCATGCCGTTAAGGACTCGGGCCTCGATCAGGCCTGATCCAGCGACCTTCACGCATGGTGTCCAAGGAAGGTCTTCGGGGACAGCCTTGCCACCCGCCATCAGCGAGCGAACAAGTTGGGCCACATGGGCGTCGAGTTCTTTGGTGTCGGCATCGGCAATCAATGCCGAAATCGCTGCCGCCTTTGCCGCAGGGGTGGAGAGCCACAGGTCGCCGTCTTTCCCTGAGTCAGGCTTGGCCTCCTGCTCGTAGACCGTCCCGCCTGAAGACAAGTTGGCAATGGCCCCATCTACTTCCGACTTGGTGTAGTAGTTGGCCTCAAGGTAGGCAATGTCGGCGTTGGCATCGAGGTCCGTCGAGCCGTACTGCTCGTTGCGTGTTTCGGTGTCGCTCATTCAGTCACCTCTTCTTCGCTGCCATCTCGGACGGTGGTCGTGGTGAACGTCGGGAAGGCCATGCCATCAAGATGGATAACAAGCGGAGCCCTAAGCAGCGGGATGGCAACAAGCGGGTTTTGGGCACTGCCGCCATCAACTCGCATATGGCATATGCCGGGTCCGGTTGAAGAGGTAGTGGTCGCCGTGCCGTAGACCGTGACGTTCCCAAAAAGGTCTGGGAAGCCGTTGCTGACCGGGAATGACCCCACTTCTGCGGCTGTGTCGATGGCGAACACAGTCGAATCCTTCTTTTGAATGCTGCCCCGCAACTCAATGGTCTGGCCGTCATAGAGGATTCTGTATTGGGGAGTCTTCCCGGCCGACGTAAGGGCGGTGGGGAGGTTGAGGGGCTGCCACTGAGGTTTCAGGTCAGTGTCATAAACAATCGTGTTGTTTGTGCTTAACCCGCCTACGGAGGTGTTCACAACAAGGCGGCCATTGACAGCCTGAGTGAGTTTGAGAGTGCGTGTTACCTGTACCTGTACCACCCCGTTGAGCCCCGTTGTCGAAGACCCCGAGAACAGAGTGAAGGCGTTGGCACTGATGTCCTGAAAGTCAAACAGGTCGGCCTTTGCGTTGAGCAGGCTGTCAATCTCTGTCTTGGAGTAGAGATCACCCGTCAGCAGGACTTGCCTTGAAGCACTCCCGGTAACGTCATAAACAAGCCGATTGCCCGTTGCGCTCATCGACAAGAAGGCGTCGATGGTGGGACTGACCTTCCACTTCACCCGCCTTAGGGTTATGTCTTGGGTTGTGCTTGTGAGGTCTGCCTTGAGTGCCAGTTCAGTGGTAGCGTCAACGTCCTTAACAAGGGCATCAACCTGCGTCTTGGTGTAGTAGTTGGTCAGGTCTACGCTTCCGCCACCGACCGTGATGCTTGAGATCAAGGCATCGACTTCGAGGTCCGTGTACACGCCCACAATCCCCTTTGGTGCGGAGATTGACGAGGTGAAGGTGTTTACGGGTGTCGGCCTAACGGGAGCGGGCATGGGTCATACCTCAATAAGTGGCAGCAGATATTTGGTTCCGTTCACCACAACGGGGACTCCCCCGACCATGTAGGGTTGGGTGATGAACATTCCAGTTGGGTCTTCGCCAATGAAAGTCCCGTCCAACTGCTGCGTTGTTATGGAGTCTTCAAAGACAAACAGGGGCGAAGCAGTGGCGGATGGAGGTGCGGGGATTAACGGCAGGAGGTACTTCTTGCCGTTGACGAGTACGGGCACACCACCAACCATCAAGGGCTGGTGAATCTCCAAGCCGTCTGCGGACAGACCAATGGGAAGTCCGTTCGGCTGCTGGGTAATCGCGGTGCTTAAGTAAGCCGGAGGGTTGGTGTTGCTGAACGGTAGGTTCGGGTCTGGCGGGGCAGTCCCAGTGGGGTCAATCCAGATCGCACCACCACCGGCGGGAGCGGGCGGCTCGGTGTCAGACACCAATACGGGTTCAGCGAAGTACCAGCCCGTCGCAGGGTCTTGGTCTGCCCGGAGATAGCCTTCTTCTGTGGGCGTCGGGAGAACGTAGCCTTCGCCAGCAGCACGACCGGGCTGATTGCCGTACTGGAGGTTGCCAAAGTACCCGTAGTCGGCCAGCACCCAGCCGTCGCCGCCAATGGGGTCGGATGCACCGCCACCGCCGGAGAGGTCTTGCAGGCGAACGCGAGTGAACGTGACAGGCGTGTCTTTGAATGCCGCCTTAAGCGACATCTCCTCCGACCACTGCTGGAGCGGGAGGTTGGACGAGGCAGTGACGCCAGTGACCGGGCCAGTGGCACTGGTGTCTACCGTGACATCGCCAGCGGTTCCGCCAGAGGCAGCCACCACCCACTGAATGCCATCCCAAATGCTTAAGACGGTTCCATCAGGGGTAGGCTTGAGCCACATATCCCCGACGTTCTTTGCCGTAGGGGTCGTGGTTCCGCTGAACACAGACACCGCAGTGCCGTCAGCACCGGCTGGGCCTTCTGGTCCTTGGATAGGTCCAGTGGCTACCCACTTAGTGCCGGTCCACGAAAAGCCATCGCCGGGGGATGAGCCAGCGGGAGCAGTGGCCGGAATGGGGTCATCAAGAACCCAGAGGTCACCGATCTCCGGGGTTCCCGGGGGCGGCCAGACATCGGCAACACCCTTGATCTGAATGCCTTTACCGGGGGCACCAGCAGGGCCAGCAGGGCCCGGAGTGCCAGCGGGGCCACGGGCCATGAGGTAGGGCAGTTCCGACCAGCGAGTGCTGCCGGTGCCGATCTTTACCTTGCCGGTGGGATAGCCAATCTCATAGCCAAACTCGCCCGCCTCTAGGACGGGGTCGTTCTTGAGCCATCCATCAGGGGTGTCCCTACGGACAATGACCCTCTGGCCCAACTGCTCGTATGAGTCGGCCTTGTTTTTTAGGCCTTCTCGGTGACTAGGTGGAACAAGCGACATAAGGGCCCTTTGCCCTCTTTATGTCTTGGGTCGCTTCCACTGAGGCACATGCTTTTCCTTCACCTTGGAAATGGCGTCCTTCATGGACAGTGAAGGGTTTTTGGCGATTTCCTTCTTGGCCAACTCCTTGGCAATCTTGGGATTCAGGTCAACCGTAACGGGCGGGGTGTCGTGGGCATCTACGTTGATGATCCCCCTGACCTGAAGGTTCCGCTTTTTGGCTACCCGGCGAACATCCGACAAATCTGACACCCATGCTTCTGGGTCACAGTGGCCCCGCTTGTCCGACAGTCCGCTCATGTACTGCTTGCCGGTGATGTCTATCCCTGCCGCCTTAGCCTCACGGACTACCCGTTTGGCCATATGGATTGGCATATCGTCTATCCAGTTGCCATCCAGCCTGCCCTGCTGGAATGCCCGGTCAGTGCCTGAAGTTCCGGGCGGCTGCTGAAGGGCACACATCTCCGCGAATCTAGGGTTCTGCCCGTCAGCCACCATCTTCAGGTAGTGGTGTTGGACATGGGGGGCGGCGTTCGCAATGTCGAAAGGCATGGCTTCGGTAATCATCTGGTCCTCCTTTTAGTTCTGAGGCCCGCCACCCCACCGTCGCCATTCGGAGCCCCGATAGCCGCCGGAGGAGAGCGGCGTCGGGAATGGGCGGCAGGGGGCGGGCTGCACAGGTAGTCGATAGCCCTGTGAAGAAGTTCTGGGTTGTCTTTGAAGTTCCCTAGGCCTTTGTTACAGCACTGGCACAGAAGGCCCCTTATGGCCCCCGTTTGGTGGCAGTGGTCTACGCAGGCGGCATTCGACTTGTTGCATATTTTGCATTTGCCACACTGCTCCTCCGTCATCCGGCGGTACTGCTCTTCGGTCATGCGATAGCGGAGCCGGAGGTTTGCATACCTCTTGGTGGCCCTCTGCCTTTCGAGCATGGCGTTAAGCACAATCACGCAGGCGATAACTCCGGCGGGATTTGCGGAGGTGGCCCACTAGGAGGTGCTTGTTCTTCTGGCGGCGGGCTGCCCTCTGGCGGCGGCCCACCGCTCACTTGTTCTGGTCCCGGCATTGGTGGCGGGGGCGGGGGCGGCTGGATCATGAAGGGGCCATACTCGATGTCGAGCGACTTGCACCACGCCTGAAGCAGGGCATTGAGTGGCTGGACCTGACCCGTGGACGCGACTTGCTGGAGGATGGGGCCCAGTGTCTGGACGGCCATCTGCATACGCTCGACCTCAGAAGCCTTGTTGGGCTTGCGGGCGGAACCGGCCTCGATCCGGTAGTCGTACTCTCGGGCGAGCGAGTTGATGTCAATGGCCTGAACCATGGACTGCCAGACCTCGGCACCAAGGGGTCCAAGGATGGGGGCAACGTCTTCCTTCTGAAGGAGCCACCGTGCGGCCAAGGCTTCCTTCCTAGCCAACATCCCCATGGCATCTTCCAAGGCGTTGGCCATGTCATCAGGTCTTACCGAGATTTGCTCCGATTTGACCTGTGCTTCAGCCGCCGACCTGAACTGATTGCGAGTCATCCCATAGACCAACTCCGTGAGTCCGACCCGCTTGTCGAACATATCCATCACGGCCTGCATGATCTGCCATAAGTCAGGCGTGACCTGAGGGAGTTGGAAGACAGAGATCACATCATTGACGCTGCGGCCGAGGGTCTCGGACAACTCAATGAGGGAGAACCCGTTCTCTTCGTGCTTGAGAACTTGGTCCTTGATGTCATCCCCTGAAGCCTTGGCGACTCCGATCATGGTCTTGGAGGACACCATGATGCGGGTGGCAAGGAAGGACAGGGCCCAGTTCAGGAACTTGAGTTCGCTCAGACCGGGCTTCAGGTGGCTAATGGGCCAGACGTACCCCGGCTTGCGGTGGAACTGAAGGGGAGTCCAAGGCCAGCAGGCAACGTCCGAGTAGAACGGGATCGGCCACCGGGTCTGGGTGAACAGGGTGGGCGGCAGGCCTGATTCGTCTGGCGGCTCAAGGGCAATCTCCTTAGAGCAGTTCAGGGGGTAATCAACTCCCTCTGCGACCACGACATAGCAGTTCTGGCCGAGGGAATCGAACATCCCTTGGAACTCTTGGGGGGCACCCTTGAGGTTGTGGCCGAACCCCGTCTTGCTCCAAATCTTCCAGTAGACGATCAGGTCGTTGGTCTTGCCGTTCCGCTTCTTGGACTTGTAGTCCCGGTCTTCTTCTTGGGAGCGGGCGACGTAACTCTCTAGGTGGCCCTTAAGGTCTTCCTTGTTCAGACCGTACTGGCGAGCGACTTCGTCAATCGGGTGAATACAGCGGCGGGCACACCACAGGATGTCTTCCTGTTCGTCGGCGTCCGGGTCGAGGACAAGGTTGTCCACCGAGTCAGCGAATGAGCCGACAATGCCGAACGTCTGGCCGGGTTCTGCCGAGGGGAGTTCCATCAACTCCGTCCACCACACCCCCATGCCCTTGATGATGCTCTCGTCTACTACCCTGCGGGAATGCTCCTTCAGGTTTAGTTCGACGGGCGTGTAGTTTAAGTAGGCTTCCATCAGCCCAGAGACCGCCGCCCTCATCTCCTCGATGTTGCCGACCTGCTGGGAGAGTTGGATGAAGGCTTGGATGCGGGGGTCCTGCATCGGCTGCCCGGTCATTGGGTCGATCTGCGGCGGGGCCGATGGATCAATCCCGAGAGCCACGGGGGTAATGACAGGGAACTTCCGGGGAGTCACCGTCCGCACTGGATTGCGGGCATAGATGACTGACCCGAACAACTTCACGGCCTCGAAAGCCTTGTTGACGGTCATCCTGAAGGACGGGGGCCCGATCTTGGCGTAGTCCCTGCCGTCAGCCCCAGCCTTCTTCCAGAACCAATCCCCGTGCCCATCGAAGAAGTTCATGCACTCCTTGGCGTCCTCCCTGAACGGGCGGGCGTGTTTCTCGGCCTGCTTGATCTTGGATAGCCAAGAGGTAGCAACCGAACGGAGGGCATCCTCCATCTTCTTTTGGTCGATGGTGTCCTCGGGTAGCGGGGGCAGGCCGCCCTCGGAGCCCTCTGACGGGAGTTCTGCTAGTTCGTCCATGCAGGTTTTATGTCCGTGTCGGGTGACTAACGGGCATATCGCTTGCAGGCAAACCAGCGGCCACGGGAATCCTGAGCCACGCCCTGATCCGCCACCCTCATCCCTGACCGGGAATAGCAGCAGTTATTCAGGGCCTGCTCTGGGGTGCTACCCATGCCTACACCTTCATAGGAGTGGGGATTTCCGCCCGGGTGGAAGAGTCGGCCCGAGGAGGCCAGCAGGCTGGCAACCCCCTGAGCCGTAGCGGTGGCCGCCTTCTGTACGGGTCGGCACTGGCCATTGGCACAGTTCTGGCCATACGCAAGGCAGGGAGTCACGAACATGGCGAGAGTAAGGGCAAACTTACGCATGGTCAGGACTCCTTCTTCTTGGCGGATTCGATCTTGGCCTTGGTGACGAGGGTCTTCAGTTCCTTCAAAAGTTCCGTACTGGGGTGGGCGGAATAGGCACCCCACTTACCCCATGCGGCTGCTGACTCGTTCTCTTTCCAGAACGGGTCATGGATGTGGCGAACTGAGGGCTTCTCAACAAAGCCAGCCTCGTCCGCGTACACAAGAATCGTGATGGTCGTGGAACCCGGCTTCCGAGTAACCCAGCCCATTGCAGGGTCTTGGGGCGAGAAGGGGTTCGAGTACCAAAGGACCATGTCGCCTACGGACAGGTCGGGTGCCTTGAAGTCTGGCATTTCTTCCTCCAAAGAGTGCAGAACAAGTGGGGGCTCAACCCACGGACGCAATCTTCAGGAGGGACTTACTAGAGATCAACGGGCATTCGTCAGGCGATCCAAGTCTCTGAGTACGAGTTAGGGGCCAAGTAAACTACCCCTGAGTTGCCTTGCTTCTTCTTCCTGTCCGCTGACCATTTGACGTACCACGGGTCCTCGATGTGCTGCTCGGGCTTGTGGTAAGCCGGGTCATAGGCACAGAGGTATCGCAGGCAGTCCACTAAGTGGAAGTCACCGCGCTTGTTGGGCTCATCGGTCACCACCGAGGTCCCGGCAACATAGGTAACTTTCTTCTTGTACCGCTTCATTTCCCGCTCAAGGTTGGGCATGGTGTGCCGCAGATACCGGAGTCTGGCGGTGCCGTCCGGGCGGATGTGCATCATGTTCCGCACGGTTTGCAGGCCAGCCAGAACGTCATCTGAGCCGGGAATGAAACTATGTCCGGTGACTTTGGACCGGATATTCAGGGCGGCCAACTGCTCCGTGTACTGCTCCTGCGGGCTGCGGCCTGAGCCAATGTCGGTCAAGCGGGCACCGTGGGCGTCAATCAAGAAGGCGTGGAACTGATGTCCCGTGACCTTCTTCTTGAACTCTTGGCCAAAGACGATGGCATTGCAGTTGCGGATATAGAGTTCGTCGTAGAGAAGGATCATCTTTTCGTCGGGCGGAACTGCCGCAAACAGGATGGCAGTGACGGCGTGGCCCGGGTCAATCACGGCGTACTTGCACCAATCGTCTGGGATTTGCCCATTGGGTAGGCCTTCCCTGAGAAACCCGTGGATACTGGGGTTCCAGTTGGGGTAGACCAGAATGCTGTCCGTGATGAACTCACCCTCGGACCTCTGCCGGAGTACGTCATCCCCGATAGCCGACCAACGCTCGATGGCCTTACGTTTCTCGTCTTGGTCGATGTGCGGGTTATCTAAAAACCTGAGGGCGAATCTCCTGATGTCCTTGGTGTTGCCTTGCTCCTCGGCCTTCTCCGCTCGCTCATTGAGTCCGATCAAGGCTTCGTTCTTAGAATGGGGCATGGCTGACCAGTTGAATAAGCCCTTACGGTCAGCAAGGCGTGCCTGCATCTCCGGCACCCACGACTCATTGTTTAGGTCTTCGTCTATATGGACCCTATCCGCCTGAAAGCCTTGGGGTGGATCGCCCTCCGATGAGAAACAGTAAATGGTCCACCCATTGGTCAACTCACAGGAGTTCAGGTAGCCCGCCGACTTCAGCACCCACGAGAAACTCTTGATGAGTCTGGGCGGAATCAGGGGCGGGGCAGGCTTGGCTTCCTTCAGCCGCTCGGCATCCGCCACCGGGTCGAATGCCCTGAACTGGCCCGTCTTCTCGTCCCTGATGATCTTGAATGCCCCTGCACGAAACAGGTAGGGCACCACGACCAGACCGATGTGCTTCCAGTTCTGGCCGATGATGACGAGATTCCCTCCCTCTTTTCTGTACTTGCCTTCTACGGGATGGGTGCCAGTTGCGGCCCATGCGTCTTCTATGAAGGTACAGAGGGACTTGCCTGAACGATTACCCCCGATGACCAGCGTCTCGCTCGCTAGGCACTCATGGAACTCCTTCTGCTTCGGAGTCGGCCTGTATAGCCTTAAGGCTTCGATCCGCCTCGCGTTCAACTCGGACTGCAAAGTCCTCAGTTCGTCCCGCTGGAACTCCGAGATGCTCTGAACTGTCGGTAATGCCGGGGGTGGCTGAATGGGGATTGGGTGCTTCTTGCGCTTGGGCATCTATGTACCGGACCTTCCCGTAGGTAACGACAGCCTGCTTGAGCCGCTTGTCGATCTCGTTCTCCAACTCCTCCTCGGAGTACAGGTCAATGGGCTTCTTGGCCCCGCCCTGCTCGGTGTTCTTAGAGGCCAGACGAACGACCATCTCTAGGATCGAGTTCCTCATCCGGCTGCCGGGAGGTGACTCGAAATACTGCTTCATCAGCAGGCCGGAGAAGCCATTGGCCCCTCCGAAGTAGTTCATGATGGACTCAAGCAGTTCTGCCGTATGGGGGATGTTGGACCCACCCCGCAGGACTGACTTAGAGAACTTGTCGAGTGCGTCGTTCTCCATCTTGACCAGAGAAGCCTTACGCTTCTTGGCCTTCTTGCACTTCAGACAGATGTTCTGATAGGAGGTCGTACACCCCAGTTGCCTAGGGAAATACTTTTGGTTCAGGGCCTTAGTCTCTCGGCATTCCTCGCACTGCCGATAGTCTTCCATGTCACTGCCTATCCAACTGGAGTACGGATGCAATCATGGGAGAGACGCTGCCTTCAGTGCCGTTCTCTCGGGCCTTCTGCATAAGGTCCCTGATGTACTCGCCCTTGGCCTGCTTCATCAGCACAGAGGCCATAGAGGGGCCATTGAGGTAGTCCTCGATAGAGCCACCAACGTCTTCAGCCGACAGATTGCTCTGCTGGCCGGTAGCCATAAACCGGAGACGCTGAAGGTCTGCGGGGCTGAGTTGGTGCTGCTGCTGGCCCGCTAAGGCCCGAATCCGACCGCTCATATCCAAGGCTCCTCTTCAGGTATAGAAAATCGGCCCCAGAAGGCAGCCGGTCAACGGGCATTCGGCCCTTCTTCGTCTATAGAACGCAGGGTGTCATACAGCCACCAGACCAACTCCATGATTCGGTAGGCACAGAAGCCACCGACCAAAAGCAGGAGTGGGATCAGGTATCCGGGTTCTGGCACTGCCACGGGGGTGAGTGCAGCCGCCCCGAACGACATCTGGCCTTGGGCACTGGTGAAGTTCCCACGACCGACCATGCTCACCGTAAGGTCTTCGGTAAGTCCGCTGGAAGTAAAGGAAACGATGTAGTTCTGATATGGAGAAAGGCTCACCGTAGTCCCTGACCCCGAGAGTTCAGAGGCGGTGATTTCTGCCGAGACAGGTCCATTGGTCATAAGCCAAAGGTCAAGGCGGTTCCCATTGGCGTACTGATAGGGCACGGTCAAGGTAAAGCCCTTACCCTCGGCACTGGTGGTGACGTAGGAGAGCCCGCCAACGTAGTACCCGTTCCCCGTGTTGAAGATTGCCACGCCGGGATCACGAGCCAGTGGCGTAGCCGGTGCCGAGGCCGTCAGCGAGTAGTTGATCCGGCCCGCCCCGCTGGTGACGTTGGCTTGCAGGGTGCCTGCGTTCCAGACACCCCAATCTTCGTACTCACTCAGCCGCTGCCGAATCTCTGAGTTGAACGTCTGGGCAGTGCCAGTGATCGTCCCGGCGTCCGCGATTTGCGAACCAAGGACAAGGAGCAGGGAAAGGGTCAGGGTCTTCATTGGAGCGTTCCTTGGGAGGTAAACCACGGCGGGGGGGAGGGGCCATGCAACCCGCTCCCCCCCGCAAATCTCCCTCCGTTGCTGACCCGCTCCGTAGGCCAACAGCAGTGGAGGATTACTCAGCGAAGGCGGCCTTGACTACCTCTTCACGGGCCTGCTGGCCAGCAGCATCGCTGGCCTTGGAGGCGTGACGGGCAGCCTTGCGACCCTCACGGGCAGCAACAATGGTCGCCTTCTTCTCCTTCCGGGCGTTCTTTCGGACGAGGTGGCCACTGGCCGGGGGTGCGATGACAGACGAGTCCTCGACCACATCGACCTCGACCTCGGTGGTGCCGGGGACGGTCTTGACGGTGACATCCACCTCTTCCTGCACGACAGGGGTCTTGGCCGTGCCATGGCACGAACCAGCGTAGGCGTAAGCAGGGAAGGCGAAGGCGAGGGCGAGGGCAAACTTCTTCATGGCGGGAATCTCCAAGGGGTTACTCAAACACTTGCGTCCAATAGATAGACCGACCGTTATCGACCGACCCAACACCTATCTGCGTGTATCGGGAGTTCAGGATGTTCCTTCGATGTCCGGGCGAGTTCATCCAAGCAGTCATTACTTCTTGGGGCGTCCTTTGCCCATAGGCCACGTTTTCGCCATGGCCCATCTTGGAGTGGAACATCCTGCCTCTACTGGCTTGGACACCACTCCATGCTCTAGCGTCACTCATCAGGGCTGGCACTACATCTAACGGACGAAGGCCCCTAGAGGTTCGCTGGAGGTTGGTAAGTCGGATCACCTCTCTCTCGTAAGGGCTTAAGGGGTACTTGGTTGACCGCTTGGCTGGTGTTGGTGTCGGTGGTGGCTCGGGAGGCTTGGGCTGACCTATCAGCATCAGGCCTGCGGCGAGCAGGAGGAGGGCGGCAACTACGCGGAGCCTGCTCATGGCCGGTGATCCCGGTTCCTAGAACAGGGGCTTCTTTGGTGCGGCGACCTCGGGCTGTTCGTCACAGATCAGGGCAATCACTGTGTCACGGCACAACTTGGATGCTGCCGAATGCCCCTGAGTGTCAAGGCTTTCCTTGAGAGTCAGGAGCCGGGTGACTGCCTTCTTCTGGTAGGCCCCCTTGGCACTCGTGGGGTTGATCCACGAGGCCAAGAGGCCCCAGACGAACGGGGCTACTAGCAGGGCTACTGCCAGTGCCACGACTGCGATGACTGCAATGGAAGGAACTCCCATGAGCCACCTAAGGGTTAGTTCTTAGCCGAGTTGTAGTGGAGGCCCACCAGAACCCGGGTCAGTTCCGTATCGGCGTCGGTTTCGGCAAGGGCCATGCCAAGGCCTGCACCAGCGGCTGCTTCGCCACCAGCACCAACCGTGACCTCATCCCCAGCCGTGACAGTGCCAGCCTTGACCTTCGTCGGGCCAGTGACAACGCCATAGAAGACATCGTCAACCTTCACGCCCTCGGACGGGATGTACTCGTCCACCACGGCCACGATGGGGTCAGCAGCCGTAGCGAGGCCGGTAGCCTCTTCGAGGTTGCAGGCCACCAACTGGGTCGGGAGGAGGACAGCACCCGTCCGGTTACGGAGACAGACCACCCGGACTTCCCGGTTGGACAGGACCGTACCTTCGCGGGGATCGGCATCCGTGAAGACCTTCACAGCACCGATGACGTTGTTGCCGTCCTTGACCGACTTGACGCCAAGGGTCATGCCTCGGCCAAACGGCGGATCAGAAGTCAGAACGCTCATGTCTGTACTTTCTCTCTTGGGTTGATGTTAGGGGATGGGTCAGGCAGGGGTGATGTTCTGCAACTTGAAGAACGAGCGTGGGGACTTGAACTTCAGGTTGGCAAGGACACTCACTACATACCTATAGGACTGTAGGTCTTCGTTATAGAACGGGCCCTCCGCTGTCATCAGGCTCCCTTCCATGCACCGAAGTTCCATGTTCCCAATGGAGAGGCCATATCCACAGCCGCTTGGGACCGCGTACTCCGTCGTGACCTCCACGCCATCCTGCTCGAATACATCGGAGAAGCCATAAGACTTCAGACCATTGGTCCGAGTCACGATGGCCCGCTCCTTGGAGTCGAGTTTGTTGAGGTACTCGATGAACATCTTGCGATCCAGAACGACCGTGTCGATTTGGCTCTCGCGTGTATCATTCCGCTTGGCCTGATGGATACCCTCTCGGGTAGCGAGGACACAGTTATCCGCCCAAGTCTGGGTAGCCGTGCCGTCCGCAGCACCCTTGAAATAGGTGCTTCCGTAGTTCACGATGATCGGGCTATAGAAGTCATACTCGGGGTCACACACGCCGTTCGGCCATACGCCTTCCATCTGGGAGCCAGCCACAGCACCGAGGCCGGTGTTGATGTTGGCGTAGATGTCGGCCGGGAAACCAAACGGGTCTTCCTTGTTGGCCGTCCGCTTGGTGCCATCATTGATGTTGATGGTGCCGTCGATGGCCATCATGGACTCGATGCCGTGGAACCGGAGTTCGTTACCGGCCTTTCCACCGTCGATCCACACTTCCTTGGACAGATGCTGCTCCATCGACTCTTGGAGCCGTGACGCCATCTTGCCCGCTACATTGATGAGTGCCTGCTGACCTCGGTTCTCCAGCATCTCCTTCTTATAGATGCTGTCCGTTACCTGATAGCCACGGTACGGGAGTTCGGCATTGACCCACAGGTTCTGTCGTGCGAAGACACGCGGGGTCTCACCATTGTTTCCGGTTACAGGTTGATTCCTGTACCTTACTTCCCACTGAAGGCCACGCCCTCCCTGATTCATCACGACGTTACCCGAAGACTCAAGGAGCGAGAACACCTTGAACTTACGGAATGTGGTCAACTCCTCTTCTTTGAGGTAGTTGATAATGGTCGTGCCAATACTACGGGCCCAGTCAGTCGAAGAAGGCATCTGCTCTATCCTTTCACATTAGGCCACGGGTGCTTGCATCATCCCGCAGCATTTGTTCAAAGGTCATCTTGGGCTTAGGTGCCCGGGTATCGTTTGTTGCAGTTCCCGCCGAGCGGCTTGGATTTCTCGATGCTTCTCGACGGAGGTACTGCATATTCTGTTGAGCCAAATCCGGGGCAGCAGGTTTAGGCGGCTCAGGTGCTGGTGCCGGAGGTGGTGCCTGCCGGGACTGCGACATGAACTGCTGAATCTGCTGCTGGAGTTGGCCTTGAGAGGCTTGCTGGGCATCAAAGGTCTGTGCCATCAGGTCCCGTTCCGTCTTAGTGACGGCGTAGTCCCATCTGGCCTTAGGCCCTTGAATGCCAAGTTCTCTTGCCTCTTCGACGTACTTATGTACGAGTAACCCCTCCGGTGTGACATTGCCGGTTTGGGGATCGAACAGCCAATCACGATTTTGTTCCTCAATGGACTGAACGTAGGACTCGTTCTCCACCTTTTGGAACTGCTGCTGGACAATCTCTTGGGCCTGCTTGGCGGCCAAATCCTGCACCATGGGACCCAGTGCTGCCTGTGGGTCCTCCAAGAACTTGCGGGCAAAGTCAGCCTTGTACTGCTGGTACTCAAGCAGTTCTTCGCGGGCCGAGATTGGGGCTTGGGGATCAATGATCTCCCGGCCTTCTTCGTCTCGGGTCAGGTATCGCTTATAGGAATCCTTGACCGAGGGAGGGTTCCACCACTTCGGCGTCTCCGGCTGCTTGGGCTGCTGAAGTTGCTGGGCCTGCTGCACCTGCTGGGACTGCGACTGCCGCCAAGCATCGAACTCCCGGCGGTGGGTCAGGTATTCCTGAGCGTAGGGGAGGACTTGCTGGTACTGGGCCAGAGATCGAGAGGCGGCCTTCTCCCGCTCCATGGCCTGATACAGGCGGGAAGCGATGGCCCGGTCATCTTGGCCCTGAAAGTCTGGGAGACGCTTGAAGGCATCCCAAGGAGATGTCTGCTGGGGTGCAGATCGCTCTACTGGTTGCGAGGGTTGACCAGAAGTGTCAACGCCTTGGGTGGGTGTTTCGACCGGATTCGACTGAATATCAGACGGCTGCGAATCAACTGGCGAAATATCGTCGCTCATAACTCTCCTCCAGAGGTGTGGCTCCAGAGGAAGTTTGAGTGTGCATGACTATCTGGCAATGGGCATTCGCGGCATCATTCGGCCATAGGGTGTGCCTGATGCTTGTGGTACTGCACCCGGGATAGTCTTGAGAACACTGGGGGCATCACTTAACGCCTTAACCCTCTTGGCGTCTTCTTCTTTCTTCCACTTCAGGAACTGATCTTGGCTTTGGTCGGGCAGTTCGTCTCGCACCCCCGGCGTGAACATCTCGCTGAAGTTCACTCGCTTCTGCTGGTTCTTTGGGAGTAGGGATTGCTGGTGTTCGTTGTAGGCAGTCATTCCGCCCATGATCCCGGCGGCCATGGGAATCTCTTCGAGGCCCTCTCGAATAAGGCTCCTGCCGATAGCCGACAACCCGCCCTTTGCCGCTCCGGCAGCCCCGGCGAGGAGGGTGGGGTCAATGAGGTTCTGCAAAAACTCGTGAACTGAACTACCGGCGTATGACGGGTACTCCCCGTACTTCTCCCGGTAGTAGGCGTCGTAGGAGGTGGCGTTCGTCTTGTACCGGGGGTCAGCGTCGTCCTTCATCCCTTGGAGTTGGGCGTACTTTTCTTCCTTTTCCGCAGGGGTCTTAGGGTCTCCCGGGAGTATGGGGGATACCTTGTTGGCTGCGTTCTTGATGTCCCGGTAGGTGGCTGGGTCATTGACTAAGGACTGATACGCCCCACCCCGATCTTTGCCGGTTCCTTGGTGAGCCCAGCACGAATAGGCGTTGTAGCCCGGATCGAGCAGGTTGTTCATAAGCCAGCCCGCCGTGTACTCGGGGTTCTGCAATGCCCCGGCCCAGCCGCTCTCCCCGTACTCCCGGCCTTCTTTGGCGTCCCGGTTGCTGGCGTTGTCGTGCTGGAGCGTGTCAATCCGGCCCTGAGCCCACTGAGGGTACTGTGCCCTCATGCCCTCTAGTTGCTGATGCCGGTCAATGAACTCCCGGTTGGCCCGCCACTGGTCAGCCTGCTGGTCGCCTTCGCTCATGAGCATGGGCGGCAAGGGGCCGTTCTTGGCTTCATAAGCCTTCAGTTCGTCGTTCGACCAGCCCCGGCCCTTGAACTCGCTGAGTTGCCTATTGCGGGAGTCCTTGAAGAGGGGCTCAAGATCAGCCGCTTTGGTGTCCGGGTCACCAGATATGAGCAACTGCCTGAAGTCATCCCATGGGTTTGCGTCTACGTCATTGGTCATGGCGTAGGGAGCATCGAACACCATGCCCAAGGCATAGTCTTTAGGGTTAGCCCCAAGTCCAGCCCTTTTGAACTCTTGGCCGACTACGTTCGTCAGTGTGTTGAGCGTGGGGTCAGACATTGGGGTACTTCGGGTGTCCGGTGTTCATGCTGCCGCCACGAAACAGGCCTTGCTTAAGGGCTTCCATCCAATCGTCCGGGTCGGGGGATGGGGCATTGAAGAGTTGGTTTAGGCTCCTCTGCCTTCTGGCGTGGCCGGTTGCAGGCTGACCAGCGCGTGGCCCGTACTGGAAGATGGGGTCACTCTTGGGAGGCTCGGCATTCAGAAGCGTGTCAAACAACGACTCTAGGTAGCCAGAATCTCGCTTGCCCCCACGGATGGCGTTCTGGTCCCACCCCCACATCACCATGTCAGCCAAGACTTCGTCCTGAGCCGTCTTGTCTGACTCGGGGTTGTATCTCTCCATGAGGTCAAACATGGTCATCTGGGCGTCTTCGTCGCCCGCATTTACTGCCCGCCGGAAGTCTGGCTGGGCGGAAATGTGGCCTATGACCGCCGCACTGTCCGGGTGCAGGGAGTCTAGGTGCCGCTTGTCGATGACTCGCTCCATGCTGGGCCTGTCGCCAGACAGCAGGTGGGCATGGGCAAACTCGTGTGTGTAGACATCGGGGGCAAGCCGCGTGGCAGACCGTGGCATATACAAGAACCGCGAGTCGGGCCAGTTGTAGCCATCGGCTCCGTCTGGGGCTGCGTCCCCGTGAACCAAGTAGTTGGGCCGCTTGAGATGCTTCTCTGGGTCATCAAGGATTTGGCCAGCAAACGGCTGGCTTCTTGCCCCCGGCTGGTTGTACTTGATGAAGTTCTCGGCAATCTGGCCTGCCTGCTCCGCTCCATACAGGGCTTTAAGTCCTTGGAGGGAGTTGAACTTAGAGACCGAAGCCACCTGACGCCCATCTACGTTCGGGATCGTCATCGGCTTGGCGACAGAGTACGAGGGGATAGAGCCAAACGGCCCTGAGGCAACCCGCGTGTCTACCTTCCCGATAGCCTTGGCTTCGTCATAAAGGCGGCCCATGTTCCGCCGAAGGCCCTTCTGGATGTAGTTGGGGTCAGATGCCGCCGACTGCATCGGCATATCTGGGTCATCGGGCATTGAGCCAGCGATGTCGGCCTCGTTAGATCTGCGAATGAGGCCGCCTAGGTATGCGGGAATGTTGTACTTAACGGGCCTAGGGATACCGCCCATGCCTTACTCCCTATCCTTTCGGAACTTCTCCACGATCCAGAAGGCCACGCACATCCCTACGGCAATACCGTGGAACAGACCGACCAAGACGAGAAAGCCAATGACGATGGTGGCTGCGTCGTTGGCACCCTTACAGAACTCTTCCATGAAGGGCTTTATGTCGCCCGCCGCCGGTTACGAAACCTCGGAACTTGTGGAGATGGACCTAGGTTCTGTAACCCAACTGTCGCTATAAGGGGCAGGGTCTTTGGAGGGGTTTTGGGTCCAAAGCAGGGTGGGTGATATGAACCTGTTCATAACTGAGGGTGTGGATAGGTGTGAATGGATAGAGGTGACCCCGGTTTTGAAACTAGGAAAAAATCCAAGGGCGGAACGTGATCTATATGCTCGGGCGGAAAGGGGCGGGCGGGCCCATGAACTAAGAGACAAGTCTCTTAGTCACGCGCGTCTAACTTAGGAGGCGATACCGCAATGAACACAGTCGGCCCCTCCTTAAGGAGGGAGAGCAAACCTCGCTGACAACCACTACTTCGTAGTGAATCCCGGCCAAAACCACTGCCTAACCACCCACTACTAACGTAGTGGAGGGCCAGAAGCCATGGTTGACCACCACTACTAACGTAGTGAAGCCCGGTTGGTCTGGTTGCCTCGCGGGAGAATCTAACGCGGGTTACATCACACCCGTAGAACTCTCCGCACGCCCACATGGCCCCCTTCGGGGGATCGGCCAGTTGTAGGGTGTCGCCGGTCGGTCAGCCGGGACGATCCCCTTGGAGCGATTGCCATGCTCGCCGTTCAAGACTTCTCGTGTGCCAACACTCGGCCGGTGCCTTACCCGTACATTGAAACCCTTCGCCGGGAGACTTTCGGGGAAGATGTTTCTACCTCCAATGAAGGCTATGCCGTCTTTCACTGGGAGGACGTTATTTGGCGGATCAACCGGGAATACTTTCCTTCCATTGCCGCCGTCATGGATGACCCGGAAGTGATCTGGGCGGGAGTTGACCCCCTTCCCCCTATCGACTTGTCCGAACTCGATTGGTGAACCCTTACCCCCTAGGGCCGAAAGGCCTTAGGGGGTTTTTTTGTCGGCAGTCTGGTCAGTCCCCAAGATTACCCGTGGGTAGCACCCGCGTGGCCCTCTTCGAGGGATCGGCCAGTTGTTGGATGTCGGTTGGCCGCTGTTGGCCCCCGGCTTTGCTCTCGTGATCCCTCTTTGGAGATTCTCTCATGGCTCTTGATTGCTCGGCTTTCCCCAAGACCACCCTTGCCACCATGCTGAAGCAGGATGCTTTCAAGGAGCATCACGAGGCCATCAAGGCCTTCCTTGCCCCTAAGCCGAAGGACTTCACTCCGGCTGCCGACAAGGTTCAGTGGCGGTCCAAGGTTTCTTCGATGTCAACGTCGTTCTATCCCTCTGGGAAGAACGGGGCCTACCTTCGGATCGAACTCAATCAGGGCAATGGTTGTGTGAAGGCCAATGCTCTGGACGAACTGATTGCCCACCTGACCGACGTTCGCAAGAAGATGGCCTGACCGGCCTAAGTCTTACCCCCTTGGTTCAGCCCTAACGGGTTGGGCCAAGGGGGTTTTTTGTTGCCACTTCGGCAAGTGTTTCCCCTATCCACAAGGGCTATCCCATGAAGGCTTTCCAGTTCTTTCACACTGTCGCAAACCTTGTTTCCAAGGTCGCTGATCGTCCCCTGAGGGATGTCGATCCTGAGGCCAATGTCTTGGCCTTCTACGATGAGGGGGCCGAAGTGAGTGACCAAGTATTGGCCGCTCGTGAGTGTGCCCTAACCATTCTGTTTGAGAATGGCTACGAAGTTGAGTGATCCCAAGATTCCCCGGTCAGCCCTTCAAGGGTTGGCCGGGGTTTTTTGTTGTTCGACTACCCCCTAAGGAGTTTGCCATGGGCGATTGGGAATCAATGACGGCCCTTCAAGCCAGCAGGCTGAATGACACTCTTGAGGAGAATGTCAGGCTTGCGGAAAAGGTCAGTGGACTTGAGGCCGACAAACAAGACCTTGTGAACACAATCCGAAGGCTTGAAAGGCAAGTCCGTGACCTTAAGGACTTGGACTCAAACTCTGACGAGCGGGATCGGGATTACTGCGCACAAATCCGTTCCCTTGCTTCCCAAGTTGAGATTCTCAAGGAGATCATCAAGGAATCCATTGACCGGTGACCACAAGCCCCTTGTCAGTCCTACGGGATTGGCAAGGGGTTTTTTGTTGTCCCTTCACCCCCTACGGAGTTAGCCCATGGAACGAGCCATGCAAACCTTGAACGTGGCCGACAAGACAATCGAGGTGAGGACGCTCACTGAGAAAAAGACAGGCAAAGTCTTGTGGCTGGCCTACTTGGTGGACAAGCCGAACAATCGAGAGATGAGGCTTTGTTGCCGGGACAATCGGAAGGATTGTCTGGACTTCGTAGATCGGTTCACGGGCTAAGACTTACCCCGGTAGTCAGGGATTTACTCCTTGGCTGCCGGGGTTTTTTCGTTGGAGGACATAAACCCCTGCAAAGGAGTCTTGCCCATGATTTTCAAATCGCCGGGAGTGGCTAAGTCTGCCCCTAAGTCTGAAGTCCAAGCCTTAAGGGAGGAAGTTACTTCCCTGAGGCGTCAACTTTCAGAGCAAAAAGACTTGACCGCAGAGTATCGGAAACTTCACCAATCGGCCTCAATCCGCAAGCAGGAACTTTTTGGGGCCATCCGCAAACTTCATGGCTTTATTGAGGAGGTGATGGAGTGAGTGAACCTTGTGTCTTCTGTGGGGCTGAGATTGCCCCTGAGAGGGCCGATTTCCTGAGGGATGTCAGGAAGCCCATGAAATGTATGTCTTGCTCTGGAGAGCGTCCTAAGGCTGTCTTCATGGAGTATGGGCATAAGACTGCCGGGAGTCTTGTCGTGGTCGGCAATGACCCTGAACAAATAAGACTTGCCCGTAGAGCCTACAAACGAGAAAGGTGATTCCATGACCGAATGGCAGAGAGCATGGCGTTGGGTGACCAAGCCTTCAAAGAGAAGGAATAAGGCTTGGCTGAGAAAGCAAAACCACAGGGCTAACCGCAGGGTCGGCAAGACTCTCGATAGCCTTTACCAGCGGCTCGACAAGTATCAAGTGAACTGAGTTCCCGCGTGGGCGGCCCCTAATCGGGGATCGGCCAGTTGGCGGTCAGTGGCCCCGGTTGGTCAGGGAATAACTCCTTGGCCAATCGGGGTTTTTTCGTGTTTGTCCCTCCCCTTTCCACAGGAATCTCTCTATGGCCGCTGAAGATGATGTGTTTGCCGAACTGTTTGAAGAAATCATGACCGAGCCGGAAGTGGTTGCCACTGAAGTAGCCGACGAGCCGGAAGTAGTGGCAAGTAATGGCGAGAGCCGTGAAGCCCTGATTCAAAGCCTTGTGGTGGAGCCAGTGGTTGAGGCTGCCCCGAAGCCTGACCAAGTCCGCAAGGAATACAAGACAGTCGAGAAGGTCGAGATTGAAGGCTCGCCGCTGGCCACCAAGGTTTACCCCCTTGGCTATGCCACGCTGTCGGCCAATGGCTTCCGGTTCCAGAACAAACTCTGTGTCTACCGGAAGGAACTCCGTGAGTTTGTGGACTTCATTCGGGACACGGCCAAGTCTGACCCTTGGCTGGCCTCTATGGAGTCTGCCGGTTTGCGTGATCGAGGCGAAGCCCGGAAGGAGGGCTGAGTCTTATGGGGGCCGATGGATTTTGGTTCTTCGCTGGCTGCGTCATTACTTGGTTCGTAACTACCTTTTTGACCTTGGGGTGAAGCCTATGGACGATGGATTGCCGGAATCCCACTACGTTGAAGCCTATCTGGTTGATAAGCCTTGTGAGGTGATCGCTTGGATGGAGGACGTTGAAGCCTTCATCCACACCGAAGCCTATTCCTGAGCCTCCTGTGGCCCGGTCAGTCCTGAGGGAAACCTTGGGGCTGACCGGGTTTTTTTGTTGGTCCCGGGTCAAGGCCCCTAAGGGGTTCCGGCTTTCCAACCCGTCAAGTCGGCAGGGGAATCGAGGCCCATAAGACCTGAGGCTTCCCCCAATACTTCCCGGCGTCCCTTGGGAATACAGCCCAAAACCGCTTCTCAGGGTGAGGAAGTATTGGGGCGACTTGGCGGCCAACGCTTGGTTTTCTCGGTGATTTCTTGGTTTTTCGTCTGAACTCTTGACCACCCTTTTAAGAAATGAGGAACGCCATGTGCGAGTCCGACCACTGCGAGTCTTGTGGTTGCTTTCTCCACCTAGAGAACGTGACCACTTGCCCTGCCTGCAAGGAAGGAGATGAGGAATGAGCGGAATGTGTTCGCTTGAGGAGTTGTCCAATCACTGCCAGAAGAGAGGGTTCCGGCCCATCTGCGATGGCGAGACTCGGGAAGAATATGCCCGTGAGTTTGGGGCTTGGCTGGCAGAAAGATTGACCATTGCCCCCGAAGTCTTAGGTCGGCTGAACGGAGAGTGGAAGGTTGGGGTCCGTAAGGGAATCCCGATTGTCTACACCGGAATCATGGACGTTGAAGGCTGGCAGTTGGTTTGCAAGCCCAATCATCTTCCGAACAGCGATGACAGTGTTGAGACAGTGGCCAACATGATTGCGGCTGCCCCCAATCTGTGGATGGCTTGCCGGGGGATTCTGCGGGTTCTCAAGAGTGGGCCGCCAGTGGATGAAGCCTTCTGCCCCACGGAAGAACTCGTTGAGGCAATGCAGGAGATCGAAGAAGCATTGGCCAAGGCCGATGGAGGTAAAGCATGACCCCAGAAGACTTGACCGACGCCCAAGTACGTCAGGCTCTTGCCGGGATGTACCAAAAGTTGACCGCCGATGACCTCAAGGCCTTGAACGACCTGAGGAACAGAGGCTTTGCCGTCTGTGTCTTTACCCCTGAAGAGTTGGAAAAGGGGAAGTGCAGCCGCAAGGTGATGGAAGAAATCCTTACCGAGTCGGGCAACGAGATTCTTGTTGACCTCGATGCCGTTACGACTTGGCGAAACCCTGAGGACCACAAGGAATGACAGCCCACGAAATCAAGGTTGATGGCTCCGGCAAGGATGGCCTCTTGGCCTTCTGGGAGCCGAGCGAGATTGCAATCAGTGACCTTGTCCGTGCCCTCAAGGCAATCGACAAGGAAGGCCTTCTTCCTAAGGCCTCAGTGGCTAAGTCTGCTCTGAAGTATTCCCTTCAGGCTTTCTTGGCTCGCTCGGGGCTCAAGGTTCGGGGCAACACCCCGGAAGTATTCCCTCTGGCCCCTGAAGTAGTGGGCTATGAGGCACGGCGAATGAATCGTGGTACTGAGCAGAACGAGCCTGAGTTTGTTCTGTCAGTGGTGGCCGACGCCAATGGTGAAGTCACCATTCCACGGTATGACTCGATGATTCTGCCCCAGTTGGACTCGAAGAAGGACAAGGCCGAGGAAATCCTCTCCCATGTCTTCGCTTCCCGGTCCAAGGTATTCCCGACCGAGATGGCTTCGGCCTGCATCGCCAAGGTTATTCAGTCCCTTGGTGGCATCCTTGTTCGGAAGACCGGCGGTAACTACTTCGTCCCCGAGAAGTCTATCGAGGCTTTCGAGGTTTTCGCCACTGAACTCGATGCCTCACAGGGCAGCAAGCCTGAGATCGTGACCTATAGGTTCCCCCTTAAGGCCAATGATCGCTCCTTCAAGTCAGTCCTTAGGGCTGTCCAAGGAGAGGCTCGTGACCGGCTGGCCGCTGTTGAGGCTGAACTTTCAAGCCTTGGCAGCAAGAAGCAGCGGAGTGATGGCAAGCAGGGAAGGACTGACGAGGTCCACAAGGTTAGCCAGTTGCTCAAGGACTATCAGGAAATCCTTGGGGTGAGCCTCAAGGAATATCAGGACATGGCTGACAAGGTTGCCGCTGCGGTCAGTGTCCACAACGCTCTTGATTGGTGTGCTTAGTACCTAACGGGATACACGCACAGGAACCCCCTATCGGGGATCGGCCAGTTGTCGGATGGCGGCGACGGCCACCCCACCCCACCACCACAGAAAGACAAACACGAATGGTAAGTATCGCACAGTGGTCCAAGTCTTGCCCCAATGCCGCTGCTGCCCTTGTGGCACAGTCAGGCTGCCCGGTGAAGATCGAGGGCCCTCCCGGTGTCGCTAAGTCATCGGTTGTCTGGCAGTGGTCCAAAATCTTGGGCCGCGACCTGATGTATCTGATTGGTTCGACCCATGCCCCAGAAGACTTCTCCGGCATCCCATTTCCTTCGGATGACCGGGCTTTCTTCTCCCAGACTCCTCCTCGGTGGGCTGAACGGCTTACTCGACCGGGGGCAATGCTGTTCCTTGACGAGTTGACCACCGTTCCTCCTTCGGTCAGGGCGGCAATGCTGTCCATGCTGACGGAGCGGCGGCTCGGTGAACTCCAGATTCACCCTGACACTCTGTTCTTTGCGGCCTGCAATCCACCGGCAATGGCCCCCAATGCCAGCCCTCTGGAGAAGTCGATGGCCAATCGCTTCTGGCACTGGGATTGGAAGCATGACTTCGAGTCTTGGGCCACCGGCATGATGTCGGAAGATGACAACTTCCAGCCCCGCTGGGTGCCTACTGTGGCTCCCGATTGGAAGCGGTTCAAGTCGATGGTCGGTGCCAACCTTGTGTCCTACTGCCGCCGCAACAGCAATGAGCGGATTGCAGTGCCCAAGGATGACACTGAGATGGCTTACCCCACTCCCCGTAGTTGGAAGTATCTCCGCGATGCTCTGGCTGCTGCGGAAAGTGTTGGGGCTCCCAGCGACATCCGCAAGGACATCTGCATTGGCATGGTCGGCAAGACCACTGGCCGGAACGTGATGCAGTTCCTTAGCCAACTCGACCTCGTTGATGTTGAGGAAGTGCTGGCTGGCAACAAGGAGTTCAAGCACGACAAGAAGCGGGCTGACCTGACGGTAACCCTGCTGACTTCCATCGTGACGGCAGTGAAGCAGAAGTATTCCGAAGACCGGATGGATGCAGCAGTCGAACTCTTCTGCGGCAACGTCGGCAAGGACACTGCTGACTTGGTCTTCACGCAACTCCGGCATCTTGTCGAGGCTCGGCCTGACGGGGTGCCCCTGAGCAAGAAGTCCATTGGTGCCATCAAGCAGTTTGGCGACCGGATTCCTCCAGAGTTCCGCAAGAAGAAAGCAGGGTGAGTATGAGCCATACGCCGGGTCCGTGGACGATTGAGTATTGCGATGATGACGGCAACTTGCACGACGATGGAGTAACCATTGTTGCAGGCGAGGGGCCAGTGGCCTTCAGGGTGATTGATTGTTCGGCACACCTGATTGCCGCTGCCCCCGACTTGCTGTCGGCCTTGAAGTACATGGTCGAAAACGCAGAGTCAGAAGGGTGGAGCGGGCTAATGCTATCAGATGCAGTGGCAGCAATCGCTAAGGCAGAGGGGAGGGCTGATGTTTAGACATCACTATCGGGGCGGGCTCTCCAAGATCGAGAACGAAGTCTTACGGCAGTTGAGGCGACGAGGGTTTGCCTTGGCTCTCTTCTCTCCAGTGGACGTTGGCAACCCTCTTAATCGTGGCCCAATCGAGCAGTCAATGCTCAAGGCCGGAAGACAGACACTCAAACAAGTCGAGGTTCGGTATGCCGCAAGTTGAGACAGTCGATCTTATCACTCAGTTTCGGATGATGGTCTACGAACACTTCCCATACCTTGCTCCCTATGTCTATAGCCTGACTCCAGTGGAGCGGCCGGGACTTGGGACCATGGCGGTGGATAAGTATGGCCGGATGTATTACGACCCGGCTTGGTGTGAAACCCTGACCCTTGAGCAGGGTGGATATGTCGTTGTCCATGAGGCCCTTCACCTTATCCTTCGGCACTGCCATCGGGCTCCGGGGATTTATGGTGACCACCCAACTCCTCAGGAAGCCCGTGACCTGAACATCGCTATGGATGTCGTGGTCTGGGAGTTCATGGAAGCCATTGCAAAGATGGCCCCAGAGGGTGGAGTTACGTTCGACAACGTCAAGGCTAAGTGGCCTGCGGTCGAGCGGAACATGACGATTGAGCAACTCTATCACATCATCAGCGAGAGCCGGAAGCAGCCGCCTCCCCCTGATATTCCTGTTGGGACTCCGGTTCCGACCGATGAAGAAGGCGATGGTGACGAAGATGGTGGCGGCAAACAGGAACCTCCTTCTAACGATACGACGGATGACGGCAAGGGCCGAGGTCAAGGTAGTGAAGATCAGCCGCAAGACAGTGACTCAGGCAGCGGTGACGAAGTAGCAGACGATGGCTTTGAGCCAATCGGTGGTGGCTCGGCTGCTGATGGACAGCCCCGAGACTACGAGGAAGAACCCGATGGAAACTGGGATGGGTTCAAGGAAGACCGTCTGCTTGAGGCTGTCGAGCAGAAGATGGAAGAGTTAGAGGAAGACTCGGAGTGGCGGCACCATGTCAATGGGAATCTCGCTGCCGGATTGAAGCGGCTCATCAAGAACAAGTTGCGACCCCAGCCCAATCCTTGGGACCAACTGAGGGCAACTGTTTGTCGGTGTGCTGCCAATCACAAGGGTGCCCCTGACTACACCTATCAGCGTAAGAATCGGCGGCAATATGCCCATCCCGATATGCCTCTGCTGAAGGGGGTCAAGAAGTATATGCCCAAGGCAGTGGTGGTTGTGGATACCTCTGGTTCCATGACTGCTGGCTGTTTGCGGAAGGCTATTCAAGTTATCCGCGACGGGCTCAAGGCTATTGGTGAAGTGCCGGTAATCACTGCCGATGCTCAGATCGGGCAAGACATGAAGGTCCGAACCATCCCTGATGACTTCGAGTTTGTCGGTGGTGGTGGCACTGATATGCGGATTCCTTTGGCCCACTCCGAGAAGGAGTATGCCCCTGATGTCACGATCTTGGTGACGGATACCTATACCCCTTGGCCTGACAAGCCGCTCAAGGGTCAGTTGATTGTGGCCGCGACTCAAGATGGGAGCGTCCCGTCTTGGGCAACCAAGGTTCTTATACCGAACGACCCCAACAAGGAATCATTGGACGATGCCTGAACTCAAGAAAATCCCGACGTTCTCTTGGCTTGTCCGTAAGACGGAAGCCTTAATGAAGAGGGACCCAGTGTCCTATCGCAATCTCCGGCAGGCTGGCACAAGCAACCTTCTCCGGGGCTGCGTGGTGAAGATGAACTGCAAAGACACCGGCAATGAGTTTGTTTACCGGCTTTTCTCCCCGAAGGACACGATCAAGACCTACGCCACGATCAGTGGCCACAAGGAACGGGGCGAGTTGTACACAGTCTACCACCTTAACTTCACCACTACCCAGTACCGGAAGCGGATGCACAAGTGGCTCCCTGTTTCTATGCCGATGGGGGTAAGGTGTGGCCTTGATTCGGTGGCTGATTACTTCAATGCCGATGGGACGGAAGCCTATCGTGGCAAGTGGCACGGCGGCAGGGAGCGTAGGTCTGGCAGGCCAGACTGCGATGCTCTAGTTATCCGCGACAGGGACGGCAAGTTGATGGCCAACCTTGCCTACACCGGAGAACACCACCAAGAGAGGTGCGATGTCATTCAGCACCTTCACGGCAACAATCCCGTTGACCTGTGGCATGACTTCCTTCCCGGCTCATGCCTATCCAAGTTGGATTGGTACAAAAGCATGGTTCCCCCTGAGTTTGACAACCATGACTTGTTGGCAAGTGGCGGGGTGTCAGCAAAGTTCTCTGTCCCCAAGGTGGACGAGCCTGTCTGGAATGAGATGAGGGTTAAGACGCTGGCTGCCAAGGTTCACTCCGAGGCTATCCGTCTGACCAAGACTTACCCTCATATCAAGATCGCCATGTTTCCGGGCTGCAAGTTCGTGGAGGGCGAGGAGGTTTGGACCACCGGAATCATGAGTAGGTTCTCCGGGGGCAACCGCAACCCAGTAGTTGTGGGCCGGGACGATAAGGGTGAACCACTTATGTGGGTGCTGCCTGAGTTGGTCCTGTATTGGGTAGCCCCCCGCCATGAGACCGGCCATAAGGTTCACGCCGAGAGTCGATTCATTCGGGTGATTATTCCTCCGGCTGGTAGCCGACAGTTGCTGCGGACGGACGGCAAGTCTTCGCTGACTTGTACCTACAGGTGGGGCAGCAGGAACTTGCGGATGCTGGAGATGAACGTCATCCACCGAGGGCAGTCAATCGAGCGGGCTCACCACCAACTGATTGGCTATTCAGTTGGCCAGACATTGGACGGAAGCGTCTGGAACTACGGTCGGAACCGCTCAAGATCAGAGAAGTTTGGGGACCATGTTCTCGATGACAAGGTCCACAACTGGGACGAGAGTCAGGCAGTTGTGTTGATGTACGAACAGTCCGATAACTCCGGCCACTATTGGGGCCACTATGAAGGGAGGGTAGCCAAGCCCGAAGGAATCTTTAATCACATCGAGGAGCGGGAGTTAGTTGACTCGCTCCCCTTGTGCTGAACGAATGACCATTGACCATCTGAACCAACCATGACAGAACAACAGTTGGCCCTATCAGCAGTGGCATTCATCATCTTTTGGTTGTGGACACTGGAGGACAGCACTAACTCTCTTGCTGCCTACCTAGTTAGAAGCGTGGTGATCCTGACCTATCAGTTTTGGGTGATGGGATACGACCGAGTTTGTATCTCCCTCGCTGAATGGATTGCCAACTTTATGATCTGGAGTCATTGGATCAGCATGGTGACCGTGTTCCTATATCCAGACCCACGTTTCCAAAAGAAAAGAACCTATGACTGAAGACAATCTCAACCGTAACGACACTCACCCCTCCGGCATCAACGTCTATGGATGGTGCATTACCTACAGAAAGGACGATCAGTGGTTGATTGACCCTTGCGACGAGTATCGAAACCTACCAGCACACTACCCCTTCATGCAGGAAGCACTCGACCGAGTGGCTTACCTGCGTGACAAGGGAATCGAATGCCGGGTTGCCGCGTTGCTTGCGGAACCCGGTGACACTTCCGAAGAGTTTGAAAGGAACAAGATCAATGGCTAAGTCCGAGAAGAAGAAGATGATGATTGACGAGTTCCTCCCCCTGTACCTGAAGGCAGTGGCCGAAGGCATGACCAAGGAGGAGTTCGCTGAGATGATTGGCGTCAAGACGGCGACCATCTATCAGCGGGTCTATGAACTGCGTCGTGATGTTGACCCGACCATCCCTCTCCTTCAGCCCAAGGCTAGGAAGACGATGGCGGAACGGGCCAAGGCGATCCTTGAACTGCACCGCTCCGGTGCTGACGAGGACAAGCCGCAGCCCAAGGCTAAGGTCAAGAAGGTAGAGGCCGAGCCTGCTGCCGACGAGACTGATGCCGAACTGTCGGAAATCTTTGGTTGATCCACCCCGAACAGGGGTTGGTGGGAGTCCACCAACCCCTGTTCTTTTTCTACCCCCACCTAAGGAACACAAAATGGACTTTGAGTTTGCCCCTACCAAGGGACGCCAGCCCGGTGCTGACCTGACTGTCTACGGCCAGACATCGAACGGCCACTCCAAACCTAAAGGCGGCAGGGACTGTGCCCTTTCCTGCCAGTTCTCTCGCCAGATGACCGGCAAGTTGGGCTGGGTTCAAGGCGACCGGATCACTGCCAAGTGGTCGAGCAAGGACAAGACCATGACCTTTGTCCGGGTCGGCATTGAAGACCCGGCCCTTGCTTACAAGGTCTCCTTCTATCCGCCCAAGAAGAAGGATGCTCAGGCAAGGGTTCGTCTTGGCTGCCCAGCCGATGCTCTCAAGGTGATCCTTGAGGGTGAGACCCGTGCCACGTTCTCCTTCTTTGAGGCTGCCGGTAACAAGGCAGTCTTCGTCGCCAACTGAAAGGGTTGACCATGCCGATTGCAAGTCCTGACCTGACCGGACGGCAGGAAGAACTGCTCGACTACATCGTGGAGTACATCACCGAGAAGGATTGCCAGCCCTCCCTGAGGCAGATGGCTGGGGCTATGGGAATCAAGAACGTCAACGGGGTGGTGTGCCATATCAATGCCCTTGAGTTGAAGGGCTTTCTCAAGAGACCGGACAAGCAAGTCGCCCGGTCCTTGGCCATTGATTGGGATAGGTATCAGGCCAAGAAGAAAGGGAGGAAGTCCAAGTGAACCTTCGTGATGTCAGTGACGAGGCACCCAGCCCCGAAGAGGAGGAGGCTTCTCTTGCGGGGCTGGCCCTCAGTCCTTGGGTTGCCGAGCGGGCAATGATCGAGAGGCAGAAGCACTACGACCTGAGGAGGGGCGAGTCCGACAGGGCCACAGATTCCAAGGTTAGCAAGTGGAACCACGGTTTGTTTTCACCACAGGGGGGACGATGAGTAAGCCAGCGTGGACTGACAAGGTAGAGAGGGGGATGTGGCTGATCGTTGGTCGGTCGGCCACTGTCATGGCAGCAGAGTTGGGCGATACCTTTTTAGGAAAGGAGGACACGCAAGCCGTACTGGCAGCGTCAAGATATGCGGACTACCACTGGTCGAAGCGTGGAGGAGAGGGAGCAGTTCTATCGGGAGATTCACGGGAAGATCAATGAAGTTTTCTTGAAACTTGTCGCACTTGGATTCTCTCCCGGCGAGGGGCGAAGGCTGGTCTGGTCCACTGAGCAGTGGCTTACTGGCAAGTCTGGCCATAGGTTCCGTATCGTATGGCCACAACTAAAGGCAAATAGTTCAAGCCAAGCCCACGCCGATTGGTGGATTGAGTACACAAAAACTCTTCCGATCATGGCCCGAGAGTGTGAAGAAGCAGACGCACTCAAGTCGGTCCTAGACTTCTGTCCCTGAGGAAACTATGCCTACCTTCTATGGATATGCCCGAGCCTCAACTGCGGGTCAGCAATACACCTACGAGGTACAGGAGAAGGCAATCCTTCTGGCCTACGAGAAGTACAAAGAGACTCATACTTGGGGCGGGGTGTTCAAGGACAAGGCTACCTCTGGTGCCAAGCCCTTCACCGAACGGGAAGAGGGCCTGAAGTTGTGGGTCTTGACCCAGCACGGGGACGTAGTGTGCTGGTCAAAGATGGACCGGGCTTTCCGCTCAGTCTATGACGCAGCCCAACTGCTTGAGATGTTTGCCAGTAAGGGGGTCAGCCTTCTGTCCTTGGACATTGCCCTCGATACCGGGACATCCCTTGGCAAGTTCGTCATGCACCTGCTTGCCTCGGTCGCAGAACTAGAACGTGAGTGGATCAGGACAAGAACCCGTGATGCTCTTGCCATTCGGCAGGAGAAGGGACTACCTCACGGTGGCCGACCTCCTGCTGGCTGGATGAGGAGTCGAGTCGGGGCTTGGATTCACGACGAGCATGAGCGAAGGCTGGTTGAGTGGGCCGAGAGGAAGAACCAAGGGGGCATGACTTGGAAGGACATCGTTGCCCTCCTCAAGCGTAAGAAGATCAAGCGGTCCAATGGCGACGGCTACCACCAGCCTTGGTTCCACTACGCCCTCAAGGCTAAGGCTGCTGGCTACCCCGGAAGGGATGGCTGGCGGGAGAAGTGTGCCTATGGTGGGTCAGTCAGGCGGGAAAGGAGGCGGGCCTTTAGGCGTATGGCTAGGGCCGATGCTCGACAGCAGTCTTCAACTTGTCCAGATGGGACTTCAGAATCTTCTTCGCAGTCCGGGGATCACGACCAGACTGCCGACCAAACGCCCTGAAACTAGCCCCCTCAAAGACGTACTGCTCGATCCAATCTCGTTCGTCTTCGGTCAACTCAAGGAGGGCGGGGAGGGCTTGCTCTCCCTGCTCTCTCTTGGGTGGCTGGCGTCTGTGAATCTCGTCCAATGGGATACGCTTGATGGAATGGGACTGACTCTTTAGTTCCTTCTGTACCTCTTGCAGCATCCCATTCTTAATAGCCACCGAGAAGTAGGCCGACAGTCCTACCCCTCTGGTTGGGTCATAGGTCCTAGCCGCACGGCAACAGGCAAAGTAAGCGGCACTCTCTAAGTCACAACACTCAGCAACCTGCCGGATGCAGGGCATATTCTTGAGGAAGGTCCTGACGCAAACAGGAACCAACTTCATGGCCTGCTCTGCGATGGCCTGCTGCTCCGGGGTTAGCATCAAGGCACCCCGTACCTAGTGAATATGTCCTCCCGAATAACAGTTCGGCAGGCTTTCTCGTGACACTCTCGGCAACGCCACTCTTCCGAGACAACCCCAAAGGTATCTATCCCGTACACGCCGGGGCACCCGCACTCGCGGCATGGCTTAGGCTCACGCACAGGCGGCTTGGCCTTAGTCTTAGGGCGTCGTTTGAACATAGCCCTAGGCTAACCCTCGTCGGCCCATTCCGGCAGGGGAGAACGATGAAGGGGTGTCCTCCTTTTCTCGTAGCACCACTCGTCAATACGCTGGCGAGTCCTGTCAGGGTCTAACTCCATAGCCTCACAGCAATCTTCAAAGGTGACCAACCCGACGCCACCCTTGATCCACTCTCGGGCTTGGGCCCTCTGCTTTAGGACTTCCTTATCCATTCCGCCATTGCCATCAATCTTATGCTTGGCACCCGGCTTGTAGAGTTTGCTGCTGGCCTCTGCCCGCTGCACCCCTTGAAGCATGACGCCGACACACAGGGCCCGCCATCCACCGGCAAGGGCTTCATGTTCTATGTCGTGCATCGCCAAGCCTCCTCTTGATCGAACACTCGCGGGCAATCCTTGCCCGCCTCTGACAGATCAACCAC
This sequence comes from Crocinitomicaceae bacterium, assembly GCA_044376455.1. GTDB lineage: Bacteria > Bacteroidota > Bacteroidia > Flavobacteriales_D > Crocinitomicaceae > UBA952. The sequence continues at coordinate 3,380 of JBIPMW010000293.1, read as the reverse complement.
CCCCGGGTAATGCCTGAGGAGTCTGCGGGCCTCGTCCCTTACTGACTTGGGAACCTTCTTGATTCCGTCTGGCAGGTAAGGATTCGACAGTCTGAGAAGAAAGTCCCTTGTGTACAGGACCGATCTCGTCCTCTCATTCGGAAGCGTCACGCCCCACCCATATTTCAGAATGCTTGCAATCCGTTGCTTTGGGAATACGATCAGCCAACTCGGCATTGAGTATGTCGGCTCTGGTCAACGAGTGGCGGGCACACTGAAGGACAATGTCCTTGGCCTTCATGTCCCGCTCAAGTTCCCACACCCTGCCCTTAAGGTTGACTACCTCTACTCTGTAGCGGTCGGCATCCATGGCATGGCTGTTCGACAGGTCCATCCACATATCCCGGCTTTCCCTGAGGGCTGCGATCTTGGCCTGTAAACAGGGGATGCTGTCCTCAGTCATTGCCACCCTCTCTGATGATGGAGTATTCGTCAGTGGTCCTGACGGCAGGGTTCTCGTCAAAGTGGCAAGCCATGCACAGGTTGGCTACCGCATGGCCGAGGTGATCCTCACTTCGGTCACCATCTAAGTAGTTAAATATGTGGGCAAGGGCGTGGTTCAAGACATGACCCATGGGTATGCCCTTCATCCAGTTGCCTTCTCCGAATCGCTCGGCTCCGTGTGCCATGGCTTCAGCGCAACGCCGAACCCCAGCCGCTGGAACAAGGTCGTAACGCTCTCGGACGGCGGATCGGAGGGCTCCGGAGGGGAAGGCATGGAGTCCACCATCTCTAGTAGGGGCATCAAGTCTTCCAGCCGGATGGTCAGAAGCCAGCCCACCTTGCTCCGGTTCATGCGATGGAACAGCAGGGGAGTCTTCCCTTGGCACTGCTCGACCGCCTTCTCCATTGCCTTCATGACATTCAACTTCTCCACCCTCTTCACTTCGGGGAAGGCTGTCGGCATTCCCTCGATCACAACGTCCGCGTCCCCGGCATCCCCGCAGTGCTGCTGGCTCCGTCTTGCTTCCCATCCGAACATCTCCTTGAGTGTGTGGCACAGTTCCAGTTCCCCGTTCTTGCCCTTGTTCCGACTGTTGATTGGCATGGCCGTTCGTCCCTTCTTGAAGTTGCTTTCTCAGAACCCGCCAGTGGTGAGCGTCACTTGCCCGCATTGTTCTTCCTCTCTTCTATGGCCCACGATGGTAGGGGTAGCGGGTCCTCCTTTAGGCCCTTTCTCCCCATGAGTTTGGCGAGGAACGGGATGTCAACCTCCCCGTCTTCGTCCTCTTTGGCTTGTAGTATCTGCCCTAGGCTGAGTGTCTTAGCACCGCCCGAGTGATAGCCGTAGTGGCATTCATTGCAGACCATCAGCAAGTTGCGATGGTGATGAGGATCGTGTCCCCGGCGACCCACGATATGGTGTAGTTCACACTGACGCCCGGGTCTGAACTTCCTCCACCAGCACACAGCACAACGGACTGACTGCTCGGCGTACACCTCAAGGTTCGCCCGGTTTCTATCCTTCTGTTTGCTCATGCCCCCGTTGTAAATCCCGTGTCAAGTCTGTGTATCTTTACTTTTTGGGCACCATCCGCTCGACCTTTCCGACCGGGACTGTCTTGTTGTCGAGCATGGACACTGCGAGTTCAGTGTCCTCTGGTCCAGCCAAGTATCTAATCCGGTTGCCATGCCAATCTATAAAGGCATCAAGTGTTTCTATGTCCTTATAGGCGGGGTCTTTCCTAGCAAGGGAAGCCATGTGCCTGACATAGACTTCCATCTCTAAGGCAAACCTGACCGTGTCAATCCGGTCCTTCCCCGTCTTGTTCAAAGACTTCCGGCAAGCCGTACCATTTCCATAGGCGACCCATTCGTTCAGCAGGTACAGGGGCTCCTTGTTCCACCACTGCCGCTGGTCAATCAGGTAGGTCTGATAGATCGTACGTCTGTCCTTCTCGGGTATGGCGACAGCGATCTGTTCAAGGGTGAGGTTGGGCGAGTTGAGGATCACAGCCTTGCCGTCCAGCAGGTACAGCCCCTGCTTGCCCTTCTCTCTGGTGATGTTGGAGTTGATGTAGTGGGTGCCCTCATGCACCCAAGTCACCGGGTCCTCGTGGTAGTAGTCGTGCTTGAGGGGCAGCCGCCGCTCGATGTCCACTACCTGAGGCAGGCCATGGGAGAAGTCCTTAGAGGGGGCGACCGTGACCCACAAGAACCCCTCTGCCCTAGCCATTGGCGGGTCGCTTGATATGCCGCTCTCCCGGCAACCAAGAACGAACACCACCAAGGCTAGGACTAGGGGTCTCATGCAAGGTTTATGTCCTTGCTCGGCCCCTATGCTGCACTAAAAGGGCTCGACTTCCCGCTCCTGCTGGTGGGCCTTCCACTTCATCCAGCCATTGCCTTCAAGATAGGACCCGTCCTTGCCCTTCCGCTTAGGGAACAGGCTTCCATCTTGCTTCTTCTGACCAAAGGCAAGGGTCGCCCCACAGTCCATACACTTAACCTCGTGATAGGTATTCCCGTCACGCTCCCTGACAACCGGGACTGTGCGGGTCGAGTCACAAGCACCGCAAGTAGAGTTGCCAAACACCTCGGCGGATGTTGCGATCTGGGCGAAGCAATCCTTGGTGTCCTTTCCATCCACCTCTACCTCAAACTTACCGTCAGCCATCCTCATTCGGACCTTCATGTCATTCCCTTTGGTTAAAAGTAAGAAACCACTCAAACAACTGCTCACACTTCTAATCGAACACCATTCGGTTTGAGAGGGGCATACGACTCCCTACATAAGTAGGAAGTCGGGGTCCACCATTCGATCCGAGCCGGAGCATGGACGCCCCGAGAGATGGTTTTGATTTCGCAGTCACTCTCGTTTAACCCTATCACTGCGTGATGGCGTGTCACCCCTACCCGGACAGTCGTACAACCGGCAGGCACCATCAAGAAACTCCCGGCGATCCCACCGGAGGACCATCTCTTCGGGCTGTGCTTTCGCCTTGGCCGCTGGGCAGGGATGGATGCCCGTCGAGTTGTAATCGACCGTTACTTCGATAATAAATGCGATGTCAAGTCTGTGTATCTTAACATTTACTTTCGGAAGACCTTGGCATCAGTCATATCCAAGTAGGCGTTGCACCTGTTTGCAGTGCCGCCGTTTGTGGTTCTCTGTGTCTCTGACTTGCGGCACTCCATGTTGGCCACAAACTCATAGGCGTTAGGGTTATCCTCTGCTTGTTTGGCTAAGGCCTTAGTCAGCAGGACACCGTCGCCCTTTAGGTACAGGAAGCCGACGAGAGGAACCTGAAGCAGGTTGGCTAGGTCCTTGGCTTCGATGAGTTTCTCTAGGGTGACCAGCCACTGGCCACCGTACTCCCCCTTCTCGTGCCCCATGAACT
>JBIPMW010000025.1:0-14664 GCA_044376455.1 Crocinitomicaceae bacterium | reverse complement strand
GGCAAAATTCAGCAAACAAATAGGTGCTTTTCAATTAGGATTCACAGATGACCATGAATGGAATGTATTTGAAGTGCAACAACAATTAAGTTCGCAATCCTATCAATTCTATGATGCGCAAGGCTACCTCGCCTATCTACCTAAAAAAGGAATGGAGCTGAAGGTTTTTTACCGAGAGCGCTATGATTGGCGTCCAGAAAATACTGCGCTCAGTGCAGCTGCCAAAGCCCGTACCAGTGGTCTCGAACTCAAATGGGACAGCCATCCTAAACATCAACTTCAGACCATTTTAGGTATGCGTCAGCTTTTGATCATCGACTCCACACTTATGGATCAGAGTCCAGAAAATAGTGCTGTGGGCCGCATTGATTACAATGGAAAGTTTCTCAAGAACGCCCTTGTGATCAACACCTTTTATGAGTTAGGCTCAGGGCTCGAACAGAAAAGACGTTTTCAGTATCTGCGCGTCAATGATGGTCAAGGCGTATATGCTTGGATCGACTATAATAACGATGGCATCAAAGACCTCAACGAATTTGAAATTGCCCAATATGTAGACCAAGCGCAGTACATTCGGATTTTTGTTCCGAGCACAGACTACGCGACGGTATATGCCAACGAATGGAATCAAAGCATCCTGTGGAGGCCCGAACAAATTTGGCGCAACCGCAATGGCGTTCTAGGCGTGTTATCCAAATTCTCCAACCAAACAAAAATTCGTGTGCAACGCAAACTCAGCGAAGCCAATATGGCACAGTGGATCAACCCGTTAGCAACGCAAATTGCCGATAATTCATTGCTTTTCGCCAATGCACAGCTTTCCAATACTATTTATTTCAACCGCAATGGGCAACGTTTTTCAGCGGCCTACAACTGGAGTAATAACCAAAGTAAAACACTTTTGGCAAATGGTCAAGATGCCAGAAAATCACTATTGCATCAGTTGAATTTACGCCTCAACTTAGGAGAGGCATTTGCCTTTGAAGGCACCCTAAGTAAAGGTCAAAATGCGGCATTTGCAGATTATACCTCCGGGCGCAATTACGAATTAAATATAGCCGAATTCAAACCACAACTCATTTATCAGAAAGAAAGTCAACTTCGTTTAAGTTTGACTGGAGGGCTCACCCAAAAACAAAATAATCCCATTTATGGTCAAGAAAAGAGCTTGGCTCAATCAGTAGATTTTTCTTGGAAAGTCAATAAAACTGAACAATCGAGTATTACCGGAAATATCAAATACATCTATTTCGACTTCACTGGCAATCAGCAATCGGCTGTTGCTTATGAAATGTTAGAAGGTTTGAGGGCTGGCGCCAACCTCACTTGGGGGCTTAATTTTCAAAAAACACTCGGAAAAAACCTTCAATTGAGTTTACATTACAGCGGAAGATCAGCGCAGGGTCAACGCAGTATTCATACGGGTGGAATGGAACTTCGGGCGTTTTTCTAAACGTTTTTATTTAGCAAGTTGCGCTTGTACAAAAGCCCTTGCCTGCGCATCGGTTGCTACAAAATCTTCATATTTCGGATGCAACACATTCGGGATGCTTTGCATGCAATACTCATTAAGCTGACCGATTTCCAAAAACGAAATTTTTCTGTCAAGAAATGCCGCCACCGCTTCTTCATTAGCTGCGTTTAAGGCACAAGCTGCAGTACCTTGCGCATTCATCGCTTGATAAGCTAAAGCTAGGTTTTTAAACACCTTGCGGTCGGGCTGCTCAAAAGTGAGTTGCGGATAATCCATGAAATTGAAACGTGGAAAATCGGTCTGAAAACGTGCTGGATACGTTAAAGCAAATTGAATGGGAAGCTTCATGTCAGGCAAGCCCATTTGCGCTTTCATACTACCGTCTTCAAACTGCACCAAACTATGGACAATTGACTGCGGATGCACAATGACATCGATCTGTTCTGGTTGCAAACCAAATAACCACTTGGCTTCAATGACTTCCAAACCCTTGTTCATTAAACTCGCAGAGTCAATGGTGATTTTGGCTCCCATACTCCAATTGGGATGCTTCAGGGCTTGTTCTAAAGTTACACTTTGAAGTTGCTCATGGGTAAATCCTCTGAAGGGGCCTCCAGAAGCAGTAAGGTATATTTTTTCAATTGGGTTATGGAATTCACCAACCAGACATTGAAATATGGCAGAATGTTCAGAATCAACTGGATAAATACTAACCGCTTTCTCTTTGGCTAAATTGGTGATCAATTCACCTGCAACCACGAGTGTTTCTTTATTCGCTAGGGCAATTGTTTTTCCCGCATTGATGGCATGAATGGTAGGCTTTAGTCCGGCATAACCTACGAGCGCAGTCAGAACAGTATGTACTTCCGTTGACTCCACTACTTGGCAGAGCGCTTCCTGGCCTGCATATACATGAATATCGGCAGCCCAGAGTGCGTCTTTTACTTTCTGATACTGACTTTCGTCAGTGATAACCACTGAATTGGGTTGGAATTTTAAGGCTTGCTCAATGAGCAAATCGGCATTCTTTCCAGCCGTTAAGACCTGTAAATCAAAATAATCTGGGTAAGCTGCCAACACCTCAAGTGCTTGCGTTCCAATTGACCCCGTCGATCCTAAAATGGCAATGCCTTTCTTTTCTTGCATAGACAAAGGTAACAAATGAACTCTAAATTGGTTGTGCTCAAACGTCTGTAAGGGGTGAAACGCTCTGTTTTGGTTTTACATATTACTTAATAGTTTTGTTTTATAGCAATTGGGCACAAAAAACACGAATTCTTCGTAGAAGTGAACGACTGGATGTCTGATCAGCTCATTCAATTGATAATAATTTAAATTAATTTTATTCTTCGGAGATAATACATTATCTTAGCTTCATTATAAAATTTTAACTATGAAAAATAATTACCTATTCATTTTAACTTTTCTTTTTGGAATGCTGCCTAGTATTTCTTTTAGTCAAGTCAATTACACCCAAAGCTTTGATACCGGCGCAGAAGGTTGGACAGGATTATCCCCATGGGCTACCTATTGGTATTCAGGTGGAACTGCTTGTGGTGGATCAGGCGGGGCCTTGCGAGTAAATATATATGATTTCAATCCTACTGATATTTTTACTTCTCCGTTGGTTGGCTCCAGCGTAGCAGGAGTGGTTAGTTTGTCCTATGATTACAAAGTGGCACAATGGAGTGCAAATACAACTGGTCAAACTGGTGACTGGGGATCTTTCGAGGTGCAATACGCAGCTTCTCTTAGTGGGCCATGGACTACCGCTGAAACAGTTAGCCAAGCAAACCATGTCGTATCAGGAAACTGCGCCACCAGAACAGTAAGTTTTACGCCGGCTGCCGGCGATCTCTATGTTCGCTTTAATGCCACATATGGAACAGTAGGAGATTACTATTTGAATTTTGACAACATCGTAATAACAGAGTCTACTACACCATGTTCTGGTACGCCAGCCCCTGGGAACACTGTAGCCTCTCTTTCCTCTGTTTGTTCTAGCCAAAATGTTACGTTATCTCTAGCAAACATCACATCTGGTGTGGGGGTAACTTACCAATGGCAGTCTTCTACAGACGGCACTACTTTTACCGACATTTCCTCAGCAACCAATGCTACCCTCAGTACAAGTCAAACAGCCAACACCTATTATCAATGTGTAGTTACTTGTGCCAGCAACAGTGGCACCTCTACTCCAATTGAGGTAACTATGCAGCCTTTTCAAAACTGCTATTGTACGCCAACCTATACTACTGGTACCGGTGTCGGTGATTTGATTTCTAATGTAACATTAATTGGCACAACACTTGACAACAATACTGGGTTCGTACAAGGCACGCCGTCCTATACATACTACACTGGTCAAGCAAATTACACTGCCGAACTTGTTCCGTCAACAACTTACTCCCTATCAGTATCAACTGGAGAGTGGGGTAGTCAAGGATTTAGTGTTTGGATTGATTACAATGATGATGGCATCTTTACAACCTCAACAGATCCATTAACAAATGAGCGTGTTGGTTTTACACCAGGAGTAATCGGAAGTGGTTTAACCACAGGCCAAGTAAATGCTTCTGCCGCTTTTCCAGTTAGTTTAAGTTGCTCCCCCCCTGCCGGAACACACAGAATGCGTGTACGTTGTGCATGGAATATAAGTGGAGTTAATCTCGATCCTTGTGCAAATTACGGCTGGGGTGAAACAGAAGATTATGACATTACTATTATTGCTGCACCAGCTTGCCCATCTTCTGGCGCAATCGTTGAAACAACTGTCACCTCTAACTCCGCAGATTTAGTGTGGTCAGCGGGCTGTTCATCAACCAACCTGTTCAACATAGAATATGGCGTTTCTGGATTTACTCAAGGTAGTGGTACCATTCTCAACAATCAAGCTGTTACCATTTCTAATGATTCTATATATTACTCCCTCACAGGTTTAATGGACAACACTACCTATGACGTTTATTATCAAGGCGTATGTGGTACTAACTTAAGTGCTTGGACCTTAGGTGGAGCATTTACAACCGATTGTGCGGCATTTTCTGCAATTGGTTTCTGCGAAAGTTTTGACGCAAGCTCAACTTCTGAAGCATGTTGGACTGTTATTGATAATAACAATGATGGTTCATGGAATTTAAATAATACCCTAAATCCTTATAATGGAAATAACGCAGCCGCAATCAATACTGACTTCAATGCTGGTGATAACGATGACTACCTTATTTCACCACAATTGATACTTACTGGCAACGAAGTATTAACCTTCCGCTATGCTGTCTACAGCTCATTCGAGCCTAATGATTTTAGAATGGTTCTATCTACTACAGGTACAAACCCAGCTGATTTTACAACTGAATTGATGGCATTAGACCAATATTCAAATACCGAATATCAGGACACTTCTATCAATCTTAGTGCATATACTGGGAATGTCTATATAGCCTTCCATATTCCACCAGGAGGCCTAGATGGCTGGTATTTATTTGTTGACGAATTTTGCATTGATGTTTGTATTCCAACACCTGGAGTAGATGGTTCAGTTAATATCTGTCGTGCTGACAGTTTAGTGAATCTGAACACTGTGATAATTCCAGGCCAAAACAATGGAACGTGGTCTTTCGCCGCTAACCCTGGTATCATTTCAGGGTCTACTATGAACATCAGTACCCTTGCAGCAAATGATTATTCTGCTCAATATATTGTTCAAACTGGTTGTACGTCAGATACAACGATAGCAACAGTAAGTGTTTATGATGCCTCAAGTGCAGGTGTTGACGGAACAATTAATGTTTGTAACCTTACATCTTTCAACCTACTCGATGGTTTATCTGGAATTGTAAACTTAGATGGTACTTGGTACGACCCATCAAATCAAGCAATTAATGGGAACACCGTTATTTCAAGCAATATTGCAGGTTTGTATAACTATGATTACATCACAGGAAATGGGGTGTGTCCAGATGATACCGCTAACGTTCTAGTAACCGTTACTATTTGCGACGCCGGACTGAATTCATCTGCATTTGATGCCTTGAATATCTATCCTAATCCAACTACAGGTTCACTCTTTATATCAAATGAGGGAGCAACTGAATTACTAAGCTATAAAATCTTAGACTTAAATGGCCGTGAGATTTTAAGAGTCGAGAATGCTATCAATGGTAATGAAATAACACCTATTAACTTGGATAGTTACCAAAAAGGACTGTACTTTATTACTGTTTACTCAGCAAACAGTCAACGTATGTTCAGAATTGTTCTACAATAAGTCTCTTTATTCACAAAAAAAGGGGGGGGCTAGGCTCCCCCTTTTTTATGGTCAACTATTTACTTTTTAAATTCAAACTATAACGATGTAAGGATATCAATTGCGACTTCCTATTAAAACTTCAGGCTAAAATATAGCACTTTTGCAATGTAATAATTGACTATTAATTTTAAACAAAAAAGTTAGCGACTTAAAATACCACCAAAAACGGCATTCTCGTTTTGTTCAATTAGTCATCTCATCTAAAGCAGGAACTTACTCCACCGTCACACTCTTTGCCAAATTTCTTGGTTGGTCTACGTTACAACCGCGCATAACAGCGATGTGGTAAGAAAGGAGTTGGAGCGGGATTGTCGCTACAAGTGGGACTAAGAATTCGTCTACTTCAGGGATTTCGATGACGTGGTCAGCCATATTGCGGACTTGTTCGTCGCCTTCGGTGACAATTGCAATAACTTTTCCTTTGCGTGCTTTGACTTCTTGGATATTAGAAACTACTTTTTCATAAGAGGTCCCTTGGGTAGCAATGACGATGATCGGCATGTTTTCGTCAATCAAGGCGATTGGGCCGTGTTTCATCTCTGCAGCCGGATAACCTTCTGCATGGATATAAGAAATTTCTTTGAGCTTAAGTGCGCCTTCAAGTGCAACAGGGAAAGAACTGCCTCGGCCAAGATAAAGTGCATTGGCGGCATCTTTATAAATCGCTGAAATTTGCTCGATGGCAGGATCAGATTCAAGAACGCGTTTTACTTTTTCTGGAATAGCCTCGAGTTCAGCTAATAATTGGCGGAATTTGGATTCAGAAATCGTGCCTTTCTTTTTAGCTAAAGACAAGGCCATGAGGGTAAGCACTGTTACTTGAGCTGTAAAGGCTTTAGTTGATGCCACCCCAATTTCTGGGCCGGCATGTGTATATGAACCTGCATCGGTGATGCGCGCAATAGACGAACCCACAACGTTGCAAATGCCTAGGATTGTGGCTCCTTTTGATTTAGCTAATTCAAGTGCTGCTAGCGTATCTGCGGTTTCACCAGACTGTGAAATGGCAATGACCACATCGTTTTCGCTGAGAATAGGGTTGCGGTAACGGAATTCGCTGGCATATTCAACCTCAACATTGATACGGGCGAGGTCTTCGATGAGGTATTCACCCACCAAGCCTGCGTGCCATGAGGTACCGCAAGCCACAATGATAAGGCGATTGGCAGAGATCATTTTTTGCTCGTATTCACGGATACCGCCAAGTGCTACCCAAGCTTCTTCAGAGTTCAAGCGACCTCTGAAACAATCTTGAATAGAACGTGGTTGTTCGTGAATTTCTTTGAGCATGAAGTGCTCGTAACCACCTTTTTCAAGCGCCTCAAGTTCTAACTCGAGTTCTTGGAAAAATGGCGTTTTTTGCTGATCCGAAATATCATAGAGTTTGAGGCCTTCTTCGAGGTCAATGACCGCTACTTCTTCGTCATCTAGGTAAACTACTTTTTTGGTGTACTCTACAATTGGTGTCGCATCAGAGGCACAATAGTAAGAACCATCTGCACCAATTCCAACAACGAGTGGGCTACTTTTTCTGGCAGCAACGAGTCTGTTTGGATAATCTGAAGAAATAGCAACAATGGCATAGGCACCAACGACATGGTTCAGGGCCAAACGCAAAGCTTCGCCATACCATACGTTTTCCTTCTTCTGAATGTAGTCTACTAAATGGACAACTACCTCGGTGTCTGTCTCGCTTTTGAAGACATAGCCATTTTTCAGCAATTCTTTTTTGAGGACGTCATAATTCTCAATAATGCCGTTGTGGATCAGGGCAATTTTACCATCCATTGAAGTATGTGGATGCGAATTGACATCTGAAGGTTCGCCATGAGTTGCCCAACGCGTGTGTCCAATACCGGCGTGTCCATCACAATTTTGTGTTGCCGCAAAAGCTTCTAGGTTACTTACTTTACCAACGCGCTTGTAAACATTGAGGTGACCATTATTTGATAAAGCTACACCAGAGCTGTCATAGCCGCGGTATTCTAATCTTTTGAGTCCTTTAACGACAATCGGATAGGCCTGTTTTTTGCCAATGTATGCAACAATTCCACACATAATTAATAAGTTGTGTAAGTAACTACTAGTTTGGGCTTCTTTTTATTGGTGGTTTCAATACCATTAAAAACAATGCGTTCGGCTGAGTTTCTGAAGAAAAGTGGTGAAACTACAATGCCTGTATTCTCTAATTTGCCATTGACAAGCGATTGCAAATAGGCACGGATATCTAGTTCGTATTGTTTTTTGGAATCAGAGTAAAGCCCCGCAATGCCAAGTGAAGTATAGTAGACATCTGCTGCATTGAGCTTACTTGCCGCTGTAACACGTGAACCTGGTTTGTAACGGTAACCCGTTTGGAATTGAACCGGTAGCGTTAGGTCTGCACGGTGAATGATGATGTTTTCTGGAAGTTGGTCTAGCCCGGGAATTTTAACCATAGCGCGCAATTTATTAGCCTGCGCATAGAATGATTTCTGACCCAAAGTGCTATCGGCTAAGATAGCAGCAATCGGGGTATTGGCATGATCGTGGCTTACGTTTGTGAAGTCGGTGCAGTTGGAGTTGATATTGAAATCGTAGGTCTTGGGAACTCCTGCCAATTTGAAATAGATCGTCATTTTAGACGCCGCGTTGTTGTTGATATCTAGGTACAAAATAGCCCCTTTTCCCGAGGTTTGAGCCGGATTATTTACCTTGACCTGGAAACCTTTGAAGAAATCTTGAAATGCAGCATTTGAAGCAAAAGTACTTGGATTGCTGATCGATTGGTTGATAAACGACCAAGCTTTATTGGTGTCTAGGTGGATACGCAATTGTGGATCAACTTCTTTACCCGCAACAATTGTTGGGTTGATAGGGTCCGGAATAATGGTGCCTAGGCCTTGTGCTACCCAGTTTTGGCTGAGCGTATTTAAGGTAGAAAATTGATAATATTTGGTTGTTGCGTCATTTTCAATAGAGTCTGAGAGTTCATAGACTTCAAAGTTTTGAGCACTGAGGTCTCCGTAATAACCGAGGTATTCAAAAGCCAAGACAAAAGAGTCAATGACAATTTGAGAAGGGTTGCCAAAATTTGGGTTGAGGCCTGGAAGCCTGAATTCAGTAAAAACCGATGCTTGTACTTTGCCAAATTTAGGGTCTACATAAGATCCTAGGAGAACATTAGAAGCATTTTTAGTTTCGGTTGAATCTTCAAGGATGGAATAGGTAATAAGTTCAAAGGTATCAGTTGTGACGCCATTGAGTAAGGCATTGGGGTCAATGATATCTTTACCTAAATTGGGATTCTTTTTGGTACAGGCCGTCACAAAAAGCAACAAAATTGCAAGTGCGCTAATTGCTTTCATGCTGCTTAAGCTAAAACGTTAGACTCAATGACTTTATCAAAGAAAGCCGAAAGCTCTTTGCCTTGCTGCTCTTCAGCCATATAAGGCATTTTTAGAGCCGAGCACTCATCGTAAAGCTTCTGCAGTGGGGCGGAAAGATTTTCTGCTGCAATATTAACGCCATCACAGTGCGATAAAATTACTTTAGTAATATTCTCAAAGCTGCTGTCTTTAAGAGCGTCAGCTACATCTTGAGGGAAACCATCAAAAGTTAATTTTTCTGCGAAACGCGGATCCCAAGGTTCGTCGAAACTTTCGTTGTACAAACTGTATACAACTTTGGTTTCCTTGAAATGAGGGTCTTTGTTGAAAATATGCTTGATGTAAAGTGCCATGACACCTGTGAGCCAGCCGTGACAATGAATAACGTCTGGTTGCCAACCTAATTTTTTGACTGTTTCGAGTACACCTCTGCTAAAGAACATCGCGCGTTCGTCGTTGTCTGGATGGAACTTGCCATCTTCTTCTTGCAAACATGTTTTGCGCTTGAAGTAGTCATCGTTGTCTATGAAATAGACCTGCATGCGCGCGGCTGAAACAGAGGCAACTTTGATGATCAGTGGGTGATCGTGGTCATCGATGCTAATGTTAAGACCCGATAAACGAATCACTTCATGTAATTGATGACGTCTTTCGTTAATTGCACCAAAACGAGGTGTAAATACACGGATTTCTTTACCTGCATCTTGAACTGCCTGGGTGATGCGTCTAGCGCTGCCGGAAATTTCAGATTTTGGTAAGAAAGGAAAGATTTCTTGAGAAATAAATAGGATTTTCTTCTTTTCCATTCAGTTGAATATGCTAGCAAAATTACGAATTAATCATGAACTAACCTAAAAAGCTCTAGCTTTGTCCGATTTGAATCAACACTTTAGACGAAGCAATGCAAACCTTTGTTACTCGAGATGAAATTAGCAACTGGCGAAAGCAACTAGCGCAAGACCAAAAAAAATTAGGTTTTGTACCTACTATGGGGGCTTTGCACGAAGGTCATTTGTCATTGGTTAAAAAAGCCAGCGAAGAAAACGACGCAGTGCTCGTCTCTATTTTTGTAAACCCCAAGCAATTCAATCAACAAGCTGACCTTCAAGCTTATCCAAGAATGTTAGATGCGGATATCGCCCTGCTTGGTGCACTTCCAAATGTGGTCATTTTTGCACCTAACGAAACTGAAATGTATCCTACAGGATTAGCTTTTGAACCAATGCAGCTCGGAGAAATTGGTGCTGTTTTAGAAGGTGCCAAAAGACCCGGTCACTTTGATGGTGTGGTGCATGTGGTCCACCATTTATTTGCACTCATCGCGCCAGATCGGGCCTATTTTGGAGAAAAAGATTTTCAGCAGTTGGCCGTTATCCGTAAGTTAAATGACCACTATCAGTTTGGTATTGAAATTATTGCTTGCCCAACAAAAAGAGACCCAGATGGTTTGGCAATGAGTAGCCGCAACTTAAGGTTGTCTGCCGAAGAGCGCAACAGTGCGCTATCTATTTTCAAAGCTTTGACTTTTATTAAAGAAAATGCTGGAAAAGAACCCATTGAAACAACGCGCAACCGAGCTATTCAAATAATTGAAGAAGCTGGTTTACTCCTTGATTACCTAGAAATTGTAGATCCTGCATCCTTGAAAATATGTGAGTCTTGGCAGCAAATTCAACTCTGTTGTGTTGCCGCATTTTGTGGAGAAGTAAGACTCATTGACAATATGTTATGCGAATCCGTTAAATTGCCTTAATTTTGCGCCGCTATTTATTATGTACATCGACGTCTTAAAATCGAAAATTCATCGTGTCAGAGTGACACAAGCCGACCTCAACTACATCGGCAGTATCACCATAGATGAAGCCCTCATGGAAGCTGCTAACCTCATCGAAGGTGAGAAGGTCCAAATTGTCAATATCAACAACGGCGAGCGTTTTGAAACCTATGTGATCAAAGGTGACCGCGCTTCTGGCATGATCTGTTTGAATGGCCCAGCAGCACGCAGGGTTGTTATCAACGATATCATCATCATTATCGGTTATGCCATGATGGATTTTGAAGAAGCAAAAAAATTCAAGCCTTCTTTGGTTTTTCCTAACGAACAAACTAACTTGCTCTCTTAAAACTCAATGAGTAAGAGACTTACCAATCTACAACACAAAATTCTCAACTGGGATGACGCCCTGCGCTTAAGAAATGTTTGGGCACTCAAAGGAGAAAAAGTTGCGTTTACCAATGGGTGTTTTGACATTCTGCATTTAGGACATGTGAGTTATTTGGCTCAAGCAGCGGATACCGCACAACACCTCATCGTTGCTATTAACACAGATGCGTCTGTTAAAGCGCTCGACAAAGCCCCAAATCGGCCAATAAATCCTGAAATGGCAAGAGCGCAGGTATTGGCTGCACTCAGTTTTATTGATGCCGTTGTATTTTTTGAACAACACACACCGCTTGAAATTATTGAAGTTCTCAAGCCAGATGTACTGCTTAAAGGGGCCGATTACAACGCCAACCAAACCGATTCAAGGGCCAAAGATTACATCGTTGGCGCTGATTTAGTCAAGTCATACGGCGGCAAAGTGCAAACCATTCCTTTTGTAGACGGCTATTCGACTACCGGAATTTTAGCGAAAGGGAAATTTTAGTCCTATCTTTGTGGCTGAAATTTTTTAGTCATGAGCCACCCCGAACTTTCTGAACAAGAAATCCAAAGACGCGAATCGCTACACAAGCTTCGCGAATTAGGTATTGATCCTTATCCTGCGGCACTCTACCCTGTAGATGCGTTTGCTGCTGATATCAAGGAAAAGTTCGAGGATGGCAAACAGGTTTGTTTGGCCGGAAGAATGCTTTCTCAACGTATTATGGGCAAAGCTTCGTTTGCTGAAATACAAGATGCGTCTGGCAGAATACAAGTTTATTTTAACCGCGACGAAATATGTCCGGGTGATGACAAAACCCTTTACAACGACGTTTTCAAAAAATTACTCGACCTCGGCGATTTCATCGGAATCAAAGGACAGGTCTTCAAAACGCAAGTCGGAGAAATCTCTGTCAATGTTACTGAGTTTTCGTTACTCAGTAAGTCTTTGCGGCCACTTCCTTTGCCTAAAACCGATGCGGCTGGTGTCGTCCATGACGCCTTCACCGATCCCGAATTGCGCTACAGACAACGCTATGTTGATATGGTAGTCAACCGACAGGTCAAAGACGTATTTATCAAAAGAACCAAACTCTTCAACGCCATGCGTGAATTCTTCAATCGCGAAGGCTACATGGAAGTTGAAACCCCAATTTTACAAGCGATTCCTGGTGGTGCTTCAGCCAGACCATTCATCACTCACCACAATGCCCTTGACATTCCGCTTTACATGCGCATTGCCAACGAACTTTATCTGAAAAGGCTCATTGTTGGTGGCTTTGACGGTGTATACGAGTTTTCTAAAAACTTTAGAAACGAAGGAATGGACCGCACGCACAATCCAGAGTTTACGGCCATGGAAATCTATGTAGCCTACAAAGACTACAACTGGATGATGGACTTCACCGAACAATTGCTTGAGCATTGTGCCATCGCTGTAAACGGCAGCACATTAGCTCAGTTTGGAGAACATACCATTGATTTCAAAGCACCATACAAGCGCGTTACGATGCGCCAATCTATCATCGATTTCACTGGCTTTGATATCGCAGGAAAATCGGAAGAAGAATTACGTGCTGCAGCCCGATCAATGGGGCTCGAAGTTGACGAAACTATGGGCAAAGGAAAGCTCATCGACGAAATTTTTGGTGGCAAATGCGAAGGCAACTATATCCAGCCTACCTTCATTACAGACTATCCGAAAGAAATGTCTCCGCTTTGTAAAGTTCACCGCGATGACCCAAGCCTCACTGAGCGTTTCGAATTAATGGTATGTGGTAAAGAAGTAGCTAACGCCTATTCTGAACTCAATGACCCAATTGATCAACGCGAGCGCTTTGAAGAGCAGCTCAAACTACAAGAGCGCGGTGACGACGAAGCCATGTTCATTGACCAAGATTTCTTGCGCGCGTTGGAATACGGTATGCCTCCAACTAGTGGGCTCGGCATTGGCATGGATCGCCTGATCATGTATTTGACCAACAATCCTTCCATCCAAGAGGTCTTGTTTTTCCCTCAAATGCGCCCAGAAAAATCGGCGCCAAAAGTAGTACTCAACGACACCGAAAAGGAAATTTATCAAAAAATGCAAGCAGCGCAGCAGCTTTTACTTAGCGAACTCCGAGCTGCATTTGAAATCAGCAATAAGCTCTGGGACACCTCGATCAAAACATTAACCAAGAACAATTTGGTCAGCGTTTTCAAAGAAGGTGATTTGCTTAAAGTGAAATTAGCGGAAGAATAAAACGCGGTTTTTTACTTCGCAGTTTTTTTGCGGACTAAATGTAGCGTTTCACGAATTCCCAAAGCACAATTCCTGCGCAAACACTTACGTTTAAGCTATGCTTGGTGCCAAATTGTGGTATCTCAATGATGTGGTCGGCAAGGTCTAGCGCTTTTTGGTCAACGCCGTCTACCTCGTTTCCAAAAACCAGTGCAAAACCCGGAGCGTTGAGTGCGTTGATGTCTTGTAAAAGTGTGGTCTGAACAGCTTGTTCTACGACCCCAACATGGTAACCATTGGTTCGAACGCGCTCGAGCGCTGTCATTAAATCAGCTTCGTAGGACCATTTGACGGTATCGGTTGCGCCTAACGCTGTTTTATGAATTTCGCGATGTGGGGGCTGGGCTGTGATGCCACATAAAATTATTTCTTCAATATTAAAAGCATCTGCCGTTCTGAAAAAAGCGCCGATGTTGTTCAACGAACGAATGCTATCAAGAATGACAATGATTGGAAATTTGGGTTGCGCTTTAAATTGTGCCTCATCTAGGCGTTCGAGTTCCCAAAGTTTGAGTTTTTTCGTGCTGTTTTCGCTCATGAATAGCTCAAAAATACTGTAAAATTGTGGAAAAGTAGCCTCAGAAGCTGCTCCAAAAACGGCTATCTTTAACTTCTAATTTAAAACGTGGCAAAAAACACAACAGAGAAAAGCTCCGAAACGCCTTTGATGAAGCAATACAATCAAATTAAGGCGCGACACCCAGAAGCCATGTTGCTTTTTAGGGTCGGAGACTTCTATGAAACTTTTGGAGAAGACGCAGTTAAAGCAAGCCGTATCCTTGGCATCATTTTAACCAAAAGAAAAAATGGCGCAGCGGCCGAAATGGAATTAGCTGGCTTCCCGCACCATTCTCTTGAAACATACTTGCCAAAATTGGTGCGCGCAGGTCAAAGAGTCGCTATCTGCGACCAACTCGAAGACCCAAAAATGACCAAAACCATCGTGAAGCGTGGCGTCACTGAATTGGTTACACCCGGCGTCTCATTCAACGATCAAGTGCTCGAACAACGCACTAACAATTTTCTATGTGCCCTCCATCTTGAAAAAAATGAAGTTGGCTGTGCATTTTTAGATATTTCTAC
>JBIPMW010000429.1:0-4985 GCA_044376455.1 Crocinitomicaceae bacterium | reverse complement strand
TTCCACCGTCGTTGATAAGTTGTGGTGTATGGAATATCGGCATAGGAAACCTCAGCAGGTGCCGTCGATTGCGTTTTCAACGGCAAAGAGCCAAATGGGAGAGCCGTCAACGCGACGGCCTGGGTAAAGCAGTACGTACATGCCGACGGCCACAGGCTTCACTTGAAA
The DNA here is from genome assembly GCA_044376455.1 of Crocinitomicaceae bacterium. Lineage (GTDB taxonomy): Bacteria > Bacteroidota > Bacteroidia > Flavobacteriales_D > Crocinitomicaceae > UBA952. The sequence goes on along the minus strand of JBIPMW010000429.1, from coordinate 4,817 downwards.
GCCCGCGGGCACGTTGGCCGGGTCAATGCCCGGCCCAATGAAAGTCGTGGTGTTCGCGGCCTCATTGGTGTTGAGCGCTTCGCCGTAGTACCACGCTTCTGATACGGGAATTTCGAAGATATAGCGGTTGGTGCTGCCGATGTTGGCTTGTGTCCAGGTGTACAGCCATCGGTTGACCTCCGGCGATGGAAGCGCAGTCGCGCCCGTGATCTTTCCGAGGATAAATGGCACCGTGTCGAGCTGCGTACGTGCCCGCGACTCCGACGGCAACGCCGCGGCCATCTGTGCCGTGTTCGTCGCCGCCACGCGTTGTGAGTGCGTTTGAATCATGGGTACGTGATGAAAGAGCCCTCGGTGACAATTTGCTTCGCTACTGTCGCGTCAGAGCTCAAATCAAAAATCGAGTTTAGGTCGATGGTTGATCGTACGTTTGATTTCCACGTGACCGTATTTGCAGCGCCGTTCGAGTCAAGCGCGGGCTTGCCCCAAATGTCCGTCTTTGGTTGTTGCTCGCACAGAAGCCATTGATCCCACCTCAGGTTGAATGTGGCGCGGTAGTACTCATCGCGAACGTGCGCGAGGTTCGCCGTTTCGCATAGCACAGTGCTTGCGCTGGAGAAATGTGGGAATGCGGCCGAATTCCATTTGTTTGAATAGGTGCTGACTTTGTCAAACACCGTAACGAGCGTACGAGCTGCGCCACTTGGTTGATTGCTGCAATCGACAATCATGCTGATACGCATCGTCATTTGCGAGATAAGCGCTTGGATCGGCTTACCCGCGTAATCGACTTTCGTGCCACCAATGTCGGCGGTGGTGTTCAGGTTCGCGCTCGGGCTCGTGGAAAAGGAAGGCGAGCGATACATGAGCACGCTGCGCGGCGTCGCGTCCAAGTCAACCTCTACGGGCACTTGCAGTTTCGCAAGACCCGTTCCCACGTTCCACGTGTAGAGTTGGTCATACTTGGCCGTTACGTCAAACACGCTCGATTCGGTGTTTGGCACTGGCGTCGCCGAGACCGTGCGTAAGCGCATCATCCCCATGCGCTCTGTCAGCACCATCGTGGCGCGTAGCGATGAAAGCGGCGCACCAAACGCACCGAGCACGAGCGCCATCTGTGTGGCGTTCTCCACGTCTACCGTGCCGTCCATCGTGACGCGGCGCACGACGCTGTACGTCGACGCCTGCGACGGCCCGCCCTCGCTGAAGTTCTGAGCGGTGATCGCGCTGCGGGAAATGGCGGTTGCTGCTGGCATGGGTTACTTGCTCATCCATCGCAGGATATCCATCGTCCATGATGGCATTTGATTCATAAGCCCGATTGCACGATTTGCATCCTGCATTGCATTGCCGGTCATCATTTGTGATCGGCCGATCGCACCGGCTTCTGCAAGGGATGCGCCGCCGAGCAATGCTCCAAGTTCGGTGGCAATCGCTTTCGGCACCTCATTAATCATCACTTCCGCAAGCGATCCGCCCTGGGTAGCGAGGCCCTGAGAAAACGCTTCGCCGATGCCCATAGCCCCGCCTGGTGTTGATAGTGGCGCACGTGCTGCGATTTGCTCGGCGATCATGCGCGAAAATCCTAAATCCTCAATGCGCCTGCGCTGATCCATTTGGGTTTCCTCGAGCGCTGAGGTTGCACGGCGGCGCACGTCGGGCAATGCACCAACCGCGCCAATTCCCATCGTCGCAGCGCCGAGCGCAAGCCCCGCAGCGCCCAGTCCAAGCCCGAGCCCGCCCATAGCGCCGACCTGAGCGAGCCCGCCGAGCATTCCTAAGCCCTTGCCACCGACGCCGAATTGACCGAGAGCACCTTGGGTGCGCATCGCCGATTCGCCGAAACTCTTGAGTTTCTTGTTGGTGCTTTCGGCCGCCGCGTTGAGTCGGTTGAGTTCGCGCCGCGCGGAATCGGTCGCGGCTTGCAAGCCCTTTGAGTCGCCGGTAATGGCGATATTGACGCGTGAGATTTTAGCCAAGGCCCGCCTCCTTTATCGCTTTCTCAACTTCGGGCTCGACGAATCGCACGGCCGCGGCGCTCAGTGGCGCTCGGTATTTCTTGATCCAGTTGCGTGGTTGCGATTGGCCGACCACGCGGAAGTTGAGCGCTCGGCCGCGCTCGCCGCGCTGCTTCAACAGGATTCTCTCCTGCTGTGACGTCGCGCGTTTGATCGCGTGGCCGTTTTCAAGCCATCCAAGGTACCAGTGAGGCGTCAGGTAACTGCCGTCGATGCGCTTGACGCCGACACCGATCCAAGTAACCAAGCCCTTGCTATAGCCCTTGACCTTTGTAATCACCGACCACTTGAGGTGCACGTTTGGACGCACGGCCCCGCGCACGCGCTCGGTTGCTTTCGTCTTGCCAAATGGCGCCGTGGCTTCGAGTGCTTTCTTGGTGAACTTGCCCCACTTAGTAAACCCGCGGCGCATCGCGTTTCGCGCGTCTTTCTCACTGAGTTGCAACAGGCGATGGTTGATTTGCTCGAGCGCTTTCGCGTCTATTTCGCATCCAACCGCAAACGTCTTGCTTTTGAAATTTGGAAGCGATGTCATGGGAAAAGGCCTTGTGCCCTCGAAGGGCAAGAAACACGGCGAGCGGGGTATCTAGTTGCACCTTCAATTCCGCCGCACTCAGGATTTCGCGTGCGGCGCTGGCAAGTCCAAGCCCTCCAGGTAAAGCGGCTCGATCAGTCGAGCGAGTCGCATCACCATCGGTGCATTGCAGATTTCCTTCACGTACTCGATCGACTTGAATGCCTGGCGGCCGTTCTCGTCGAGCACGTGCTGCCACACGTACCACGCGGGCATGAACTCGCCGCGAGACTCGGCGTCTTGCGCTGCGATGAAATGCGCCACGGTCGGCCGCGACAGCGAAACCTCCCTGCTGTCGAACTGCACGACAGCAGGGCGGGAGAGAAAGGCGTCAACGATTGAAGGCGTCATGGGGCCACTGTAATAGCGTTTTCGGAGAAGAGAAGCGTGGCGGTCAACCGTGCGACGTCATTCGGTGCAACGCTGAGCGATGCCTCCTGCACGTATGCCTTTCCCTTAATTGACTTGCCCGAAGCCCAAATTACCTCCGCCTCGTTGATAATTGAGCCGCCCGAAATGCCAGTGAGTATGTCGGCGTTATTGCTTGCCGAATCGTAAAACACCTCAATTTGCACGGTGCCTTCTAGGAAGCCCTGCACGTGGTGCTTGTGCGTGTCGCCGATCGCGGTGACGTCAATTTGCTGACGCGTGACCGATACAGTCGCGGCGCTCACGTCAACGATGGTTGCGGAGCCCAATTTGACGCTTGCTGAGGTGGTGGGTGATGGCATTAGGGGCCGTCCTGATAGATTGTGAATTGACTGGTGACGATGTACAGGCCCGCCTCATCGCCGTTCTCGGCGACGGGTTCCTGCACGGTTCCGTACTGGGTACAAATGACAGTCGCGCCCGCAAGGAGTACGACGTTGTTGCGGATTTCATCGTCGAGCGTCGTAGCTGCGCTCACGTCGTCGCTGATCGCGTTAAACGTGACGTCATACGCAGACAGCGTGTTTTGATTTCCGAGCGCGACGCGCGTGCCCGATTGAATCTCAAACGTGATCGCGGGAAGCGTCGAAGTTTGCAAGCGTGTGCCGTAGTACACGCGCCGCCCCGCGGTCGTTTGCGACTCGAGCGTGCTCATGATATCGCTGGTGAGTGAAGTGGCGCTCATGCGATTTCGGTGCAGTCGATGACCGCTACCCTCCGCCTTTGGTCCATGTCGCGGATGCCGTTAATGCGCAACACTTTGGTGCCGTACTGCAAGCGATCAATCGCGGTGACGGTCAACCGCGCGATGTTCGGCCAACGCGTACGAATTTCATACGCGCCAACTACCGCGACTCCGTCACCGTATGACGTTTCCACTGGCGCCGATTCGCGCACGTCGCAAACGATTGTTCCGACGTTGGTGAACGTCGTAGCGCGGCGGCCGAGCGAGTCGGGGTTATTGCCCGACGCGCGGAGCACGATCAAGCGAAAGCGCGTGAGGCCCGATGAGATCATCGGAACGGCCCCCGCACTCGCAAGTGCTCAAGCATGAACTGAGCGCCGAGCGGCACGACCGACAGCGCGACGGGCTGAGCGGCTTCGGGGTTGTTGTAGTACAGGCCGACCAACGACACGATGGCCTGCACCACCTCATTCGGCTCGCTTGAGTAGCCGCCGACGTACGTGACGGTAGCGAGCGTGCCATCTTTCATCGCAGGCTCGTCAAGGAACTCGAGCGCTGCGAGATCCTGCGACAAGTCAACCCAGTAATCGGTGCCACTCGTCATCGTCACCGTTGAACCGCCGGTGCTCGTGTACGTCACCGACGTGAGCGATACGTACGGCTGCACCGCGAACACCGTGCGCTTCCAATCTCGCAGGTACATCGTGCGTGACGATTGGGTAAGCGCCAAGCCCGTGTAGCGCTCGACCCACGACGTAGCGACACTGATGAGCCGGGTCAGCTCGGTGTCATCGTCGCTGTAGTCGATCTTCAGCGCCGTTTTAACGGTTGCGAGTGTCACTGCCATAAACCCGCGCCGGGGGTTTCCCCCCAGCGCGAGCGAAAGGTAAGAAATGCTTAGCAGGTGATCGCAGCGAACGCCGAACCATTCATAATGTGCGAATCGGTGCGCGCGTAGGTGTAGAGGGTGACTTGGTGCGTGCTCGCCGCCGAGTACGGGTCAACGAGCGAAGTCATACCAGTGCGGTCGAAGATTTCAAAGTAGTTGAAATCTCCAACGACCGCAAAGATGTTGTTGTTGGAGGTAGCCGTACGAACGTATTGACCGATG
>JBIPMW010000152.1:0-4997 GCA_044376455.1 Crocinitomicaceae bacterium | reverse complement strand
GTATACAGAGAAGTTCATGAAGGGACTTACCATAATGGGGCTTCAGCGACCATTCAAGTTATTGCTCAAAAATAATTTCAATTACAAGGTTTTCCGTATCATAGTTTTTCAAGAAGAAGAAAAGAGATTTACTTTTTTAAGATTTTCAAAGAAAAAAGACTTCATAGAACTTAAGATTTCCGAACTTTAGGCGTTAACAAGATCATGATGCTGTTCTTCAGTCGGCTTTTATTTTTTTCTTTTTGTTTTCCTTTGTTAGTATCACAGGCTTTTACACAAGACAACTGTGAGTTCAAGTCACAAAACAAAAAGGGTGGTCATTATTTATTCTCTACTTATTATGAGGATGATTTGAAAACGCCGCGTGAAGGAGTTTGTCAAATCCTGCATTTAGGCAAAATTTATGAGCGCAGAACTTTTGTAAAGGGAAGGCTAACTGAGGAAACCCTTAATACATTTGAAGGAAATCCGAGGGTTCGGAGCAAATTCTCTATCTGGGACAACGATTCAATTCTCATCGATCAAAAGGTATATTTCGAAAACGGCCCACTCCAAACCCACAATATTTTTTATTTGAATCAGGAAGGGCGTCGCTGCTTCAAAACAATTGAGTATGGTTTAAATGGGCAAAAGCGTTTTGAACGATCTTATGCTTGGATCAGATACCGTGAACTCCAAGAATCCGACAAAAGTATGCATCCTCCTCACACAGTAGACGAAGATGGTTACACGTATTTAATAGCGCCTTTTGGTGCTGAAATGACCTATTACGAGGGTGGGCAATTGTTTGTAGTCAAACAACATCGTTTAATTAAGGATGGAAATCACGAGCACAGATCTTTGCATGGGCCTGTTTTAACGTATTACGAAAATGGTAAGCTCAAAGCAAAAGCGACATACAAAGATGGCAGTTTAAATGGCGTTTTTAAGAGCTATTATTCCGATGGCAAAGTGGAGTCGGAGCGCCATTATCAAAACGATGTTCCGGTCGGTGAGTGGAAGGCTTGGCACGCCAATGGCCAACAGGCGCATTGGTATTTGTATGATTTAGAAACTGCGCATCCTTTTGAGCCCAACAAAAAAGAATGGGCAGAAAACGGCCAACTGACTTTAGAGCAGGTGTTGGATGAAGGTGCCAACGGTTACTTACGCGAATGGACGCCAGCAGGTATCAAAACACATGATGTCGATATTCAGCTCTTGGACCGTACCAAAGGTGTAGAGACATGGTGGTACAACGACGGTCAGTTGCATTGGCGACGCGATTACCGAAAGGATCAAGATACCTCGCTGGTTGAGTTTTACCCCAACGGCGAATGGCAGCGCCTAGAAATTCATAAAGAACAGGGTTCAAATAGCTATAAAGAAGTCAAACGTTGGTACCCAAAAATGGTAGTGGAACAGCTTTTTATTGCTGAAACGCGCGCTGACGGCTTTTTTAAACAAGTGCAAGAGCACTATTATCCAAATGGAAAATTCGAGAGCCGCATCGAATACAAAAATAAAGAATGTTACAAAGAATTTTATGCGAGCAACGGGGTCAAAATTCGTGCTTTGCATACCATTTTGGATAGCTTGCATGGCCCGTATCAAGAATTAGATTCAACCGGTCAACTGCTCATCGATTATCGTTATTCTGCAGGTCTAAGAGATGGCTGGTGTAGGGAATACGCTACAGATGGAAGCTTGTTATTTGAACGCTATTATAAAAAGGGGATTCAAGATACGAGTTATCCATCGGTGGATAAAAGAAAAGCCTTGCCATCATTATCCATGGAAACCAAGCAGGGCTTGGAGCGACTTTTAAAAATCCAGCGCATTGATTCACTGCTCTTTTCTAAAAAAGAAAGCGAAAAACTTTTTGAATTGGCCTACCAACATTATCCTGATCTTTTCGAACCTCTTCCGCAGACAGACTATAACGGTTTTCGGGATTTCAATCATGCTATACGGATTCATTTACGCCGCAACGGCCAAATGGTATTTATGGATATCAGTGCTTACGCCACGTCGAGTGTAACCTTAATTATTTATCCTGATATGGAAATTGAGATTTTTAATCATCGTTACACCAAAGATGAACTCAATGAGCAACAGGTGGTGAGTCCTAAATTTTATATGTGGAACGACTAATTCTATTATTGCTATTATTCTCGGTGAATTTGTTGCGCGCGGACATGTTGCCCACTGAGTTGCGTTTCACGTTGAAGCAATTGCCTTCGCATTCGGATCAATATACGTTGCTAGAACTCGAGATAAAAAATCAATCTGCATTGCATAATAGCATATTGGTGCCTGGCCACCCACAGTTGGGGATGGGTTTGTTTGAGATTTTGACCTACGAACGAGGTGAAACCATGAAATGGACTCCACTGAATACTTATAATCCCGTGTTACCTGATTCTGCGGCTACCGATCACAAATACATGCAGTTTTGGAACTTGAGTCCGGGAGAAAGCTTCAAGCAATTATTCGTCATACAAGTGACGCCTTCCGCAGCTTGGGCTTTTCAAGTCAAATACCAACCACATGTTTGTACCGACTACTTTAAATATGCTTTTCGTTGGTACAACGACGAAGGTGAGCCCTCAGAACCAGCCATAGATGGCGATCAACGTTTTGCCTACCAAGGTCCGATGTACAGTAATTTGTGTGAAGTTGATGCACAAACGTCTTCCGCTAAAATCTCTTTAAATCGCAAGAGTAGGGCTTATTATCAAGCAAATTGGTCTAGGGTAAAACATCAAATTCAACGAAGTCAGCAATATCCAGCAACTTGGCCAGTGCTCAGTAAGCAATTATACAGTCAAGCCGTGCTATCTTCCTTACCCACTTATTCTCATCAATATTTAATCGTAGCATCCAAATCTGGTATTTTTTATATCTCCTTGGGTTATCGGTTGGGGAAAAGGTATCTCGTAAGAAGTTTTCTGGCTCAGGTTGCACACATGTGCGGTGCACGGCGCGTCTTTTGGAAAACTTCATCATCAAAAAAAGTCAAACTGACTCATTTTCAGGTTCAGTCTTTTTTATAGGAACGAAACTACTCAATTAATTCGTTGGGGTATTTTCAAAAAGAATAGTTGCTTATTGGTATCAATTTTTAAGATAAAGGTATTTACTGGGTAAGAAATCTCAGTTAGATCTGAGGTTTTTTGAAAATATACAGGAAGTGATTTCCCTAATTGATCATAACCATCTATGTTCGTTATTGCTTGTTCTTTGATTGTAATTTGATGATTTCCTGTTTGTTTCCACTCAAGTGCTGGAAACTCATTTACCAGCGCATTTGGATTGTTGACATCTATCAGTACCGTGTCAGTATCACATAGCCCTGTTGCGATGAGCATCACTTGATAGCTCGATAAATTGTACTCGAAACCTATGTTTTGCCCTGTTTCGACGGTCATGTCTGGGAAATACCAAGTGTAGGTGGCTGGCAGGTTTGTATTAGCTGTGAAACTAAACAAGCTGGCGCCTGGAACGCCGCTATACGAAGCGCTTGCCTGCAGCATTTGGTTGGGTAGGGTTAAATTCCAAAGGGGCACGCTGTCGAGGACAACAGCACTTGCTACATGTTGCAAAATAAATGCATCGCCATGCCCAATTCCTGGATTAAAGGCATTTCCAATACAAGATTTTTGAAATAAGGAGCTGTAAAAGACACACGCAGCCAAATAAGACCCTTCCAAACTTGGGTGGGATCCGTCTTGTTGGTACAGATTGATATTTGGGTAGTTGTCGCGGACATATTTCCAAGCGACTCCTACGGGTGAAACTGCTGCATCGGCAGAATCAGCAAAGCGTAAATACGCCGCTCTCAGGCGTGCATTCATACCATCAAAAGTGCTGATCGAGTCCCACTGTGGGTCGCCATTTTGACGCCCCCAGGTCATGAAGAAATTAACTTGAGCGCAAGGTTGGATGCTATTCACGCTATCGGCCAATTGGAGCGCGTAGGGCAGGGTTTGGGTATTTACTTGTGCTGTCGGGAAGCTTGGTTCTTGGCTTTGTCCTTGCAGCACCACATAGTCCCAGGCTTGTGCGTGCATCAGCTGGTAATTAGTCGGATTGTTGGCATGCATTTGAAAAGTTTGCCCTCCGGGAATATTGCTCTGAAAAATCAGCACATCGCCTTGTGCAGTAGCAAGATTGCTTATTAGTTGCGGTAAATTATTGACAGCCATATAGCTGTTTCCTATAAATAAGGTTCGTAGCGTATCTTGTGCTAAAAAAGAGTTGCAGACAAAGAATAAAAAAAACAATAAAGAAATATTGCGCATTAGTTGTTGAGGTTGAGGATTGGAGTTTGTAAGCGGATATCTTTTGAGGAGCTACCAACTTGCAAAATAAAATGACTCGGGTATGCTATGGTTGAAGGCCCTGTCGGGATGCCTATATCAGTAATTGGAATCTTGATTTGACCAAAAAATGCGGTTGAACCCTTTTGGATTAATTCTTTTTGAACCCTGATGAGGTATTGTATGGGTAAGGTTTCTTGAGAAAAAATAGGGTTGATATAAAATTGGATGGCTTCTTGGCCGTCAAATGCGCTTGTATTTTCAATGAGCAATGAAACTTCCATGGTATCATTGGACTGAAAAGCACTTTTGTTAACCATTAAATTCGAATAAGTAAATGAACTATAGCTTTTGCCATGCCCAAAAGGGTAGAGGGGTTCGCCACTTCCGTTGACATAATCATTTCCCCGACCCGTTGGCTCATGCCAATAACTCAGCGGCAACTGTCCTTCACGTTGTGGAATGGTAAACGGAAGTTTTCCCGACGGATTCACTTTTCCGGTCAAAATATTTGCTAACGCAAAACCACCAGCTTCACCACTGTACCAATTGTACAAAATAGCAGTGGCATTGTCTTCCCATTCGGTCATGGTGACGGCACTTCCGCCCACAATAACCACCACCACAGGCAAGCCGCATGCGTCCAAGGTTTTGATCATTGCTATCTGCTCATTAGGTAAGGCTAACGACGAACGG
>JBIPMW010000397.1:0-5013 GCA_044376455.1 Crocinitomicaceae bacterium | reverse complement strand
CAAACGAGTCGCTACTGGTGTGCCGATGCGCGAGTCAATTATCCGGATGATCCCCATTCCCTCGGAATTGGACGATCAGGAATTGCGAAATCTGGTCTTAAATCATGAGGCTAGTTTATACCTTCCCTATCCTCGCGAGGAAGTGGATCTCGACTACCAAAAACTAGGCTACTTTCAGGATGAAGACGGGATCGAAAAAGTGCAGGTTTTGCTGGTAGCCACTCGTCGGGAGATTACCGATGCCTACATGGAAACCTTCCAACAGGCAGGATTACAGGTAGATGTGCTAGAAATTAATAGTTTTGCCCTAATTCGGACGATTCGCGAACATTTGCGACAGTTTAGTTCCAATGAAGCTGCCGTTATTGTTGATATAGAATTTGATAACACGGAAATTGCCATCGTGGTGGACGGCGTTCCCCAATTTTCCCGCACTGTCCCCATCGGCACTTTCCAGCTACAAAATGCCCTCTCCAGGGCGATGAATTTGCCCACCTCCCGCAGTCCTGAGATTCTTTTGGGGATGACAATTCCGATTACTGCCTTTGATAGTCTTAGCACCAATACCGGCACTTCTGGGGCCCCTACTAACGCCGGGATGACGGCACTGATGCGCGTTTTAGGGGAATTAACCGATGAGTTACGGCGATCGATTAATTTCTATCTTAACCAAAGTGATGACCTGGAAATCGTCCAATTACTTTTAGCCGGTCCCGGGGGCGGTTTAGCGCAACTAGACGAATACTTTACTCAACGTCTCAGCGTCCCCACCATGGCAATCGATCCGATCGCATCACTGAACTTAGATACAACTCAAGAGATTCCTAATACCGAAAGACCGGGATTAGGAACAGTTATCGGTTTAGGATTACGGGAGGTATAGACAAAAATTATGTATAGTCTTGACGTTAATTTTCTTAAGGATCGCCATCTTAGCCAAACGGGGAAAGGAACCCCCGCAGCCAAGATTTCCACCGCTATTAACCTGCGTAAACAAACACCCCTGTTGATCGGTGTGGGAGTGGGGGCCGGATTATTGACACTGACGGGATTACTCGGTTTAATCCTCGGTTGGCAAACCAGCGAAACTCAGGCCAAAATTCAGCAACTGGACGCGGAATTAGGTCAACTGCAAGCCCAAAGCAAAAAGCTAGAAGACATGAAAGCGCAACTAACGGCGGTAGGAGAAGAAAATGAAGCTCTGGTAACTGTATTCAATCAGATTAGGCCTTGGTCAGCTATTCTTCAAGAAATTCGCCTGCAAACTCCCCCTAGTGTCCAGCTAACCAGTGTGCAGCAGGTGGAGGTTCCCGCTGCCCCAGATCAAGGGCAACAGAATCGGGCTACTCGCTTAAAAATCAGTGGTTTTGCCAGTAATTACGAAGCAGTCAATGATTATCTCTTAACCCTACAAGCTTCTCCTTTTTTACAGGGTAGGCAAACGGTGATCGAAAGTGCTGCCCTAGCCGATTTACCCGTACAGGTGGACAATAAGTACAAAAATATTAATGTTACTTTCCCCCAAGCGGTTCAATTTGTGATCACCGCCCAATTAAGTGATACTCCCGCTACTCAACAACTGCTCAATCTGACCCGCAATGGAGCACTCGGAGTTGTCACTAGGATTAATACTCTCAAACGCCAAGGAGCCATTCAACCATGACCTTTACCGAAGAATTTGAAGATCGGGAATTAGAGGAATTTGACGAGTATCCTATCGCTTTCGGGATAACTTTTACTCCCCGCAATAGTGGCATCGCTGCCGCTGTGCTAGGTTTACTTGGCTCTTTCTATCTGCTTTTTAACTGGGTGATGCCCGCTTATAATACCTTGCAACAGTTGCAAAACGATGCAGCTGGCAAACAACAACAGGTAGATCAACAAAAAAGCGGTCTCGGAGCCGCAGAATTCCCCAAAATCGAGAGTCAGTTGCAACAAAAAGAGGCAACTAAACAGCAAATTCTCGCGCTTTTTGCTCAAGAAAAGAACTTAAGCACAATTCTCTTAGATATTAGTAATATCTTTAAGTCTCGCAATGTTAAGCTGATTAGTTTCCAACCCCAAGGACTAGAACCAGTGGTGGTTTCCGATGGTTCCCTCGGTAGCGCGGTTAATAATAAGCTCAAACGTCAAACTCTTAACGTCAAGATCGAAGGGAACTATGCTAACACTCAAGAGGTTATTCGGGATTTAGAAAGATTACAGCCGCTCATTTTGCTCAACAGTCTCAATACCCAGATGGAAAAGGAAGGATCGGCGGTTCAAGTGGTTAGTACTGGCAAAAATAAAGCCACTATCGTTCCCCAAGGCGATAAACCCGTTACTACCACCTTTCTTCTCGATGTGATTATTCCTCTCAATGCCGCCGAATTAGCGAAATTAGCACCGCCACCCCCCGCCGAAGGCCAACCCCCCGCTAGTCCGCCCCAATAGGAGAACTTTCAGTGATTAAATGGTCTTCATTCCGGTGCGAGTATTCCGTTTTTTATCCGTTGAATCCCCCAATTGTTGAGGAGTGAAATTAAAGTGAATTCGTCCCGTTATGCCCTGTTTATCCCCCAAATTGCCTCGTTTTTATTGATGGCTCCCCTGAGCGCTTTGGCCGAAACCCCCATTTCCTTCGATGGTTCAGAGTTAAAATCGAGTACATCAAAAATTGAATTTTCGCAAGAGTTTAGTCAAGAAAATTTACAAAAAAGACCTAAGAATTTCGTTCCCACCCCCGATGCCGTAGAAAAGGAGATCAGCGATCGCATTTTAGCTAGTGAAAAACTACTGGCCCAAAGTGCGCCCCTTGTCCCCAACCCCGAAATTATCATTCAAGGCGCACCCCAAGCCCCCGGCGCTCCCACCCTACCCCGGGCTGTCGCCCCACCGGTGGGAGATATTGCCATCTCTAACATCGATGCTAGTGCCGAAAAGGTCAAATTCGAGCGTAATATGATTGTACCTCGTGTTTTACTCCGGGAAGCTTCCGCTAGAGAAGTGTTAATGACCCTTGCTAACTATGCCGGTTATAACGTCGTTTTCACCAGCGCCCAGGGGGAAACTAACGCCACCTCTCAGACAGTTTCCTTGGAATTTACTAACGAATCGGTGGAAAGCATTTTTAACGCCGTGTTGTTAGTTTCTGGACTCCAGGCCAACCGTCAGGGTACAACTATCTTTGTTGGGGCGCAATTACCCCAAGGCGCTCGTAATCTGATTAGCCGCACCCTGCGTCTCAACCAAGTTAAATCTGTCGCCGCCGCCACTTTCCTCGCTACCCAAGGGGCAGAATACCAGCGTTTAGTTACCCAAACCGAGGATATCGTCGATCCCCTCACCGGACGAGTCATCGGTCGCCGGGATGTTCCTCCCACCCTAGAGCCACTGGCCCCCCAAGAAACGAAAGGCTCAAAAGCTGCCTTACTTTTAACTGGTTTAAGAGTTGCCGCCGACGAGCGCCTTAATTCTATCAATTTAATCGGCGAAGCGCGGCAAGTCCAGATCGCCACCTCTTTATTAACCCAACTAGATGCCCGTCGCCGTCAGGTGGTAGTTAATGTCAAAGTTATCGATGTCAACCTACTCAATACAGACCGTTTTAACAGTAGTTTTTCCTTCGGTTTTAACGATGGTTTCTTTGTTCAAGATAACGGGGCGGCAGTGCTGAACTTTGGTAATATGAACCCACCTAGTAGCTCAACTGTAGGCAGACCGGGGGCTTTTGCACAGCCTGTTGTGCCGATTTTCGATATCATATCGGGTACGGGGACAGCAGAAATTCAACCTTTTATTGACATTCAGAATGGCGCTCCTTTTGGCCGTGTTAACCAGGGACCGAATGACTTTTTAGGGGGTCTAACACCCTACTCGCGCCCTAGTTTTGGTCGCACTGTTAACCCCTTTCAACCCGGTTTGAGTGATATTAATATTGACCCAGAGACGGGAATAATAGAGTATGAATACGAACCCCCGACCCTATTCCAGTATCCCCAAAAATTCCTGATGACCCTGCAAGCCTCAATTCAGACAGGAAATGCCAAGATTCTCACCGATCCCTCCCTAGTGGTGCAGGAAGGTCAACAGGCCACCGTTAAGCTCACCGAGAAAGTGCTAGAAAGTGTGGAGACAAGTGTAGATCCTCTCAGTGGCGAACGCACCACTGTCCCTGTACTGGCCGATGCTGGATTAACTTTAGCGGTAAACGTCGATCAGGTGGATGATAACGGCTTTATTTCCCTGTCGGTTAGCCCTACCATCGGCTCTCCGGGGTCTCCAATTCAATTTGATAGCGGTGGTGGAACAGTCAACACCCTTACCCCTCTGATTCGTCGGGAATTGACTTCTGGTTTAATTCGTCTCCGGGATGGACAGAGTTTAATTCTTTCCGGCATTATCCAAGAGCGCCAACAGAGTTCTGAGACAAAAGTGCCTATTTTAGGGGATATTCCCATTTTAGGGGCTTTATTCCGCAGTCGTACCAATCGCAACGATCGCTCGGAGGTGATTATTCTCCTCACTCCCAAAATCATCGAAGATACGGCCACCTCTACCCTCGGCATCAACTATCAACCGGGCCAAGATGCGGCGGAAATGCTTCAGCGTCAAGGTTTCCCCGTGCAGCCGCGACAGTAATCAGTAATCAGTTATATAGGGCTGGCTGAATAAATCTTAAAACCTTGTTGGATAAGACTTTTAGACTTTTTGTCAATCAAAAAGTACCAGGCATGGGAGTGATCAGGGGGCAAATTCAGGGACTTTTTCCCTGAAAATGGGTAAAACCCCACACCCTGCCCCACGAAAAACTTTTTCAGCAAGCCCTAACCTGCATTATTCATGAACCAAAAAACAAGGAACCCGAAAAACTGGATTTACATCCAGTTTTTTTGGGGGTTAAATAAGTAGGGTCTGCTGAAAAAGTTTTTCCTGGGGGTAGGAGTCAGTAGCCGGTCGTCAGGAGTCGGTCGTTTCAGGCTTTGTTGCCCTTGTTTTTTGTACCAAGCGATGTACCACAAGAAGGATAATGCA
>JBIPMW010000279.1:0-5047 GCA_044376455.1 Crocinitomicaceae bacterium | reverse complement strand
TGATGTTCATGGCGCGGGAAAGGTCTGACGCCTCAGCTTCGGCCTGCAGGCTCTTGATGCGCGTGTCCACGCTGGCCAGCGCGGCGGCTGCGGCGTCGCGCTGCTCTTTCTCGAAGTCGGCAATGGCTTTTTCTTCGGCGCGGCGGGCCTGCACGCGGGCATCCACGGCGGCCTCGGCAACGTTGGCCTCGACGGTGGCCGTCGTCAACGCCTGGCGCAGACTGATGCGCTCACGAATGGCGGCGGCCTGGGCTTTGAGGGAATCGTACTCTTTGGCGTCCAGGTTGCGGTCCAGCGCGCGGATGGCCTGGGTTTCCAGCAGCACGGCCTGCTCTTCTTCGCGGGCGTCGATCATGTCCTGGTAGGCCTGCTTGCCCAGCAGAACCTGCACCACCTGGTCAGCCAGGGCACGGGTTTCGTTGGCGATCTTGTCGGTGGCACCGGCCAGGGTTTCGAGGTACTTCTCGCGGGCCTTGACGGCTTCGCCCGTGGCCTTGGCTTCGTCGTCGAGGGCTTTGGCGGCTGCGAGGGAGGCTTGCTCCGCAGCTTTGCGGCGGGCTTGCTCGCCGGCGATGTCGATGACGGACGGGGCGGGCACGGCGAAGGGCGGATTCACATCGTCGCCGCGGCCAGCGCCGGCGTTGCGGCGGCCCAGTGCTGCGTCCAGCGCGGTGCGGGCCTTGAGGGATTCGCCCTGCAGCTCGCGCAGCTTGTCGACAGCGTCCTGCAGTTCCTTTTGCAGGGTGGACCGGTTGAATCCGGTGACGTTGGGGTTGCTCAGGCGGCCTTCCAGCCTGCTGATTTCTTCCAGCGTGGCCTGGATGCGGGCGTCTTTGAACTGCGACGTCAGCAGCGTGAAGAAACCGGACAGAACGCCACCGTTGGCGCTGAAGCGCATCATGGTGGAGATGCTGTCGTTCAGCGCCGGCAGGAAGTCTGAAACCAGGGCGCGGGCGCTGCTCGTGATGTTGGTGTTCAACTGCGCCATCTGCTTGTTGAAGCGTTCAGCCTCCGCCGCCTGCGCCTTGGTGACGCTGGCGTTCAGCTCGCCGGCCTCGGCCAAGTCATTCAGGAACGGCGCGGCCTCGCGCACGCTTTTGCCGAACAGCTCCTGCGTGATGCGGGCCTTGTTGGCGTCGTTCTCAAACCCGGCCAGGGCCACTGCCGTCTGGCGCAGGGCCTCTGCCGGGTCCAGCTGGCGCAGCTTGGCGGCGTTCAGGCCGATGGCCTCGAGCGCGATGCTGGCGCCGTTCTTGCCGTCCGCTTCCTTGAGCTGGGCGTTGAACTTGACCAGCATGCCGCCCACTTGGTCCAGGGTGGCGCCGTTGCGGCGGGCCACCTGGTCGAGCTTGCTGATTTCCTCGATGCTGGCGCCGGTGGCGTCGGCCAGGTCGTTCATCGCGTCGATGGCGTTGACGGTGCCGCGCACGAAGGCCGCGATGCCGCCCACGCTGAGCGCGCCGGCCAGGGTGGGCGCCAGGGTGTTCAGGGCGTTGCGCACCGTGTCCACCTGGCCGCCCAGCTGGCCCATGCTGCCCACCACGCGCTGCAGGCCGCCCTGCACGGCCTCAGCGCCTTGCAGGCCGATCTTGATGCCGATTTCACTGGCCATCAGCGTGCGCTCCGTTCCTTGGCCTGGCGCTGGCGCCGCCATTCCGCAAGGGTTTCGTCCTCAAGGATCTGCAGCTCGGCGAGCACCTCGGGCACGCGTGGGCGCTGCACCAGGCGGCGCATGCGGATGAGGCTTTCCACGCCGGCGTAGTCCAGGCCCGTGGGGGCGTCAAAGCCCACGCGCCACTGTGTGCGGCAGGCATGGAAGACGGAAAGCGCTTGCTCGTGCTCGGGCCAGAGGAAGAACATCTGCTGCCGGCGCGTTGACGCTTGATCCACGGCCACAAGGCCGAAGGCGGCCAGCGCCGCGGCGGTTTCGTCGTCAGCGTGGGCGGGGTCTTCGTCATCGGATTCGGGCGGCGCGTCGTCATCGTTTCTTCGGACCAGCTCACCACGGGCAAGCAGGCGCGCCGCCTCCCTCAGTTTTTTTCCTTGCCCTTGACGCCGCAGGCCTCGATGTAGGCTCGGAAGATCAGCCCGGACATGCCCACGATGTTGAGCAGCGAGGCCAAGGCCGTGGGGGTGAAGGGCAGATCGTTGCCGGCGTCGTCTTGCACGGTGTACCAGTCCTTCACCACGCCGGTGAGGAACTCGGGCACGGTGCGCTCTTCGCTTTCCAACTCGGCCTTGAGTTCGTCAGCCGGCAGGCGCTTGCAGACGAGCGTGAAGCTGAAGGGCTGCCCGCCCCGCCCGTTTGCATCGGGCAGGCGGCCGGCCACGGGTACGGTGATGGTGTCGCTGATGACCAGGCGGAATGCCATGCGCGCGCCCCCGGTTTACAGGCACACGAGCCGCAGCTCGTCATTGCCCGCGCTGGTGGGGGTGCAGCGCAGGCTCTGGCCGATGTGCACGTCGCCTTCGTATTCCTGGTCCGTCGGGTCGATGCGCTGCACCTGGGGGGCGTGCAGGACGATGCCCACGCCGGCACCGGTGCTGTGCGTGAAGCCCAGCGTGGTGTTGGTGTTGCTGTTGATGTCCGTCATGAAGGACACCTCCTGCGCAGCGGTAAGGTCCAGCTGCATGCTGCCCTGGACGTTTCGGTCAGAAATCTGCACGGCCTGGCCGCCCAGCAGGGCCTTGCGGCTGACGGTGTTCTGCAGGTTGATGCTGAGGCCCCGGCTGGGGTAGGTGGTGCCGCCCGTCAGCACGCCTGCGGCGTAGGTGGCGCCGAGGTTGATGTCCCCGGTGTTCACGTCCGACACCACCTGGGGCGCGCGGAAGGCGGTGAGCGTGACCGTGGGGTCTGCCGTGGCGGTGCGGCCACCGTCCAGGCCCACCATGGAAAAGCGCAGCATGGGCGCGGCGCCTTCGTTGAGCATGATTTCCACGTTGCCCATGCAGCCCAGGGCCACGCGGCGCACGCCGTCCAGGTGGTAGTAGATGGTGACGCTGGAGAAGCTGGCCGAGACGGGCGTGTATTCCACGCGGGCCGGCACGGTCAACAAGGCTTCAGCCATGCCGCAGGCGCGCAGCACAGGGCCCCAGGCGGGGGCGGTGCCGGCGGTGCCGCTGTTGGCCAGCTCGACCTCGAAGTTGATTTCGACGAAGCGCGTGCCGGCAAGCTGGCCGCTGCCGCCGAAGTACGGGCGGATGAAGTTGCGCTCGACGTTGTTGTAGGCCAGGTTGAAAGTGGCGTTGCTCACCAGCATGGCGTTGGCCGCGCCGGTGGGCACGCTGTCAACGCCGTAGGTGACCTCGGTTTTGACCAGGATGGCGGTTTTGCGAATCAGGCGGGGCATGGTGCTTATTCCTCAGCGGCGGGGTTGGGGGCGGCGGCGGGCGCGGGGGCGGCATCCACCTCGGGCAGGCGCTGCCATTGGCCATCGGCCCACGTCCAGCGGCCGCCTGCGGGCGGGGTGCCCACCGGGGTGGTGGACGGCGCAGCGGCGGCGGCGGCGGTGTCAGGGGCGGCGGTCTTGGTCATGGGTTACGTCCAGGCGGCCAGCGTGGTGCTGGTGGTGCGGTGGTTGACGGTGAGGTTGATGACGGCGGCGACCACGGGCGTTTCGCCGTCGTCGAGCTGCCAGTCAATGGCGGGCTGCATGCGCACGTCAATGGCGCCCAGCCCCGCCGGGCTGACGGTGGACAGGCGCTGCCACACGGCCTCCAGCAGGGCGTCCACGGCGGCCATGGGGTCAGCCCCGCCACTGGCGGCGCGGGCCAGGCACTCCACCTGCACCTGCGTCATCCAGTCATACGGCCCGCCCAGGATCTGCGGGGTGTTGGCGCGAGACTGCACCAGGCGCACCACCACGGCCTGGCTGAAAGCCGCCGAGACAGGGCGCGTGGTGTTGACCTTGACGTTGCCGCTGGCGACCGCAGGCGCGGCCATGAGTGCGGCGACGATGGCGGCCTGGATGCCGAGGTGGGCGCTCATGGCTAGGCGCGCTCCAGCATCAAGGTGCTGACGCCTGTGCCGTCAGGCTGGTGCGCGGCCACCAGGTAGCTGGTGCCGCCCACCACCGCCGTCTGGCCCACAGGGTCAGCCGAGAGGCCGGCCGTGGGCAGCGTGAGCATGGGCCTGGCAGACGACATGCCCACCAGGCCCACCTCGGCAGAGGCGAAGCCGTTGTCGAAGATCCCGCGCACGGCTTGGCCGTTCACGGTGGCGTCCACCGCGAAGTCAGCGAAGAAGGGCGCGAGGTCTTCGGTCATGGCTGGGCCTGGGCTGGGCTTGTCGTCTGGCCTTCAGGCTCAGGCGGTGAGCGCGTCCACCATCGTGGCGAAGCTCACCACGTTGCGCAGTTGCACATCCACGTCTTGCAGGGCCACTACGCGCACGGTGCCGGCGGTGCTGCCGGTGTACGGGTCAACCATCAAGTCCAGGCTGCCCCACATGCCGATGACCAGGTCTGCCCAGTTGCCGAAGATCATGGCCGAGCACACAGCGCCCGAGCTGCCCTTGACCAGGTTCGACGGCACGGCGTTGGTGACCCCGGTGCGGTAGCCGTTGACCGGCGTGTCAGCGCCTTCCCAGATGAAGCCGTTTTGGCCCGTCACCTTGCTGGTGGTCTTCAGACGGCCGCGCATGCGGGCGTTGGTCAGGTAGCCGAGGGTTCCGACGTCAGCATTGGCCACAGCCACGTCAGACTCAAGCTGCACCATGTTGGCCCAGGTGGGCGCTGCACCGTTGGTGCCGCCGATGACGGAGGCCGTCACGCGCGTCAGGATGCCGCTGGGCTGGTTGCTGGCGCCGCTGCCGTTGATGGCGGCTTGCTGAATGGCCAGGCCCAGGATGGTGGCCAGGTCGTTCTGCACCATGGCTTCCACGTCGATGCTGGATTGCAGCAGCAGGCGGCGGCTGATGTCAGTGAAGGCGCCCACCGTCTTCGGGCTCATGGTCACCTGGGCGATGGTCTGGTCGCTCTCGGTGGGGGCGGTGTTCTCAGCCACCCAGTAGGCGGTGCCGGTGCCGCTCAGGCGCGGGATGGCGATG
>JBIPMW010000151.1:0-5054 GCA_044376455.1 Crocinitomicaceae bacterium | reverse complement strand
AGCACGTTTCACGGTGGTGCCGCCTAATTGAACTGGCTTAAGATTGGCCACTGGCGTGATTACCCCAGTGCGTCCAACTTGATAGACAACAGATTCAAGCAAAGTTTCAACTTGCTGGGTTTTAAATTTATAAGCAATGGCCCAACGGGGAGATTTTGCGGTGAGGCCGAGTTGTTCTTGTTGGTCAAATGAATTGACCTTCAGGACTACGCCATCTATATCAAAAGGGAGTTCAAAGCGTTTTTTGTCCCAGAAATGAATGAAATCCATGATACCCTCAATAGTGGTGGTTTTCTCAATCATGCGAGACTCAGAATCAGGTACTTTAAAACCCCAATTTTTGGCTTCTATGACCGCCTCAAAATGGCCTTTTGTAGCCTGAGATACCCCATAAACGCCATAAAGATAGCAATCGAGGCCGCGCTTGGCTACTTCTTTGGAGTCGAGTAATTTGAGGGTTCCGGAGGCCGTATTTCTCGGGTTGGCAAAAAGCGCTTCACCCTGCGCAGCACGTTGCGCGTTGAGTGCTTCAAATTTTTGCTGCGGCATGAATATTTCTCCGCGAATTTCAAAATCGGAGGGTGCTAGCTCATGGAGCTGCAACGGAATGGAGCGAATGGTGCGCACATTATTGGTGACGTCCTCACCTTGTTGGCCATCGCCTCGGGTGAGCGCCTGCACAAGCTTGCCATTTTGGTATTGAATGCCTATAGCAACACCATCATATTTGAGTTCGCAAACGAATTCTGAGGCTGCCCCGAGTGCTTTTTGACAGCGCTCTGCCCAATCGATGATTTCTTGCTCGGAATAACTATTCGACAAGGACAACATCGGAAAGCGATGGGCCTTCGCTTCAAATTTCTTGGTGAGATCACCTCCTACTCGCTTGGTAGGGCTATTGGTATCAATGTATGCTGGAAATTGCTTTTCAAGCGCTTCGAGTTCTTTGAGTAACATATCAAACTCATAATCAGAAATTTGAGGCGCATTGAGCACATAATAGGCGTGATTGTGCGCATGTAACTGAGCACATAATTCGGCCATTTTTGCTTGTATAGCTTGCGATTCCATTAGTTAAAGTTAAGCTTTTTGCACAAGTATCATGCGTTCTTTTCCTTGTAAATCCCGATGGATTTCTTTTCTTGAGAAATGTTCAGCAGCAAATAAGGACAACGATTGTTGTGCTAAGTTTTCATGCACTTCTAGCACCATGATTCCACTGGACTGTAAGTTTGAAAGGGCGATTTGTGCCAATCGCTCGTAAAACAAAAGTGGCGTTTGATCGGGTACAAACAAGGCCATGTGTGGTTCGTGTTCCAAGACATTTGCCTGCATTAAAACCGTTTCATTCTGAGGAATATAAGGCGGGTTGCTCACGATTAAATCGAATTGTTCAGCGCTTTGCCAAGCGAAAATATCCTGAACAATTGCTTGTATCTCAAGGTTGTTGAGTTGTGCATTTTCTCGAGCTAATTCAATAGCTCCTTCTGATAAATCTAGGGCACTTACCTGAGCTGCCGGGTAAGACTTCTTAAGTGCCAAGGCTATACAAGCAGTTCCGGTACAAAAATCGATGATTTTAGAATAAGTGAAGCCCTGCGCCTTTGCCAGCGCTACCAATTCTTCCGTTTCTGGCCGTGGAATCAGGGCTCTGGCGTCGGTTTTTAGCCGAAGATCGGCAAAGTAGGTCTCTCCGATGATGTACTGAAAAGGTTCGTTGGCTTGTAAGCGCTTGACAAAACTTCTGATATACAATAGGTCCGACTCTGATAAGCGTTCTTGTTGTTTGAGCAGTAAATCGGTGGGCGTCCAGTCAAAGCGTTTTTCTAGGATTTGTTGCCACATCTGCTTACAAGCCATCTCACTATAGAGACCTTGTAATTGCTCATTGAAATAGCCTTGAGCTGTTTTGAGTAAATTGTCAGAAACAAACATTATTGCTTGCGTAATTCAATGAAAGGCTTGATTTTTTCGTTTTCGATCAGGACCGTCAGGTTGTAGTAGGCCAAGCGCCATTCGCCTGCTTCCAATACAAAAATGCCACTCCCTCTGCAGCCCTGCATCCAGGTATCTAAATCTTCATCAAAATAAGCTACCTCACCATCGGCAACAAAATGCCAGTGCCTATTACTAGGCTTGAAGTCCCAGGCTTTTCCCCGATCAAAATAAGGTTTACAAAAAGCCATAAACTCCGTTTTTGTCCAGCGCTCCCCCGGGGCAGTTCCTAAAAAAACGAATAGAGTACTTGTCCATTGAAAGTAACTTTCAAAATCAGCCTCTCTTGCTGCCTGATGCCAATAATTGAGTGTCTTGTTTAAGAAAATTTGGTTTAAGGAATCTCGTTGAGCTGCTTTATCGAATTGAGCAAAACCAAACAAATGAAAGGCACTTAAAAAGAGCAATAGAAAAAAAGTACGCATTGAACGTCGTTTGAATAAATAATAAATTAGTATAAGGCTACAAAGCCTCAAGCTTGAACACACATTTACCTTTGATAAAGGTACGCCAAGCATAGTTTTGAACCTGACCTTGATCTGCAGTAACTGGATTTTCAAATATTGCAAAAGTAGCATGCTTTCCTTTTTCAAGCGTGCCTAATTCTTTTTCTTGAAAAGCTGCGAATGCGGCCCAAATGGTCATGCCTTTAAGTACTTCATCAAGGGTCAAGGATTCAGCAGTCGTTGCATGATGAACTGCCGCTTGCATGGTTAAAAAAGGATTGGTTTGTTCTACTGGGAAATCTGTGCCTAAAGCAATCATTCCGAATTGTTGCAACAAAGTGCGATACGCATAAGCGCCCTTCATACGCACTTTTCCTAAACGGTCCTCGGCCCAATCGGCATCGGAAACAGCGTGCGTGGGCTGAACCGACGGAAAAACCGCAAAGTTGGCAAACTTCTGAAAGTCAATGGGGTCAACCACCTGCGCGTGCTCTATGCGAAAACGGTGATCTGGTTTTTGCTTGAAAACACTTGCATACAAGTTTAATATGAGGGCATTCGCCGAATCGCCAATGCTATGGGTATTCATTTGATAACCATTTGACAAACAAAATTGAGCTAGATTTTTCATGCGCTCAACTTCTGTCAGCAACAAGCCCCTGCTTTCAGGATGATCGTGGTATGGCAGCTTC
The DNA here is from genome assembly GCA_044376455.1 of Crocinitomicaceae bacterium. Classification (GTDB taxonomy): domain Bacteria; phylum Bacteroidota; class Bacteroidia; order Flavobacteriales_D; family Crocinitomicaceae; genus UBA952. The sequence continues at coordinate 1,921 of JBIPMW010000151.1, read as the reverse complement.
AACAAAGCGCCTCTTGAACCCAACGCGCCGTCGGCAAAACACTTAAAGCTACGGATACTCAGGTTTTTAAATTGAAAAGGTCCGTTATTTTTGGCAAAGTTGCGGTTTTGCGGACTGTCCATTAGCATGGCATAGACATTCAACTTCAATTGATTGTTGGCAACCAATGTTTTAAACCACCCAATATGTTGAAAATCAATACCAGCTTCATGCACCCCAGTAATGCCATATTGCAATAACTCTTCTTGCACTTGCAACAAGGCCTTGAAGTATTCTTTCTTAGAGTAATCTGGAATATATGGCTGCACCAAATTCATGGCGTTATCGATCAAGAGTCCGGATGGCTGATAGGTTTGAAGAATTACTTTTTGGTCGAAATCTGAATCTGACGGTAAGTTTAAATTTCTTGGGTAAGCCTTATTGCCCTCTAGGATGGTTTTAAAAAAACCGATTTCTCCACCGTGCATATAACCGAGTTGGTCCATCACTTTACTTTTGCGCAACAAATAATCGTTGACCAATGCGGCGTGCCCGTCAATGCGGTATAAGCAAACGGGAATATTTGGAAATAAGCGATTGAGCACAGTGTTATTGGGCATTTCTTGATCGGCCCACATGCTTTGGTCCCAGCCTCTGCCCACTAACATTTTGAGCCCAGGATGTGTTGCTTTGTATTGCTCACAGCGGTGGATCATTTCTTGGGCGGAGCGCACCCCGCGTAAATCCACACCTAGCAATTGCTTGGCATACATCAACATGTGTCCGTGTGCATCGGTCAGGCCCGGATAAATTTCCTTGCCTTGGGCATCAATGGATTCGTCAGAGCGGTACTTATTGAGGATTTGTCGCTCCGGCCCCACCTCGACAATGAGCCCGTCTTTGATGGCCATAGCCACCGCTTGCGTATTGGCGTCGTCGAGGCAATGGATGTCCGCATTATGAATGATTAAATCGACCTTTTGCCCTTTCATACAAGAGAAAAGGACAACAAGAAGCGGCAAAACTTGAAGTAACTTTTTCATAAACATTTAGAATGGATAACCGATACCGAAATTCAAATAGTTAGGCAAGAAAGGTCTTGGCATGATGGCCTTGACTTGCTCTAGGCTCATATTGAAATGATCCATCCCTTCTTGGTAATAAGTTGCTCGATCTTTGAAATCTTGGAAAACCCAGCGCGAACCATCGGCAAATGCAGGGTCGTAAACAGGGAAACCGATGTCTAGACGCAAGATAAAATAATCGAGATCCATGCGCAATCCAATCCCTGTTGAGATGGCGATTTGAGGGACAAATGTAGACCAACCAAACTGGCTACCAACCCTTGATGCATCTTCCCTGTAGGTCCAGATGTTTCCAAAATCGGTAAACAAGGCGCCTTTGAATGTTGACCCCATATTAAAGCGGTATTCCAGTGAACCTCCGAAGCGGATGTCGCCAATTTGTGTTGCCAAGCGCGAAGTGTCGAGGTGATATTTATAAGCACCAGGACCAAGCGCCCGAGCCCGCCATCCGCGGTTATCGTTGGATCCACCACCAAAGAAACTGTAATCATAAGGCATGGCCGTTTTGGAATTCAGGTAAGGAATTCCTGCACCAGCATTCAAACGCAAGTGCCACGAACTGCCCTTTGTGAGGCGATTGGATGCAATCAATTGGTGGTCTAATCTTACAAATTGTGAATACGGCTGTTTACCAAGTAAATAAGCTCCGGCTAACGTATCTTGATTACTGCGAAACGCATACAGCAAGTTACCTGCCGCATCTAAACTTGAGGTGAAATATAAATTCCCTCTAAATAGTTTTTTCTTACCCACCTTTTCATCTTTTTCTTTGTTATTGTACTCGAAAGAAAATTTGAAATCTTGCCAAATAAATTGATTGCTGTAAGCATTCGACAAAAAGAGGTCATTAACTTGCT
>JBIPMW010000150.1:0-5070 GCA_044376455.1 Crocinitomicaceae bacterium | reverse complement strand
TGGGATGTACTCGATCACATCATGGTTTCAGGCAATGCCTTCACGGGTAAATTTCAAGTGATAAAAGAAGGCGGTCAAATACATGTTTTTCCTTATTTACTCACTGAGTACAAAGGTCAAATTGTTCCCAACAGAACCTACGCTGGCCCCAAATATTTAGGCGGTTATTCTGATCACCTTCCGGTATCTATTCAAGTCATTTTACACCCTTAATGCGTGCCTGACTGAATTTTTTGCTTGTATAGAAATTTCTTCTGCGTGGACTCAAAAGGTCGATATATAAAATAAGCTGCTCCATTATGAATGCGCACTTTTTCGACGTAGCGAAAAGCCAACTTGACTTTGTAATCTATTTGCCCCGTTTTTAAATCGATATGACCCAGAAACGTATGGCCGTCTTTCTGAAAAACAGCATAAATTTTTCCAGTCACTCTGTCGTGTTGCAGGTTTCTTTGAAAGCCTGTCTCTTTTGATTGGTAATGATGAAAAATTGGTGTTGACCTAAGCAAGGACCCCGATGCACTGTACACGCGCAGCATGTCTTTCGGGTAGTCAAAAATGTAAATAGTGTCGTTTATTAAAAATAAAGGCGCGTAGACCGGCTGGTAATACAACGATTGTGTAAAGTAATTGGCGCCAACATATATTTCGGCGTCTATCCCTGTTTTGAGTTCTAAATTTTTAGCCCAAAGTTTGGTGCGCACATCGACCCATTTATATTCAGATCTATACAACTCCATCATGAGGTCATCCTGAATGTGCAAGATGGCTTTGTAAGTGGAGTCAAGCTGATCCATACTCCCGTATTCAAATGCCGGATAAATGTCGGTATAGCTCGAATAAAATTGCCGAGTCAGACTTGTATCTACGATAGGTGCAATGTATTTATAAAAATAATCTTTAGGAATACTGCCTAATTGCAGGCTTGAGTCAGTTCTTTGCAAGCCATACATATTGGAGGCTGTTTCTACATGGATGTTTCCGCGGAAATCTCGTTTTAAAGCACTCGCTCTTTCTGGAATGTTTTGCAAATACAAGGTGGTGTCATTCCAAATACATTGGAGTTGCGCATCTTTTTGTAAGTTCTTTTCGTAGCTCAATAAAAAAAGTTCGCCATTGGTACCGAGTTCAAAATCTGCTACGCTGTAAGTTTTTGAAGCAAAAACTGTATCTGGCCTATTTGGACGCACGTAAATATTTTGTACTTCTTGTATCCGCTCCGCTTTCATATACAATGTAAGCCGAATGGTATCTTTGGTAGGGTCTATTTGAATAATTTTCTCTCCTCCTTGGTAAATCGGATGCGAATAGGAAACTGCAAGATTGGTGTAAGCGACAGGTGCTTTTAATTGTTGGAAAATGAATCCGTTTTGCAACGATGTATCCAGTACCAAAATAAGGTTGTTGGGTTGTGCAGTATAAAATAGCTTGCAGGCTACATTTGGGATGGGCTCGTTTGTTTTGTTATCTATAAAAGATACCTCAAGGCGCTGCGACCAAATGAAAGGCGCAAAACAGAGTAAAATGAATGTGCAAAGGAGCCGCATGTATCAAAGATGACTTTTATGCGGGAATTTCACAAGTTTAACAAACGTTATAAATCCAATGATCTGTGTCGGGAAGTTTACCTGATTTGATGTCATCGAGGTATTCCTTGATGCGATTGGAAATTTTCCTTGACTCCAAGGCTGGTAATGTTATTTTTTCATCACGGTAGCCAATAAGTGCGATTTGCGCAATAGTAGCCGCCGTACCTGCTCCAAAAACCTCTTGTAGTGTACCATTTTTTGCTGCTGAAATGATTTCTTGAACAGCAACAGCACGCTCCTCGACTGGAATGCCCATTTTGTTGGCCACTTCAATGACCGTTCTTTTGGTGGTGCCCCTGAGGATCGTGTCGGCGTCTTCGGATGGCGTAATGAGTGTATCATTGATCACAAACATGATGTTCATGGTGCCTGATTCTTCAATAAAAGTATGCGTTTTGGCGTCAGTCCAAACTAATTGATGGAAACCTTCTTGCTGGGCAAGCTTGGCAGGATACAAGGACGCTCCGTAGTTTCCGGCAGCCTTTGCGCGACCTACTCCACCAATGGCAGCACGCGTGTAGTGCTCTTCAATTTTAACACGGACTGGCTCTGCATAATAGGCGCCAACTGGAGAATTGATGATAACAAATTTGTAAGTATCAGACGGTTTGATGCCGACAAATTCATCGGTAGCAAACATGAAAGGTCTGATATAAAGGGCATAACCTGGGTTATTGGTTACCCAAGCTTGATCTACGGCAACAAGTTGCTTGACCGCCTCAATAAAGAGTTCTTCAGGAACCGCAGGCATGCACATACGGGCTGCCGATTCAGCAAAACGGTGTGCATTTAGCTCTGGTCTAAAAAGCACGACGTCATTTTTTTCGTTTCTGTATGCTTTCATTCCTTCAAATATGGACTGACCATAATGGATGGCGGACATTGCTGGATGCATGTCAATAGGGCCAAATGGAATGATTTCTCCTTGCTGCCAAGCACCGTCTGCATATTCCATGACAAACATGTGGTCAGTAAAGATTTTACCGAAAGGCAGGTTGTTCCAATCTACGCTTTCAATTTTGCTTTGAGCTGCTCTTTGCACAGGAAAAGCGGTACTTGCTGCAGACATATTGATGTTAATTGATGCGCGAATATACAGCTATTTAACTGAGCATACAACTTCTTGAATTTATTGTCACAATCCTTAACTTTACTTTTTTTAATTACGCTAAAAAGGATTCAACGAATTGGAAGCAGCACGGCAGATTTTACAACAATATTGGGGCTTTTCTGAGTTCAGACCTAGTCAAGAACCCATTATTGAAGCGGCGCTTGCAGGAAAAGATACTTTAGCGTTATTACCAACCGGAGGTGGAAAATCAATTTGCTTTCAAGTCCCAGGATTGGCAAGAACAGGAGTTTGTGTGGTTGTTTCACCGTTAATTGCACTCATGCAAGATCAGGTAGAGCAATTGCAACAACGTGGCATCAAAGCCAAAGCGATCACCAGTGGCATGAGTTACAAAGAACTCGATCAAACCCTAGATAACGCACGATTTGGTGGTCTAGATTTTCTGTATACCTCGCCTGAAAGGTTGCAATCTAACTTATTCTTAGAACGCTTCAAGCGTATGAAAGTCTCTTTGTTGGTCATTGATGAGGCCCATTGCATCTCTGAATGGGGGCACGATTTCAGGCCTTCTTTTCGACAAATTTCTAAACTGCGCAAAATCCAGCCCGACGTACCTATTCTTGCACTCACGGCAACTGCCACTAAACAAGTGCAGGCTGATATTCTTGCGCAACTTGAGATGCCTAAAGCCATGATCCTTGAAGCGCCATTCATTCGTGAAAATCTACAGTATTTGGTGCGACATGCTGTCAATAAAATTCCTGAAATCATTGCCATTTGTGAACAAACCAATGAAGTTGGAATTGTCTATTGCCAAACCAGAAAAAATGTCAAAGAAGTAGCCAGACAGCTCCATGCAAACGGAATCAGTTGTGGTGTATTTCATGGCGGCATGAGCGCTGATGACCGGAGTCAGATGCTCAAAGATTGGCTCTCGGAAAAACGCAGGGTCATGGTTGCTACCAATGCTTTTGGTATGGGGATCGACAAGCCCAACGTGCGTTTTGTGCTGCATTATGATGTGCCGAACTCCCCAGAGGCATACTTTCAAGAGGCTGGCCGAGCAGGTCGCGATGGCCAAGCTGCCTATTCCCTTTTATTTTACAACGAGGCCGAACTTCAGGCACTTGAAGCACAGCACTTGCAGAGGTTTCCAGCACCAGAGCGCGTGTTGTATGTCTATAGGGCATTGGCCAATTATCTCAAAATTGCAATTGGTTCTGGTAAAGACGAAGCCTATCCTTTTGACCTCAATGCCTTTTGCCAGACTTTTGAGCTCATAGAGCAAGAAGTATTTTATGCACTGAAGCTACTCGAGCAAAACGGGAATGTCAGTTTGTCGGAAAGTTTTTTTCAGCAAACTCGGGTGCAGATCATCGTAAGTAACGAAGTGCTGTACAATTTCCAGATTCAGCACGAACAATTCCAGCCTTTATGTATGCTGCTCATACGGACATATTCCGGGATCTTTGATCAGCTCACCCCTATCCATGAACAGCAAATTTGCCAAAGACTAAAAATCAATGAAAAGCGTTTGGATGAACAGATGGAAATCATGCAAAAAAACGGCCTCATTGAATACAGTAAAAAGAGCAATCTTCCGGTGCTCACTTTTACAAGTGAACGGCTCCCTGAATCTTACTTTAACCTGAGGCCAGAAATATACCTAAATCAAAAAAAAACTTCGCTGACTAAGCTGCAAGCCATGCAAGCCTATTGCACCACTCCAAAATGCAGAAGCCAGCAACTCATTGCTTATTTTGGTCAAGCCGCACTTCCTTGCGGGCACTGCGATGTTTGCGAGCCGCTAGCGCTCAATGAGGTCAACCTTTTTGCTTTTCTTTTCGAAGCACGCAGTTTACAAGCGCTTCAGGCACACTTTTTCTGCAGTAAAGCGGCATTAGAAACCCTCATTAGACCTCATTTATTAACTGAAAAAATCAAATACAGCGCAGGAAAATTCTACCTCTAATTTGCGCTTATGTTTGAAACATCGAAACCCGAGCAACAAGTCACGGGGCAGCATTGGCTTGTGCTTTTATTGCCATTTATTCTTGGACTCTATCTTGCTGACTTCCGTCAAAATACGGATAAGCTGCTGCATTTTATTCAAGTTTTTTCTGCACTCAACCTTTTGTTATGGTTCTTGCTTTTATTCATTAAAAAGCGTGCTTTGTTATTGAGATTTCTGTTGGTAGTTTCCTTCTTTCTAGTCGGTTACTGGCACATGTATTTAGCACAACTGGATTGGGTTCAGACCTCTGCTGTAAAAGTTCCTCCACTCAAAGTCGCAAGCTTACAAATTCAGGATGTCGCCACAAAAAAAAATGGGCAACTACTTATCGGAAGATTGAGTTATTTAACGCATTGTCATGTAAAGAATATTCCCATTCAAGTCTATACAAACAG
>JBIPMW010000149.1:0-5071 GCA_044376455.1 Crocinitomicaceae bacterium | reverse complement strand
TTGTTCCTGATTATTTAGGGGCATTCCGTTTTCGTATTTATACATGACATCATACTTTGACGATGCGGAAACCATAGTACGTATAAATTGCGCGATTGCCTTGGCGGCTTTTAAGGAATCGATACCAGGTTCGCCAAATGCTTTGAAAAAACGGTTTCGGTAATCGATATCAAGGCTGAGTTTATAAATGGCATCTGGCCAACTTTGGTGCAGCTCTATTGGGTTTACAACGGGCTCGAGTATTTGTTGTTCAAGAGTGCTTGCTCTTCCATCCCAAAAAAAGAAGTTGTCCCAACCTAAATTGATCAATGCCATTGAATTTCTAGTTCCGGCAATACCATCAATACCAGTAGAATATTTATTGGGGTCGGAAAAACCATGTTGAGGAAGGTGACAAGAGGCACAGCTCATGGAATCGTTGCCACTCAGTCTTTTTTCGTAAAATAACCAGCGACCCAATTCAACTCCTTCTTGGGTCATGGGGTTGTCAGCCGGAATAACCATATCGGGGAAGTGATTTGGAATTTCCAGAAAATAAGGACTCGGTTGAAAGGTGGTTTGATCTTTCTTGCAAGCACTTAGCAATACTAAGCCGATGAATATGACAGTGAATCTGAACATCAGTACGGACTAATAGCGTTTTTGAAGTTAGTGATTACTTTTTGAGTCAGGGCTTCTTGGCCCGCAGCGGTATGTGTGAGATTTTCAGTGTTCAGGTGAATGGCTGATGAGCCAGTGCCGAGAAACGCAAGTAAATCCAGCTTCAGTTTGAATTGTTTGGTATTTCCGGCTATTGACTGCCAATTAACGTTGTCAAATTGTAAATATTGCGAGTATGGATCGGTGCCGATATGAAAACTAAAAGAGAGATCCGTATTGGTAAGGCCATCTGGTATGGTATCGACTTTTCCTTCAACATTCATGAAAATATAGCCGCTACTCCAGCCCCAGTGCATAGGGCCAGCATTGCTAATGTTGAGCGGGCTTTCGTTCGGGAATGCGCTTGGATCTTGGTGATTGAGTGAAGCATCGACTCCTAGAACGGCAGTAAGGGTTGAATAGGTTTTATAATCACTTTCTTTTTTAAAGAGCAATGAACCGTTTTCGCGGTAGTCAAAAAGTGCAGCTTGATGCAAGCTGGAATCGCCGTTGGCAAAAAGGGTAAAATAACATTTGAGCTCAGTAAATTTAACCTTGAATCCTTCAGGAGTAGTGTAAATGGAGTCCATGTAGAATGTCTCGTTGCCAAAAACAGGCTGGAGATCGAGCTGCACATAGGCTTTTTGAGGCGTTGGGGTGTCGTCTCCGCAGGCACTAAAAAGCAGTCCAATTATTGTTGCAAAAAATAGAGCTCTCATCTAACAAAAATACGTCAAAACGCTCAAATTGTTCTTAATTTTAGGAATTCTTCCTTCGAAAATACATTGATGCCTCAAACTACCCCAAAAGCCCTGCAAGTTTATGCTGCTTCTGCAGGAAGCGGAAAAACGCATCGACTTGTCTTAGAGTACCTTAAAATTCTACTTGACGACGCTGCCTACCGCACAAAATTCCGCTCTATCGTGGCCATGACCTTTACTAATAAGGCTGCTAATGAAATGAAGGAGAGGATCTTACAAACTTTAAGTGGTTTAGCTTATCCGCTCCTAGCTGATCGCAAGGCAAAGGCCTTAGCCAAAGGTTTACTCGAAGAAACCAAATTATCTGAAACCCAATTACAACAAAGAGCACTGGGTGCGCTTCAAGGCATATTGCATCACTACGAAGATTTCAATATCTCGACCATCGACAAATTCAACCTGAGGCTGATCAGGTCATTTAGTCGTGACCTCGATATTTCAGCTGATTTTGAGGTAGTCATGAATGAAAAACTGATCATGGAAGAAGTGGTCGACCTCATGATTTCTCAACTGGGTCAACCTGATGCAGCTGAGCTTAGTGATTGGATGCTTTCTTACGCACGGACCAAAATAAGTGAAGGTGAATCTTGGGATTTCAAAAAATCGTTGTTGCAATTTGCCGAAATTCTCAGCAAAGAACGCAATGTAAGGGAAGTAGAACAATTATTGCAGACAAATTATTCCAAAGAAAATTACCAGCAAATTAAAGACGAAGCTGCACAAGTTAAAAGTAGTTTCATCGCTCAATGCAAAGCGGTATATGCGCCATTGGCGCCTTATATTGCTACGCACTTTAAAAACAAAACCGATATCCAGCGTTTTGAAGCGCTTGACACCGATCCAAATTGGGGTCTTGGCAAGAAAACAGGCCCATTCTACAATGCCAAGACACTCGCCGCACTCGAAGAAAATAAATGGAACTTACCGGAACACATTAACGAGGAACTGCTTAACTTAATGACCGCCTACGAGGAGGCATTTGCCGCATATTCTGTTCTTGAGGTGCGGCGCAAAAACTTTTTCAATCTGGCCCTACTCCAATATGTCGCCCAGCAAACAAAGGCGCTCATGGCTGCGCAGCAACAAATCCGGATTTCTGAATTCAACCAGCTCATTAGTCAGCTCGTACGTGGCGAACAAGCACCATATATTTACGAAAGACTCGGCATCCGTTACGAGCACTTTTTGCTCGATGAATTTCAAGATACGTCCCGCTTACAATGGATCAATTTGATACCATTAGTTCTCGAAGCCCTTGCTTATGAAAGACCCAATCTCATTGTTGGAGATGCCAAACAAAGTATTTACCGCTTTAATAATGGTTTAGCAGAACAATTTGTAGCGCTACCGAGTCTCTTCAATCCAGAAAACGACGTACACATGTCTCAAATGAGTCAGCGCTTTGAATTGAGTGGCCTTAAAAAAAGCCTCGATGAAAATTACCGTTCGGCTGTTGAAATTGTCGAATTCAATAATGTTCTTTTTTCGGCTTTAGCAAAAAAATTACCTAGTCAACAAGCAGCATTTTATGCCGACCTACAGCAAAAACCTCAAGCAAACAAGAGTGGTTATATCTACATAGAATCCTTGGTGAATGAATTGCCCTCTCAGCTATTACACGAAAAAATATTAAAAACGATTGAAGCAGTTATTGAGGATCAATTTAGGCCTTGTGATATCTGTATTCTGACAGAAACCAATAAGCAGGGCAATGAACTTGCTATCGCGTTAAACAATGCCGGATATCAAGTGGTTTCCCAAGATTCCTTGCTGATTTACCACCATCCTGCTGTACAGTTGTTCTTACTTTACTTAAAGAAACGCGCACGTCCGTCCAATCCTACATTAGGAAAACGCTTTGCCGAAGCCTATTTACAGTTTAAAGGTAATTTTGACGTTGCCAAGTATCTCTCTTATTTTGAGCAGGTTGAAAAGGAGGGCAAGAAATACCGTTTTTTCAATGAAAACAGATTTTATGTCGATCATTTTGGTTCGGAGGAAACTTTGTTTATGCCTTTTGAGCACCTCTACGACTTGCTTCAAAAAGTAGCCCAAGTTCTTGGTTTCGATGATAGCCAGGATCCATATCTCCACCACTTTTTTGACATCGCATTCCAATACCAACTCAATCGAAATGCAGAATTGCTTCCTTTTTTGGAATACATGGAGCAAAGCAAAGATAAACTTGCTTTACAAATGCCAGAGTCGACTGAGGCGATCCGCATCATGACCATTCACAAAGCTAAAGGATTAGAATTCCCTGTGGTATTGATCCCAAGTCTTGATTTCGGAATAGACATACGTTCCTACGCCAAATTTTTAATCCCAGTAGGCCCGGACCTCACTTATTCTTATCCTAGTGCTACAATTCCAGAATATAGAGCATTCAAGGAAAAAGAACTTGCAGCTATTTTCCTGGACAAACTCAATCTGCTTTATGTAGCCCTCACGCGTCCGGAATTGCGTCTTTACATCTACAATCATCACCAAAAAGATGGCTTTGGCGCGCAAATTCATGCTGCACTGGAGGCTTTACCACTTAACTGGCTTAAGCCTCAAATCCTGACTATAGGTCAAGCTCAGCGCGCGGAAATAAAAGATGCAGATGAAACAACTTTGTTTTATCACCCAAGCTCACTCACAGACCAACTATGGTACCCTTCTTTGGCTTTTAGGCAGCAAGGATTAGAGGCAGCTGCAAAGAACCAATTATTTGGCCTGGCGTTCCATCGCACCATGGCTTTGTGTGCAGGCCCAGATTCACTTGAGCAAGCCATTCAAACGGCTCTTTCTGAGGGAAGTGTAGGGGAAGAACAAGTGGATGAAATTCGTCAAGGTGCTGAGAAGTTTTGGCAGCATATTGCACAAAATCGATTGTTTGACGGTGTTCTTGAACAATTCAACGAACAGCGCATTATTGCTGGTATCAACGAGCAAAAGCAGCCCGATAAAGTTTGGCTCAAGAAGCATGAAGTGTTGGTCATTGATTTCAAAACAGGAAAACGCAATGACAAAGACCTTCAACAGATAACAGCTTACGCACAATTGCTTGGGCAGATTTTTAATTTACCCGTTCGGGCAATCATCTATTATGTTCAGCTTGATTTATTCTTGGATCTGTAGCAAGCGTTCACCTGCAGCCATTTTTATAAAAGTATAGACAAGCGGGTGGGGTAAGTCACGCGTGGAAGAAATCTGCGGACAAAAACTTGTTGCCAAGAAAAAAGCGTGTTTGCGCAAAGAAATGATTTCTGGGTCTTCGAACTGATTGACAGCTTCAATATCAATAAACTGACCTACTAATTGCTCTAGTAACTGCGGATACATACTGAAACGAGTAGCACTAAGTTCAATAGGACTACAATTCTCATATAACTTCTCTACAGTACTGGACCTAGGAAAAACCTCGATTCGTTCAAAATGAGAACCTGCGATGAGGTTTTCTGAAATCAATTTTTCACCAAATGGATTGAGGTTATTTGCTGAGATGAGTTGGTCAATGAATAACTTAAAGCATTCACCAGTAAGAAATACGGGAACGCTTATTTCGAATAATTGCTTAAAGACGCCAGACAAAAAGAATGGATTTAGATAAGGACCTGGGGCTACCCAAATACCATCGTACTGTTCAAAGAATTGCTTCTTTTGTTGCAATGCTTCATTGACTTTGA
>JBIPMW010000148.1:0-5076 GCA_044376455.1 Crocinitomicaceae bacterium | reverse complement strand
TCAGCCGCAGGTGTGGTGGCAATGGGTATGGAACAAATTGGATTTGGTTGGTACCTCAAACGCATGGCACCATTAGCACTAATTGGTTACCTGGCCGGTCTAGGTGCCTTTATTTTTCTATGATTGCATCTGTGGATCAGGATCAAACATATTTAGATTGCGTTGCATGGCTTTTTGCCAGATTTCCGGCATATCAGCAAATAGGCGCAAGCGCCTACAAACCCGGATTGGAGCGCGTAGCGTTACTTTTAGACAAATTAAATCTCGATCCTCAACTCATCCCGAGCATTCATATTGCAGGCACTAATGGCAAAGGGAGTACAGCTGCCTATTGCGCAAGCATACTCACTGAAAAACAATACAAAGTAGGGCTTTTTACCTCACCTCACATTTATGACTTTTCAGAACGAATTAGGGTCAATGGAACGCCTATTTCTGAGGGCTTCGTTATTTCATTTTGTGAAACAGTCAGACGAGAATTGCCCGATCTAGATGCCAGTTTTTTTGAATTAACCTTTGCCATGGCACTCGCCTATTTTCAAGTGCAAAAGTGCGACTACATGGTGATAGAAACGGGTTTAGGCGGAAGGCTGGATGCCACAAATGTCATTTGTCCTCGCCTTTCAATCATTACCAATATTTCACTTGATCATCAGGAATTTTTGGGCAATACACTGGAAGAAATTGCTACAGAAAAAGCCGGGATCATCAAAAAAAACATACCCGTCGTCATTGGCGAGACGAGCGAACATACGGCTCAAATATTTGAGCGAAAAGCGCAAGCATTAATGGCTTCGCTCTATTTTGCCGAAGCGTTCCCCATTGATCCGAAATTTTTAATCGGGGTTCAGGGCTATGCAAAACAAAACCTGAAAAATGCCTTGGTAAGCCTCACCCTCTTAGGCGAGGAATTAACCCCGGATCTCATTTCAATTTCACTTCAAAATCTTTTTAGAAACACAGGGCATTTTGGGCGCCTAGAGCTGGTGCAACAACAACCAAAAGTTCTTGTAGATGTTTCACACAATACTGCCGGAATCGAGGCCACATTGGGCATCATCGAAAACGAGCTTACCGGAAAACTATACATCATTTATGGTGCTGCTAAAGATAAAAACGCTGCAGAAATACTCGCCTTGTTTCCGAAAGAAGCCTTTATTGCAGCTTGTACCTTTCAAAATACACGAAGCAAATCAAAAGAAGATTGGCAAAAACTTGGCATTGAAACCATCTACGATGACGTCAATATTGCAAAAGCAACCATCCTCCAACAAATGAACCCTGAAGACCTCTTATGGATAACGGGTAGCTTTTTTTTAATCGCCGACCTCGAACAAGAATAAGATTTTTAAAGTATCTTTGTGTCAATGGAAAAGCAAGTCATACTCAATGCAACCCAGCTCGAACTGACGCTCAAAAGGCTTGCCCATGAACTTGTTGAAACCCACCACGATTTCCAAAATTCAGTGCTCATTGGGCTTCAGCCCCGTGGCATTCACGTTGCCGCTCGTATCAAAGCACAACTCGAACAAATTCTCGGACATTCCATTCAGGCTGGTTCTCTTGACATCACGTTTCACCGCGATGACTTCCGCCGCCGTGAAACGCCACTTTTGCCAAGTGTCACGAACATCGACTTTTCCATAGAAAACAAACGCATCATTTTGCTAGATGACGTCCTCTTTACTGGCCGCACCATCCGAGCAGGTCTAGATGCCCTGCTTACCTTTGGTCGTCCGTCTCAGGTTCAATTGCTCACCCTCATTGACCGTCGCTACAGCCGTGACCTCCCTATTCAAGCAGATTACGTTGGAAAAACAGTAGATACCCTGGCTTCAGAACGTGTTGCAGTTGAATGGAAAGAAACCGAAGGAGCAGATTGCGTCTTATTATTTACAAAAGAAGGAAATGAAACAGCTCAGCGTTGATCACCTTACAGGCATCATTGACCTCAGTCGTCAAGATATCGAACTCATTCTCGATACGGCATCCCGTTTCAAAGAAGTGATCAACAGACCAATCAAAAAGGTTCCTTCCCTGCGCGATATCACCATCGCAAACGTATTTTTTGAAAACTCTACCCGCACGCGTTTGTCTTTTGAATTAGCCGAAAAAAGACTTTCCGCTGATGTCGTTAACTTTAGTGCCGCAGGTTCTTCCGTTAAAAAAGGAGAAACATTGGTGGATACCGTCAACAATATTTTGGCCATGAAGGTCGATATGGTTGTCATGCGCCATCCAAACCCAGGAGCTGCCAAGTTTCTTTCGCAAAAAATCAAAGCAAGGGTTGTCAATGCCGGAGACGGCACCCACGAACACCCTACCCAAGCACTCCTTGACGCCTTTTCAATTCGTGAAAAGTTGGGTTCCGTAGAAGGTAAAAAAGTAGTCATTGTCGGAGATATCTTGCATTCCAGAGTTGCCCTCAGCAATATTTATTGTCTTCAAAAGCTCGGTGCTGAAGTAATGGTATGTGGTCCGAGCACCCTGATTCCAAAATACATCTCTGAATTGGACGTGAAAGTCTCTCACAACCTCCGTGAAGCGCTTGAATGGTGCGATGTTGCCAATATGTTGCGCATACAGCTCGAACGTCAAGACATCAAATTTTTTCCGTCACTTCGTGAATATGCCGCTCTTTTCGGACTGAACAAAGAGCTACTAGACAGCTTATCAAAAGAAATCATTGTGATGCACCCAGGCCCGATTAACAGAGGAGTCGAGATCACAAGTGATGTCGCTGATTCTAAGCAAAGTATCATTCTTGACCAAGTTGAAAATGGTGTTGCGGTGCGCATGGCCGTAATTTATTTGCTTGCCGCCAAGATCGAAAGATAATTTTTCTACTTTTGACTAAATCATTGTCAATGAATTTTTCGGTAGACCCTCAGGGTGAATTTGTTATTGTAACCTGCGAAGTTGAAAAACTTGACGCCAATAATGCCCCTGAATTGAAAGCGCATTTTCTTCAGCTCAATAAAGTAGGCACCAATTTCATTGTACTCGACCTCAGTAAAACCAAATACTGTGATTCCTCTGGCCTTTCTGCTGTGCTCATTGCCAATCGGCTTTGCAAAGACACCAACGGCGGTTTTGCCCTCACAGGCTTGCAGCCCAATGTGCGCAAATTAGTCGAAATTGCACAGCTAGACAAAGTACTCACAATTGGTCATTCTAAAAACGACGCCCTAGACTTACTTGCCAAGTGAGTTTTGAACTCCATATTCTTGGCTCAGGCGCTGCATTGCCCACCGGAAAGCGCAACGCAAGTGCACAATATGTCAATTGTAATGAACGTCATATTTTAATTGATTGCGCAGAGGGCACCCAACAACAACTTCGAAAATTTGGCCTGAGACTTCAAAAAATTCAGCTCATCTTAATTTCGCACCTACACGGTGATCACTTTTTCGGCTTACCGGGCTTGCTATCCACCATGCATTTGCTTGGCCGTGACAAACGCCTCGATATATTTGGTCCTCCAGGATTAGAAAACCTGATAAAAAATATGCTAGAAGCGGGTGGTCATCCAATCCAATTTAACCTTGTATTTCATGAACTTGTGCCCGGGCCAAGCACCCTAATTTTTGAAGACCGTCTTATTCAAATTGAAGCATTTGCGCTCAAACACCGCATCCCTACCCTCGGCTATAAAATTTCAGAAAAACAGAAATTACTGAACCTCGATAAAAACGCAATTAGTCAGGCAGGTTTACTCATTGAGGACCTACCAAAATTGAAGGCTGGAATGAATATCGAAAGAGCTGGTAAAGTATACAACTACCTCGACTACACCTTGCCCGCCCTACCGAGCTACAGTTATGCCTACTGCTCAGATACAAAGCCTGCCTTAGCTTATTTAGAGGCAATTCAAGGTTGCGATTTACTTTACCATGAGGCGACCTTTACCGAACAACATAAGGAACGTGCCAAAAGCACGTATCATTCTACTGCGAAACAAGCTGCGAAACAAGCAAAAGAGGCGAACTGTAAACATTTAATCTTGGGGCATTTTTCGTCGAGGTATGACGATACAATCCAGCACCTGAAGGAAGCAAAAACCATCCATGATTCAGTACTGACTGCAGAAGATGGGCTTCATATTATTTTAGGCGCCTGGAGCGATTATTTTTGAGCACGACGGTAAAAAACCAATGCAATGATTGCAAAAAGAACGTTTGGCAACCAAACGGCGAGCAATGTGGAGAGTCCAACCTTAGTCGCTGCAACGGTAAGCATTTTCATCGCGAATATATAAACAAATACGAAGGCCAAACCGATGGCAATATCCAAACCGATTCCGCCGCGTTTTTTTTGTGAGGCCACAGAAACACCAATTATTGTCAGGATATAAGTGGCAAAAGGAAAAGCTGTTCTGGTGTGTAATTCTATTTCAAACTCCGGGACTAACTTGGACCCTTTGATTTTTTCTCGTTCAATAGCCGCTTTCAATTCTGAATAGGTCAAGGCTTGTGCAGCGTTTTCCCTCTGGGCCATCTCGTCAATACGGTAAGTAAACGTGGTATCCTTTGTTTGTCCGTGTACCAACAGCCCTTTCGGAAAGCGGTAATCTTTTTCGTAATAATCTGTTAGCTTCCATTTATTGGTACCGGGAGTGTTTTGCGCAAAGCGCGCACGCAAAAAATAAACAGGCTCTTGATCTTTGGACCATTTTTGAATAGTGAGGTCGTGGATACGCTGATCTTGACCTGAATAATTCGAGAAATAAACCAACTCATTACCCGGATATTCTGCCTGATAGTTATCTACGGTAAGTATGTCCCGGTAATATTTCTCTTCAAAAGCCAGGCGCACTTTGTTGGTTCTGGGTACAATGAAATGATTGAGTATCAGGGAAAGGATGGTCAGGATGGTTGCGCCAATGAAATAAGGCCTTAGAAACCTTGCTACAGGCCTTCCCGAGAACCAAATCGGAATGATTTCTGTGTCTTGAGCCATTTTAGCCGTAAACCAAATCACCGATAAGAAAATGATCATCGAAGAAAAGGTATTGCCGTAATACAAAACAAAAGTGACGTAATACTTGAAAAAGATTTCGTTGATAGGTGCTTTATT
>JBIPMW010000147.1:0-5099 GCA_044376455.1 Crocinitomicaceae bacterium | reverse complement strand
CTTTGATGTAGGATCCTGTCGCACGGATGTCGTGGATAGACAAACCAATGCCACCAGCGGATTGAGAAATTTGCGCACACGATTTGAGTGTATCGTAAATACCACTAATGCTATCTTCTTTCATGGTTAATAAGAAGCAAGAAGACATTTGTGGTTTAGGAGTACCTGAATTGAATAATGTAGGTGTTGCGTGTGTAAACCAACCTTCAGACATGAGGTTGTAGGTTTTGATTGCAGATTGGACATCCTCTTTATGGATACCAACGGCAACACGCATGAGCATTTGTTGTGGTCTTTCAGCGATTTTTCCGTTCAAGCGCATGAGGTAGGAGCGTGTCAAGGTCTTGAAACCGAAGTAATCGTAGCGGAAATCGCGGTCATAGATGATGCTTGAATCAAGCAACTCTTTGTTGTTCATGATGATCTCATAGACGTCGTCTGCAAGGAGCGAAGCAGCTTCGTTGGTCTTTGGATCAATGTATTGATACATATCTTGCATCACTTCAGAGAAGGTCTTTTTAGTTTCCTTATGAAGGTTAGAAACTGCAATTCTTGAAGCAAGTAAAGCGTAGTCAGGGTGATCGATGGTTTTTGCGGCAGCAACTTCAGCAGCTAGGTTGTCAAGCTCTGTGGTAGTTACGCCATCAAAAATTCCTTCGATGACTTTCATAGCCACTGCTTCGGGTGATACAAGCGGATCAAGGCCATAACACATCTTGATGATGCGGGCAGTGATTTTATCAAATTTTACGGCTTCTTTTCGGCCGTCTCTTTTTACAACGTACATGTGCTCCTTTAATTTATAGTTAGTTTAGGTTTTTTTAGAAATCTTCGTCGAGACTAAAGGTCTGATTTTCTTTGCCGGCCAACACCCCAGCTTTTTGATATTCACCTACGCGCTTTTCGAAGAAATTGGTTTTTCCTTGGATTGAAATCATGTCCATGAAATCAAAAGGATTGCTTGCGTTATAAACGCGCTCATTACCAAGTTCTACTAAAAGGCGGTCTGCAACGAATTCGATGTACTGACCCATGAGGTTGCTGTTCATGCCAATGAGCTTGACAGGTAGTGCGTCAGTAACGAATTCTTTTTCGATTTCTACAGCGTGAGTAATAATTTCTCTTACTTTTTCTTTAGGTAGTTTGTTAACGAGGTGTTTGGTGTAAAGCAAACAAGCGAAATCGCAATGCAAACCTTCGTCTCTTGAAATGAGTTCGTTAGAGAAAGAAAGTCCTGGCATTAGGCCGCGTTTTTTTAACCAAAAGATGGAACAGAAAGATCCAGAGAAAAAGATGCCCTCAACAGCAGCGAAAGCCACAAGGCGCTCTGCGTATGATCCTTGATCAATCCAGCGAAGTGCCCAGTCTGCTTTTTTGCGAACGCAATCAACGGTGTCGATGGCGTTGAACAAGTAGTTTTTCTCTTGAGTGTCTTTGATGTAGGTATCAATCAGAAGCGAATAAGTTTCTGAGTGAATGTTTTCCATGGTTACTTGAAAACCGTAGAAAAATTTAGCTTCAGTGTATTGCACTTCATTGAGGAAGTGTTCAGCAAGGTTTTCGTTGACAATGCCATCTGATGCAGCAAAGAATGCCAAAACGTGCTTGATGAAATGACGTTCGTCGTCATTTAATTTATTTTCCCAGTCAATTTGATCAGGAGACAGATCGATTTCTTCTGCTGTCCAGAAGCTGGCTTCAGCTTTTTTGTAAAAGCTCCAGATGTCATCGTGCTGAATGGGAAACAGCACAAAACGACTTTTATTCTCTTCTAGTATAGGTTCGTGTAATGCTTTTTCCATAGAGTTTTGGTTACGGTTTTTCAGACTAAATCAGGGATACAAAATTTGTTAAAATTCGGTCTCGAATCAATTAAAGAAATTAACATTTATTTGAGGTTTTCAACACCAATTTGCGCAATCCTTTCTACATCAACGCTTCCGCGGATTTCAACAAGCTCAAGAAAGATATTCACACGTTTTAAAAGCGGGTATTGATAATTTTTCGGAAGAAAATTGTCTGTTTGAAACGATAATTTTTGTATGAAAAGAAACCACTATAAAATTAACAAAGTGATCACAGAAATTTTGGACACAATTCAAGCAGTTTTAAACACGTTAATGTTGAATAACTTTTGAAATGATCAAATACTTTCGCAATCTCAGTTTGGTGCTTAAAAATTATTCAGACGGCCTCGGTCATCTGATTTTTACCAATGTCTGTTTACATTGCAATAAAGAATTGGTAAGCACAGAAAAATATTTATGCTTCGGATGTTGGGAACAACTTAAACCGACCTATTTTGAAAAAGAAAAGGGCGTGAATCAACTAGAGCGCTTATTTCAGGGTAGGGCTAATATTAAACACGCTTCGGCACTTTATTATTATGGTAAAGGAACAGTGAGTCAGTCACTTATTAGGGCTTTGAAATACGACTTCAAAGCACCACTTGGCATTTTTCTTGGTGAACACATGGCTGTACTATTGAAAGACCACGCGATCACTTCTTGTGATTATTTGCTTCCAGTACCGATACATCCTAGAAAGAAATTTGCCAGGGGCTATAACCAAAGTGAATTGTTGGCCATCGGACTTTCGAAGCGCTGGCATAAACCGATACTTCAGCATCTAGTAAAAAAGAAGACTTACACAAAAAGTCAAACACAATTAGACAGATTTGGCCGCTGGGAAAACGTTCAAGATATTTTTAAAGGTCATGGCACAAATCTTTCAAATGCACATGTTCTAATTGTTGATGATGTCATCACCACCGGTGCCACGCTCGAAGCTTTGGTCAAGGCAATTCGAGATGTCAATCCTCAAATTCAGATAAGTTTGCTTAGCTTCGCATTTACTAATTAATTGAACCTTTGGAACGGATTTTAATCTTTGGCGCAGGTCTGGCTGGCACTTGTTTGGCGCATCAATTAATGCGCCGAGGGCAACAGGTTGAACTTGTTGATTCAGGGGAAAATCATTCGAGTAGCATTGCTGCCGGAATGGTCAACCCGATGGTGTTCAGAAGGATGAATAAGTCATGGCGTCTTGATGAGTTCCTGCCGGAGGCACAAGCCTTTTATCAAGAAATTAGCCAAGAAATTGGCGAAGAACTTTATCATCCGATAGTGATTCGTCGTTTTTTTTCCTCCCTACAAGAAAGACAAATGTGGGAGGAACGTCAAGCGCAAAGTGACTACACGCCGTATTTAAATCCACTTACTTCAGAAGACCTCGCGCATCAGGGTGCACACAATTCATTTGGAAGCGGCCGGGTGAAAAATGCTTTTTGGATCCATGCTTCAAAATGGGTGGAAGAGAATGCCGCCTTTTTCCAGCGCAAAGGCATGTTGCGCACTGAAGCATTTGACCCCCATTTATGGAATCCACAATCCAAGACATACCGTAATATTACCTACGATAAGGTAATTTTTTGCTTGGGGTATCAACAAAAATCTGAGGATACGTTTGCTTATTTACCGCTGCAACAAACCAAAGGTCAAACGCTGCTCGTCAAAAGTGAAAATTTAAGCGCCGAGGAATCTTTGAACAGAAAGTGCTTTGTCTTGCCACTTGGTGCTCAGCAGTTTAGGATAGGCGCTACTTACGAATGGAACAATGCAAGCTTGGAAACCACAGAAGCCGGGCGCAACCAATTAATTGAAATGTTGTCAAGTTTAGGCAGCTATGATTACGAAATACTGGAGCAAAAAGCAGGCATTAGACCGACTGTTTTAGACAGGCGCCCTTTGATGGGAGAACACCCCGAATATCAAGGAGTCTACATCTTTAATGGACTCGGTACCAAAGGATACATGATGGCCCCAACTTTAGCTAAAGAGTTGACATCTTTAATACTGGATCAAACCCCATTACATCCAGAGACGAACATTCAAAGATTTACAGCGATTTAGGGCTTATTTCCGTCTTGTTATATGGCATAGTTTGCTTACTTTTGTTGCCTATGAATCACATCCGCAATTTTTGCATTATTGCCCATATCGATCACGGTAAAAGCACCCTTGCAGACCGCCTTCTCCAAACGACCGGAACCATTTCAGATCGCGAAATGCAAGCCCAAGCACTTGACGACATGGATCTTGAGCGTGAACGCGGCATTACCATCAAGTCTCATGCGATTCAAATGAATTACA
This sequence comes from Crocinitomicaceae bacterium, assembly GCA_044376455.1. Lineage (GTDB taxonomy): Bacteria > Bacteroidota > Bacteroidia > Flavobacteriales_D > Crocinitomicaceae > UBA952. Next base: position 948 of record JBIPMW010000147.1, on the reverse strand, counting down.
AATTTGAAGGTCAGGAGTATATTTTAAACCTCATCGACACTCCTGGGCACGTTGACTTTTCTTACGAAGTGTCGCGCTCTATCGCAGCTTGCGAAGGCGCCTTACTCATCGTTGATGCCTCGCAAGGAATCGAAGCACAAACCATTTCTAATCTCTATCTTGCCCTTGAGCACGACCTTGAAATCATACCAATTCTCAATAAAATGGACCTTCCGGGCGCAATGCCTGAAGAAGTATCAGACCAAATTATCGACCTCATTGGTTGCGATCAAGAAGACATCATTCCAGCATCTGGAAAAACAGGATTAGGCGTAGATAAAATTCTCGAAGCGGTTGTCAAGCGTATTCCTGCACCAAAAGGTGACGAAAGCGCACCGCTTCAGGCCATGATTTTTGACTCCGTATTTAACCCATTTCGCGGGATCATTGCTTATTACCGCGTTAAAAATGGCGTTCTCAAAAAAGGACAAAAGGTACGCTTCTTAAATACCGGCCGCGACTACAATGCCGACGAAGTTGGCATTCTTAAAATGGACCTTCTTCCGAAAAACGAAGTGAGGGCTGGTGATGTTGGTTACATCATTTCAGGAATTAAAGCTGCCAATGAAGTCAAGGTAGGAGATACCATCACTGGGTCAGAAAACCCTTGCGAAACTGCGATCAAAGGATTTGAAGATGTCAAACCGATGGTCTTTGCTGGTATTTATCCAGTTGACACCGAGGACTACGAAGAATTGCGCTATTCAATGGAAAAGCTACAACTCAACGATTCTTCCCTTGTTTTTGAACCAGAGTCTTCAGCCGCACTTGGTTTTGGTTTTCGCTGTGGTTTCTTGGGAATGCTTCACATGGAGATTATCCAAGAAAGACTTGAGAGAGAGTTCAATATGACGGTAATTACCACGGTTCCAAACGTTTCGTATCATGCTTTTATGCGAAAAAACCCGG
>JBIPMW010000389.1:0-15074 GCA_044376455.1 Crocinitomicaceae bacterium | reverse complement strand
TCGTCGCCCTCGATACCGAGCTGTACTACGACAAGGAAGTGAGCGTTAAACCGCTCGGCACTTGGAAGTACGCTCGGCACCCCAAAGCGGACTGCTACATGGTATCAGTCAGCGACGGTACGGACCACTGGGCCGGGCACCCTCGGGACTTCAACTTTGCAAGTCTGGAGGGTGCCACCTTACTTTCGCACAACGCCGGATTCGACGAGGAGGTGTACCTCGCTCAGTTGGAGAAGGGCTTGTGGCCGAAGATCAACTACAAGGCGTGGCACTGCACCGCGGACATGTCCGCGTACATCTGCAATCGCCGCAGCCTCGCGGACGCGATCTTCTACGCGTTCGGCGAGAGCGTCTCGAAGGAGATGCGCAACTACATGAAGGGGAAGTCGTGGGCCGACGCGCAGCAGGAGGGCAAGGCGGAGCAGCTCCTGCAGTACGCACGCGACGACGCGATGCACTGCTGGCGGCTCTGGGACAAGTGGAGCGGGCAGTGGCCCGAGTGGGAGCGCGAGCTTTCGGTCCTGACCCGCAGGCAGGGCCGGGCGGGCGTCCACATCCACGAGGAGCGTCTCAAGCAGGGCATCCTGACCCTAGAGCGCGTCGTCCTCGCGTGCATCGACCGTCTGCCGTGGGTCGTCAACGGCAGTCCAGCAGCGAGCCCCAAGGCCATCGCTCAGGCGTGCCGCGACGCTGGCCTGCCCCCGCCGCCGATCAAGGCCCACGACGCGGACGCCGCGGAGGCGTGGGAAGACGAACACGGTCACCTGACGCCGTGGCTCAAGGCCCTCAAAGACCTGCGGAAGGCGAAGAAGATGCTCGCCACGCTCAAGACCATGCAGCAGCGGCGGCGTGAGGACGGCACGATGGGATTCTCGCTGAAGTACTTCGGCGCACACACCGGACGCTGGGCGGGCGAGGCCGGGCTGAACTTCCAGAACTTCAACCGCATGCCGATGTTCGTGGATACGCAGCACCGGCTGATCGACGACCCGAAGGAGTTCGCCAAGCACTTCGCCGTTTTCAAGGACAACCCGGACGCCGTGGAGGTGCCCGTGATCGATGTCCGCGGGCTCATCGTCGCGCCGCCCGGCAAGCAGATCGCCTCGGTGGACCTCTCGCAGATCGAGCCACGCGTGCTCAACTACCTCGTCGGGAACGAGGCCCTGCTGCAGTCGATCCGTGACGGCTTCCCGATCTACGAGGCCCACGCACGCAGCTCGATGGGCTGGAAGGGCGGAAAGCTGAAGAAGGAGAACGAGAAGCTCTACTCGCTCGCGAAGGCCCGCGTACTGGGCCTTGGATACGGCTGCGGGTGGCAGAAATTCATCACCGTGGCCCAGCTCATGGCCGGGATCGACATCACCGAGGGCGACCGGGAGGCCGCGCTGGAGGCGTCGATGGACGGCACCATCTACGAGCGGAACGAGAAGGGCGAGCCCTGCGAACCGTTTGTCTACACCAAGGACGCCCGCGGGGGCCGGGTGAAGATGTCGGTGTACGGTGCCAACTCCCGCGCCGTCGTGGCTGACTTCCGCAAAGCGAACCCGCTCGTCACGGGCCTCTGGAGGAGCCTGCAGACCGCGCTGGAGGAGTCCGTGGGCAAGGACTTGGAACTGGAGCTGCCCTCGGGCCGCAAGCTGTCTTACCGGTCCGTGACGATGGAGAAGAAGACTGTGACGGACCCTGAGACCGGGAAGCCCTACCAGAAGACCGTCCTGAAGGCGTCCGTGGACGGAATCCGGACGACCTTCTACGGTGGCCTCCTCGCCGAAAATCTCGTGCAGGCCGTCTCCCGGGACGCCTTTTCCGTCAACATGCTGGCCCTCGACCGGGCCGGTATCCGAGTGCTCTGGTCGGTGCACGACGAGGCCGTGTGCCTCGTGTCCGGGCCAGAGGAGGCCGAGAAGGCCCGCCGGATCATGGCCACCACCCCAGAGTGGCTGGCCGGGTGTCCGGTGGACGCCGAGGTATCCATTTCAGACCGTTTCAAGAAATAAAGCTCATTTACAAAAACCCTAAGAAAGACTCTATGAATCCGGTAGTGACCCTAACCTTACCCTCCCTTCCAAACCTGATCTCCACAACCGTGGAGCCGGTTTGCCCGTGGACGTTCCGAGGAACGATCCCAGCCGCCGTGCGCGGCCCCTCGGGCAAGAAGGCGCGGACACAGTGGATGCAGGACGCGAACACGCGGCACAACGCGTTCAGCGGGTGGGAGGGCCTGACCCCGTCCCTACGACTTTCCGACTCGGCGACCGACGGCAATCCGCCCTACGCGCTCAAGGCCATCGTGGGCGACTACGAGTCCACCGTGAGCCCGGAAGACCTGCAGGCGGGCATCAAGCGCATCGGCGAGTGCTTCACCCCGACGTGGCAGGAGCGTTCGCTTTCTGGATACAGCCACTTCGTGTGGGTGCTGGAGAAGCCGCTGCTTGTACCCAACCGTGCGTTCGCCGTGGCCCTGCTGGAGTTCATCCTCAAGGAGATGAAGCTCCAGTACCTCGCCGTGGGTCTGGATACGCCCGCGTTCACGACGCCGGAACGGTACTACACGAACTCCTGCGAGTGGGCGCAGGTCAGCGACAACGTGCTCCCGTCCGCGCTCGTGTCCGGGTGGGCGATGAAGGTCGCGGAGAAGTTCTCCTTCAAGCAGGTGGGGACGACGAAGATTCCTCTCGAAACGGTCTGGGCCGAGCTGCAGAAGAAGTACCCGGGCGTCGAGTGGCACGGTGACTTCGTCGAGGGGTCGCAGGGTCCGTCGTTCTTCGTCCAAGGGTCCACGAGCCCGAAGTCGGCCATCGTCAAGGAGGACGGCATTTACACGTTCTCCGCGCACGCCACAAAGCCGTGGTGGTCGTGGCGCGATCTTCTCGGCTCCAACTTTGTGGACAACTTCCAGACCCGCGTGCTGGGCAACGCCGTGGAGGGCATGTTCCACGACGGCCAGAGCTACTGGCGTCCCACGGGACGCGGGAAGTGGCGTGCGTACACTAAAGAGGACACCGCGCAGCACCTGCGTCTCTGCAAGGGCCTCAATTCGCAGGCGGGCCGAAACGAGCCGTCCGAGGTGGACCGTGCGCTGGAGCACGTCCGCCACTGGGGTGACATCATCGGTGCCGCCCCGTTCGCGTTCCGCCCCACGGGCATCGTCGAGCTGGATGGAGGCGACCGTATCCTGAACACCTACACGCGCCGCGTCGTGATGCCCCACGACCAGCCGGTGCAGTGGGGGCCGAACGGCCAGTTCCCATTCATCTCGGAGTACATCGGGGGCATGCTGGACCCCGTTGAGCAGCTCGACTACCTGCTCTCGTGGCTGCGTCGTTTCTACGTCGGGGCGATGAACCTGAGCCTCGATAGCGGTCAGAACATCTTCATCGTCGGACCGGTCGGCACCGGCAAGACGCTGTTCTCCACGAAACTTTTGGCCAAGCTCATGGCGGGCCACGCGCCCGCGGAGAACTACCTCCTCGGGAAGACCGACTTCAACGCGCAGCTCTTCGAGAGTGCGCTCTGGACGGTGGACGACACCTCGGCGAACGACGACCCGAACGCGCACAAGCGTTTCTCGTCGATCATCAAGCGTATGGCCGCGAACACTACGTTCGAGTACCACGCCAAGTTCCGCCAGCCCGTGAGCGTCTCGTGGCAGGGCCGCGTGATCGTGACGGCGAACTCCGACGAGGACTCGATCCGCATCCTCCCGGACCTCGACATCTCCATCCTCGACAAGATTATGATCTTCAAGGCGGCGACCCGGATGATGAAGTTCGCGTCCAACCGCGAGGTGGAAGCGACCATCGACCGCGAGATGCCGTTCTTCGCCCGGTACCTCGTGGACTATCAGGTGCCCGATCACTGCAAGGGCAGCAGCCGTTTCGGCGTGGTCTCGTACCACGAGAAGTCGCTTGTCCGCACGGCGCAGCTCACGTCGCGCCTCAACTCCTTCCACGAGATTCTGGAGGACTGGAAGAGCGACTACTTCGCCGAGCACCGCGAGCCGTGGTGCGGTACGGCGCACCAGTTCTTTGTCGAGCTGCACCGTGATCCGGCCAAGTCAGCGGCCCTCCGCGGGCTCACGCTGGACAAGGTGGTGATGCAGCTCTCCGCAATGAAGCGGAAGGGTTTCGCGGTCGAGCACGACGACGCGATGGGCGCGTTGCGCCGTTGGACAATACGTCCACCGGACGCCAAGCGTGCCGTTGCGGCGAGTGCGAACTCGCCCAAGTACCAGCGATGACCCAAGAGGAGCTTGACAACCTACATCGGCGTTTTCGCTGGTTTCGTCGCCGAGACGACGGGGACAAGCTCCTCAAGCATCACCACGGCTTCGCCGTCCAGATCGCACGACGCTACGTTGGGCCGCACCTCTCGTACGACGACGCCGTGGCCACGGCCCTGCTGGGCCTGTTCGAGGCCCTGAAACGGTACGAGCCGAAGCAGGGGGCCTTCACGACATTTTCCTACTGGTGGATTCTCAAGACCCTCCTGCACGAGCGGACGTTCGCGAAGAACGTCGTGCGTCTGCCGGTGGCCGTGGTGCGCCACAGCCGGAAGGTCCAGAAGCTCATGGCTCAGGGCCTCACCGACGAGCAGATCGCGCAGGAGCTGATGCTGACGGTGGAGGAAGTGAAAGTGTACGCGGAGGTGCACCTCCAGCCAACGGGCAGCGGGCTCGTGGATACGGAGGGCGAGCAGATGGACGTGGCCGCGCCCGACGACGTGCACGAGAACGCGGAGCGCACCTCGATGAAGGAGGAGCTGGACCGAGCCATCAGCCGCCTGAGCGAGCGTGCCCAGTACATCGTCCGAGGACGCCTGCAGACCGAGCCAAAGACCTTCACGGAACTCGCACGGCGGTACAAGATCAGCCGCCAGCGGGCCATCGCCATCTACGATGAGTCGATCAAAACGATCAGGTTTTTCTTCCGCAAACAATGAAGGCGTGGACCGAGGCTTACATTCTCTCCCGTATCCGCTCTGTCTTGCGCCGCTTGTCGATGCAGATGCCGTCGATCCGGGAGTGCAGGCTCGCCGTTCGTCGCCCCTACACCGGAAACAATCCGAGGCTCAAGTACGAGTACCCCTGCGCGGCCTGCGGTGGCTGGTTTGCGGAAAAAGAAACGCACGTTGACCACATCGTGCCCGCCGGTAGCCTGAAGTCGTTCGAGGACGTGGGTCCATTCTCCCGACGGCTCCTGTTCCCGACGCCAGACCAACTCCAAATTCTTTGCAAGCCGTGTCACAAGACCAAAACGACCGCGGAACGACGGGCTGCACGACGTAAGCTCTGACATGCTGGATACGCCAGAACCTCCGGAGACCCCTCAGGGCCGCATGCGGGGCGTGTTCCATTCGCTTCCGCACGTCGAGAAGACCGCGGCGCAGGTCGCGATCCTCCGGGGCATCGTGGAGGCCGCAGCGGGCTTCCTGACGCCCCAGAAGAGCCCGTTCGGGGGCAACGAAGACCCGGTGGACATCGACCCGGAGGTGAAGGAGGCCGCGAAGCGGACCCTCATCTCCACCTTCCACCAGCTCGACAACCTCGTGGACGATCAGGTGCGGTGGACGATCAGCGACACCGAGGCGGAGGCCGCAGCGAAGAGGCTCCTGAAGACCGAGGCGGACCGCGTGGAGGCGGACACCGTGCTGAAGAAGATGTTCGCCCAGCCGTTCTACGCGATGCGTGCGAAGCTCTACCGCAGCACCACGGGCCGCGTGCTGGCCGTGGACCCCAACAACGTTCTGCAGGGGTGGGGCGACTCGCCCAAAGAGGCCATCGAGGATTTCAACCGGGCGTTCGAGGAGTTCGACGGCATCGGCGACACTCCACAACCAACGAAGGCCGAACCCGAACCCACGGCTTCGGAGCCCGCCGACCCGAAGCCTGCCGCCCCAAAGAAGCGGAGCCGTCGGGTCCGGAAGCCGAAGGGTTAGATCGCCCGCTTGCTCACCGCGTTGATGACCGGCTTCGGTTCAACGGGCGAGACCTGACGCGGCGCGAAATTCTGGATACGGGCCGTCGTGAGGCGGGACTCGTTGACGGGCGGGGGACCGGTTAACGTGGCCTGCGCGAGCGGGGCCGTTTGAGGAGCAGCCGCCTGCGCCGGAGCGGCGTTTTCAGCCGCTTGGGCAACGGCAGGGGTAACGAGCTGCTCGATGGTTCCGTTCGCCTGCGCTTCGAGGATGGCATCTTCCGTCAGGACATCGGGGTTGTAGACGATGGTTGACATGTCCGGCAGCTCGAAGACATCGAGCCCCAGCTCCGGGAGTCGTCCGAAGTTCTGGACGACGGCCTCGACGACCGGCTCGCCCATCGTCGCCTCGCTGACGGGCGGCACGAGGATGCCGGGCACCGTCCCCGCGATCACGTCCGGCAGCGGCGCGGGCAGCTCGGCCTCGACCGGGGTGTTGGTCGGGGCCACGGGCTGAGTGTCCATCATCGTGGCGTTGTCGAGGGGAGCGGCCATAAATCAGCAGGACCACTGACGGCGGGACCAGTAATTCGCCGACAGCTTGTTCGAGGTGTTGCCCTGACCCGCCGAGCGGGCGCAGTAGTTGGACTTGCGACCCGGGATGTGCTTCTTGATCGAGAGCTTCGGGTCACCGAAGCGGACGAGGCGCACGTCGTCACCCTGTTTCGCGAGCACGGCGAATTTCTTGCCTTCGCCGGGCGTGCGCTTGGGCTTGTTGTATCCGGAAAAACGTTCTCCGCGGTACTCGATCATGACGGGTAATGAGTATACGACTACTTTTTCAGGGCCTTGGAAATGTTGGCAGCGGCACGGATGGCGGCGGCGTTGCGCTCCATGCGTCCAGCGACTCCGTGCTTCTCGCCGCGCTTGTTCATCGCGACGGACTCCCGGTACTCCTTGTTGTTGAGGTACTCGTCCGCCGCCTCCGGGAGCTTTCCGGCGCGGATCAGTTCGAGTGCCTTGGGGGAGCCGGACATGTCGCCGCGGAAGAACCCGTCGAGGATGGCCACCTTGGCCTCCTTCGGGAGCGTGTCGTACGCCTTGCCCAGCTCCCGCTTGGCCATCTTGGCCTTCGAGGCCAAATCACGGGCGAAGAGGTCGTTCACCTCCTGATCGGACAGCGTGCGACCAATCATCGATTTCTGCTCTGCGGGCGTCATCAGGTGCCCGATGCCGACGGTCCAGAAGCCCTTCGTGTCCTTGTAGGGCTTGTTCTTCACGCCCTCGTTGGCCTTGATGTACTCACGCGCCGCGACGATCACCTCGTCGGGCTCCGGGGCCGGTTCGGCGGCGAGCGGCGGGGCCTTGGGCTTCGCGGCCTTGGGGCTTACGGTCGCACCGGCCAAGGGCGCAGCGGCCATGACCGGCGGCGGGTTAAACTTCACCGTGAAATCGTTGGGCATCATGATTCGTCCTCCAGCGGCATCTTCTTGGTCTTCGGAGAGGCCCCGCGCTTCTTCTCGCGGTTCAGCGCGACCTGCCGGTTACTGGCTTCCGTGAGGAGAGCCTCCATGTCCGGGAAATCATCGAAGTCCTCGGAGTTGTCCATCGGCCATCCTGTTTTCATCGGTTGCGTGGGAGGGTGAAGCGTTTGATCTCGGTGCCCACCAGACCTTCGGTGTAGTAGTCCTTGGTCTTTACGAGGTCAAGGACATCCTGTGCGGTCGGGTTGGGGTTCTTCCGCACGAGGTCGTAGGTAAGGTCCAAGGACGAGTGACCGACGGCCTCGTTCTTGATCGCGTTCCAGCCCTTCCAGTGCATGCCGCCCAGATTCGCGTGGCGACCGAGAAGCGTGCGGAGCTGGCTGGAGTTGGCGATGGCCGCGTTGACCGCAAGCTCGAAGCCCTCGTACATCGCCAGCGAAAGCGGGTTGTTCTTGCCCTCGTAGGGGCCGTAGAACCCGTAGATGCCGTTCGGGTCTTCCGGCGTGTTGCCGGAGTCGTAGACGAAGTAATCCTGCGGCGGCTTTCCGAACTGCTGGAAGTAAAACTCGACGAACTTCCACCGGTCCATGATCAGGGCCGGGATGCCGAACGTGAGGCCGATAAAACGCTGCACCTTGTTTCGGATACCGAGCTTGCCCACGCCAAGCGACCAGAAGCGTCGTCCCATCTCGGTTGAGTTGGGGGCCGCGTACACGTCGCTCATCAAGTCCCACTTTCCGTTCAGCGCGGTGAGCATCAGGTAGAATGCATTCGCGTTGGAAACGCCCGGGTTGCCGAGCTTGTCGGAGAACGAGTCGCTCTCCAGCTTGGCGCGACGGACCATCGTCTTCCACTCGTCTTTCGTCAGGTTGAAGTTTCCGTCCACGGACGCCTGAATCTGGTCCATGATGTACGGTGTGGATACAAGGCGTAGCCACATCGCTTCCTGATGGATCGGCGCGAGCATGCGCGACAGGATACCCCACAGGCTGTGTAGCGCGGTAACGAGTTCCGGGGGACGACCGTTAATCGCTTCACGCATCCTTACGGTGGAGTCGAGTCCTGTATCAGCGGCCTCCATCGTGCCGGGCTTCGTGCGGTCACCGTGGTACCCACCCTGCAGAAGCGCGACGTAGTCCTCCGGGCGTTGGAGCATCGTGCCGAGCATCGGAGGAGCGGAGAGGATGTCACCGCTCATGCCCGCGGCCTTCATGTACTCACCGAATCCAGCCGGGGAGGCGATCCGCTCCGGGTCACGGGCGAGCATCTCTTTCGCTGAGTCCAGCTTGTCGAAGAGCCTTGTCGGGTTCGTGTCGATCACGTTCTTCGCGAGAGACGCCTTGGTCTTCGTGGCGTCGAGCAGCGAGAACGTTACGGAGGTCAACGTGCCGCCTTGCGCCTTGTACCGAGCGCGAGCCCGTCGATTGACCTCGGCTTCCGTACCAGCCGCAAGGGCGTCCTCTTCCGCCTGCATGCGAGCCGGGTCGAGCGGGGGAAGATCGCTGACCCCAGCGACCATCTCCTTGTACTCTTCGCTGTCCTTTACTCTTGCCGCGATGCTGGCCATCGTCTTCGGCTCTTTTTGGATCGCTTTGACGACCTTCTGGAATGCCTTGGGGTCCGACGGGACCGCGACGACGGGCTTCGTTTCGGTCACTCCGGGGGTGCCCGTGGGCTCCGCGGCCATGTACTGGAACTTGTACCGGGGCGCGTACGTCGGGTTTAAGGCGAACACCGTGTTGCCGACGGAGATCGCCTTCTCGGCCTCGACGACCGGGCGTCCGCTCGTCTTGTCGTAGAAGTACGAGTGCTTGACCGGGTCAAAACCGACCGGGGTCCAGTTCTCGATGTCGGCGGGCATCTCGCGGGCCGGGTTGAACTCACCCGACACAACGGCGAGCGGCGTCTTGTTGCGGACGCCGTCGCGGATTTGCTGCGACACCTTCTCGCTCTTGTTGCTGAAGACGGCGTTGTCCACCGCAGCGACGTTGTCGTACCCGATGACGGTACCTACTTTGCTCTTCTCTCCTTTTTCGTGGACGGTGACGACGTAGTTGCCCGTCTGCTTGAACGCAGGGATGTCGATGCGAAGCTCTACGGGATACCCCTCGGGGAGCGACCGCGCCGCGCCGTAGTCGGCTCGCTTTGTTTCATACAGAGCGTTTCGCGCATCCTCGTCCGTCGGCGGGGCGAAGTAGTTGGCGTTCTCCTCTCGCACCGCCGTCATGCCCGGTTCAGGTACGTCGGGTTCGAGCTGCATCAGCTCTGGAGGGACGAGAAAGTTCTTTTGCTCGCCGAACGGGCGATCTTGCGGAGGAACGTAGTCGGGGTCGCCTTTCTTGGGGATCGATCCGTCGTCTCTGCGGAGATGCTGGCCGAAGTTGACCCACGCGTTCTGCGCCAGAGTTTCAGCCGCCACCGCACCCTGAGCCGCGTCGGAGTACATCCGGGAGTGGCTCTTCCACGCATTGAACTCGCCGCGAGGTCCGAACTGCAGGCCCTGCTGGGTGTGGCCGAAGTAGTCGTGAACGATGCGGAACACGTCGTTTACCAGCAGCTCGAAGTCGCCGATCTTTAGGCCGCTCTTTTTCAGAAGCGGGTTGGATGTATCCTGCGTACCTTGACCAAATGCGCTGTCGGTGCGGAGGAAATACAGGTGCTTGTTGTCGCGCACATCACGCATCATCTCTTCCGACGACGCGTAAGGCTCGCCTACGCCGTTGTACGGCTCAGGCTCGATACCGGCGTCGATCATCGCCTTGTACTGCTCAATCGTTTCGTCCGCCATCGCCTGATACGCACGCAGTACCTCAGGCGATTCAGGTTCGTGCTTTGCGACGTTCTGGAAGTAGTCGGCGATCTCCTTCAGCAGGTCTTCTGGGACTTGATCGTAGGTCGTGTGCGGGTTGTACTCCCGGCGAAACGCCTTTCGGACATAATCGGACGCGACCTGAGTCGTGTCGTCATTGCCCGCAGGCATGAACCGTCGCGAGTCTTCACCTCGATTGACGATTCCACGCCCCTGCACAGCGGAAGCCGCAGGCATGAACCGGATGTCTGGATTCGTGGGATTAAACGTTCCTCGGTTTCCCGTGGCGGACTTGACTTGCTCCGGTCTGAAGGCGACGACTTCAGTCAATTCGCCGTCCACGAACTGCATGATTCCGTCGTGCCCAGCGGCAACAGCCTTGTTCTTGAGTTGATTGTAGATGTACCCCTTCTGCTCGTATTGTTTTTCTGCAAAGGCTTCGGCCTTCTTCGGGTCCATGCCCAGCTTGATGAAGCCGAGGACAACCGGGTCTTGGCCTCGTCGCGTGGTCTCAAGCACGAGCGGATTCTGCAAGGAGGCGTACACCTTCGAAACGACGCCGGAACCCGGACTCTTGCCGAAGTCGTCCGCGTATCCACTGGCGAATTCCGGGTCAGGAGTGAGGTAGATGCCGTTGCCGAGGGAGCCACCTTCGCGGCCTGCGCGGAACACCGGGCCAACGTCTTTTCGGTCGCCGCGGTACAGTGGTAGCGGATTTCCTTCGGCGTCCACCACCTTGGAGTCCTTGAAAAAGTTCTTGAACTCCGGCGTGTTCGGCGCAGGGGCGGGCATGTACCCGATCTGAATCACGCCCTGCAGCGGGGCGCGGACATTCAGGTCTTCGCGAACCTTGACGGGATCGACGATGCGATTCAGGCGTAGCTGCTCAATTGCAACGTGGAAGAGTTTCGGGTCGAATCCGATGTCGCGCAGCTCCTTGTTGACGAGGTTGAACTCGTTCGTCGTCACCGTCTCACCGGCCTTACGACCCGGCATCTCGCGAGCTTCGACCACCGCCGCCCCGTTGGCCTTGGCCAGACGCTGGACGTACGACTGAGAGGCCGTGGCACCCTCGCCGTAGTCAATCGCGTTCCGCAGGCCCATGAGCGAATTGATGAGCCTCGACGCGCCTTCTGGCACCGGCACGGGAGTGTACCCGGGCGTAGGGTCGGGGATGTCCTCAGGACGCGTGTCTGGAGTCGTCCGCAGCGGTAGGCCGTCACCACGGTATCCGTTGGCCTGATTCTGAAGATAGTTCTGGAACTGCGTGCGGAACTCCGGGCTCTCCAGCGACTGCACGCCCGTGACCCGAGCAAGGCGGGCCGCGGCGTCTGGGTTGCGCTGCAGCCAACCGCCGAGCATGTCGATGTTGCGGATGACCTTGTCGAGTGAGAACGCGAAGAGGGTCGTTGAACCCGTCTTCGTCGTCCGCAGCTTGTAAGGCACCATGACCTTGTTGTAAATCTCGCGGAACTGGTCGCCGACACCTGCAGCTTCGCCCGCGTCTGCGAGTGCACGCTGTTCAGCACGCTGCGGCTCGGTCAGATCGGACGAGGCTTCGGGCTTTTCAGCCTCCACTGCGGAGCTGTAGCTGACCTCGAAAGGCCGACGGCTTCCGCGCAGCTTCTCAAGCTCTGTCGAAATCGTTTGGCGATTAGCTTCCTCGACTTCGGGCGTGGCCCTCTTCTCCGGCTCCTGAGGCCCTGCAATCGCTTCACGTTGCCCCGGCTTCGTGTAGATGCTGCGGGCGGGCCGTGGGGTCGTCTGGCCCGGCTCGGCGGGCGTCACGCTGATCGGCGTCACGGCGGGGGCCGCAGGGGCCGCTGGAGCCGCGCCAACGGGCGGAGGGGCCGCAGGGGCCTCTGGAGCCACGCCAGCGGGCGGAGGAGCCTCGGGGGCGACGGGAGCCTCCGCTGGGGTCGGGACGGCCTCCGGAGGGGTCGGGGCGGCGGATGCGGGGCCTCCGGGAGTCGTGACGGGGCCAGCGGTGCCCGCTAAATCGAACTGACCCGCTTGGCGAAGCGCATTGATTGCATTAACAGCAATGAATGACGGCGTGAACTGCAGCGTCTGGGACGTGACGACATCGGCCCCGGGGACAAAACCCTTCAGGCCCACGCGCTCCGCGAGGATGCCGACCGAGTTGTAGATGCGTGCCGCGAGGTTACCGGGCGTCCCGAGCTGGCTCAGGGGCGACCCGTTCAGCGCGACCTGAAAGTTCTCCGAGATGACCTCCTCGATCAGGGTGTCCGTGTCAGGCAGGTCAATACCGCGGGAAGTGTAGTACTCCCGCATCTGCTCAAGCTCCTCTGTGGTGTACCCGTCGAGCACCGCGTCGCGGAGCTGCTTCTGACTGGATGCCGGGAGGGAATTGAAGACGACGTGGCCCACCTCGTGCATGAGGCTCTCGCTACCGCCGCGCACGAGCGCGATGCGCCTGCCGTTCTGGCCGGTCGCGTACACCACGCCGGACGACTTCGCACCGCCCGCCTGCGTCTGGTCCAGCGAGTCGTAGGTCGCGGGGTCGATGACGTAGAGTTCGTTCTTGTCCCCGATGAGGTCGCGGAGGGCCTCGATGCGGTTGGCAGAGTCCGCAGGCAACTGGCTGACGTACGCGGCGTGGGCCGCGTCGAGGTCCGCCGTGCCGTAGGCCGTGGTCTTGGCCCGCTGGGACTCCGGAACAACCTGACTGCTGGGCGTCCACATGCTGCGCCCAAACTGGCGGACGGAATTCCTCGCCACGTCCGCACCGGCACCGAATCCACCGGCCACCGCGCCGCCTGCAAGCAGCGTCGCACGCTCCTCCACCGTCTCGGCAGGGAGCGCGAGTGGGGCCATCGTCGCCGTACCAGCAATCATACCCCGCTGGATGTCGCTGACGACCTCGGTTAATTTTCCAATCGGACCCGTGATCGGGGCCTTGATCGCTTTGCCCGTGCGGGTGATTGTGCCCGGCACATTCTTGACGACTTGACGGCCTACGGAACTACCGCCGCCCATCGCGGCCATCGCAGCCGCCGGGACCGATCCGCCGGACGCGAGCGTAATTCCCCCGGCAATCGTGCCACGGGCCACGGGGCTCTCCGCGACCTTCTGGGCCGCGGTGCCGACGCTCTCCACCGCCGTGCCGACCGCACGACGCGGGAGCGATACGGCCTGACGAGCGGCCTCTTCAGCCGCCTTTTGCGCCGCACGCTGCTCGGCGATGGTCATCAGGCGCGGGGCCGCGGACACAAGACGCTTGGAAAGCTCCTTGGCACCAGCCTTCGTGAACTTCTTGGCGAGTAGACCCGCACCGACGGACGCCGCGTTGTCGATGGACGCAAATTCACCGATGGGTGAAATCATCTCAACGTCCTCCTTCGCGACAACCTGAACGGGCTCACCCGTCTTCTCGTCCTTCTCCTTGGTCTGGCCCCGCTCGAACGAGACCATCGTGTCGATGAGGTCGAGGTCTTCTTTGAACCGTTCGCGGATGGACTCGTCGTCGAAGTCCTCCACGCCGAGGGTCACGATGCGCCCCAGACGCTGCAGCAGACGACCCGTCTCGTACGTCCCCTGCAGGGCACCGTAGGACAGGAGCTTCGTGGCGGGCGTCTCCGGCTGCTTCACGGGCTCCATGCCGAGTACCTTCCGGGCACGGTTCAGCTCCTCGATCTTGATCTCCCGGGCCGTCTCAAACGCGGCCTGCGGGGTGTAGCGGATGATTCCGTACAGGCCCTTGGCGAGGTCGTCAAATACGTCGGGGGTCGCCTTGCCGAACTCAATCACGTCCTGCATCGACACGCCGGGCTGCGGCTGGCGGGCCTTTTCCTTGATGATCTCGAACGCGGCTTCGAGGAAAGCGTCATCGATCTGGTTGTCGCGCTTTTTCTCAGCGGCCCAACGGAGCGTGTTCTCGTACCCGTTAACCTCACTAAGCTCCTGCATCAGCTCCGTGGTCTTCTCCCGCAGGAAGTACTCCATCATGGCCCGAGCCGGGGCGTCAGTCGTCTCTTCGTAGAGCCGCTTGAGGCCGGGGAGGCTGGACGCGTCGAGGTTCTCGGCGAGCGTCTTCGCCGCCTGCGCCTCGGGGGAGTTTAGGTTCTCCTCCTCGGCTTTCCACGACCCCGCGAATACATCGCCGACGGACTTGCTCGGTGTTTCCATGAAGCTGAGTATACGGCTTGGAGCCGTACCTACAATGCAATTACGGTCTCGGACCGGCGACTGCGTTGACCACGGGCCGTGCGATAGACATGTAGATGCCCACTCCACTCTTAATCCGGTCCAGCTTCGAGGAAGCCTTCGTGCTGCCCTTGCCTGCGCCCTTGCGGGATCGCCCGGTGGCCTGCTCGGCGAGTTCCGTGATCCGCTGGAGTTGGGGCGAGCCGTCAATCGCGATGAGTTCGCTCTGCGGCTGGAACCCGGCCAGCGTGCCGTTCGCGTCGAAGTACCGTGAAGCCTCCTCTTGGTCTCGGAGGGCCGTCTGGAGCACCCGGAGGTTGTTCGCGATGAGGTCGAAGTTGGCCTCCGCGTCAAATAGCGGGTTGAATGCGCGGTTCGTGAGGTCTCGGGACTCGCGTTCCGTGAACTGACCGCCGAGGGTTTCTCGGGAGCTTTGCTGCACGACCTGACGGACCTTGTTGGCCGCGAGTTCGGGGTCTTGGGACGCGAGTTCGGAGAGCTTCGGGTACCCGATGAAGGTGCCGATCTTCGTCCAGTCGAGGAAGCCCCCGTTGGTCTCCCAGTTGGCGAGCAGCTCCGCGGCCTGAACGAGGCTGTTCACGTTCTGCTTCTGCAAGGCCCGCTGGCCCTCCGTCTGCTGCGAAATGCGCTTCTTGAACTCCACGTCGCCGGTCTCGATGCCCTTGTTCTTCAGCAGCG
>JBIPMW010000146.1:0-5136 GCA_044376455.1 Crocinitomicaceae bacterium | reverse complement strand
CCATGGATCTGGCATCAATTGTTTGATGCCTAAAGACATTTTACGCTCTTCGCGGTCAAGTGTAAGAACTACAGCTTCAACGCTATCGCCGATTTTCAAGAAATCTTGCGCAGAACGTAAATGCTGAGACCAGCTCATTTCTGAAACGTGGATTAAGCCTTCAACACCAGCGGCGATTTCGATGAATGCACCGTAGTCAGCCATGACAACAACTTTACCAGTTACTTTGTCACCTACTTGAAGGTTGGTGTCAAGAGAATCCCAAGGATGTGGTTGCAATTGTTTCAAGCCAAGTGCAATGCGTTTTTTGTCGTCGTCGAAATCAAGGATAACCACATTGATTTTTTGATCGAGCTCTAACATTTCTTCAGGATGCGTTACGCGGCCCCAAGAAAGGTCAGTGATATGGATGAGTCCGTCAACACCACCGAGGTCGATGAATACACCGTAAGAAGTGATGTTTTTAACGATACCTTCGAGAACTTGTCCTTTTTCAAGACCAGAAATGATTTGTTTTTTCTGTTCTTCAAGCTCAGCTTCGATAAGTGCTTTGTGAGAAACAACAACGTTTCTGAATTCTTCGTTGATTTTAACGACTTTGAATTCCATGTTTTTACCAACATAGATATCGTAGTCACGGATAGGCTTCACGTCAATTTGTGATCCTGGTAAGAATGCTTCAATTCCGAAAACATCTACGATCAAACCACCTTTAGTGCGGCATTTTACGTAACCTGTGATGATTTCACCTGTACGAAGAACGTCGTTGACACGAATCCAGGCACTATGCATTCGCGCCGTGCGGTGAGAAACGATCAATTGACCAGTCTTGTCTTCGAGGCAGTCAACATAAACGTCAACAACATCTCCAACTTTTAAATCAGGATTGTAGCGGAATTCGTTGGCAGCAACGACACCTTCTGATTTGTAACCGATGTTAACAATAACTTCTTTTTTGTTGAGCATTGCAACAGTCCCTTGAATGACTTCTTTTTCGTTGATAGAAGTAAGGGTTTTTTCGTAGCGATCTCCGAGTTCAGAACGTTCTACTTGATTGTAACCATCCAATTGGAGTGCTTCCCAATCAAAATCTGCAGTTCCCTGCTTTTCAATGTTTTTTGCCATGTGGCTTTCAAATTTGTATTTCTAATCCCTATTCGACTAAAAAGTGGTTGAACAAAAAAAATAGCGTAGAATAGGCACGCTTCTCCATACGGAGGCGCAAAATTAGGAATAATAGTCGGAATTACAATGAAAATATACTTAATTGTCACTGATATTTAAAGGGAAATGGGCAAATGTAGCCAATTTGGGTCCTTGACTGACCAAAGAGTTGTGCCATAAGGTGTCGCTCGGCAGCGTCAGTAAAGATTGGTCATCGAAGTTTGAGATACATACCCATGCGTGTTCCGAAATTTCGTCTTTGAGTTGTTCAGGGCCCCATCCGGCATAACCCGAAAAAAACCGCACACAGCGCTCAGGGTGCTTTGCTTGGTTGACCCGCTTCATTAACTCCAGCCAATCTCCTCCAAAATATAAATGCGGCGTGATTTGTTGAGCCCCTTTGATGTCAGAAAAGTTATGCAAAAAGAAGAGTTGATTGGCTTCTACAGGTCCGCCGTGATAAATGCGTAGTGAAATAGGACAAGCATCTAGCACTTCATTTGTATTTAATTCAGATGGATGATTGAGTACCAGACCCATGCTTTCTTCCTGATCGTAGTGTACAATTAGAATGACCGCGCGCTGAAAATAAGGTTCGTTTAAGAATGGCTCTGCCACTAACAAACGTCCTGTTAGGGGTGCTGTAGGCGTGGTAAAAAGATGTTGTTGTGTTATTTTCATCAGTGCACAACAAATAAAATGAATATTTTCAGGCTTTGCAAGTCTCAATGTTTAATTTTGTTCTGTGAAATTTGCAGCAATAGATATAGGCACCAATGCAGCCCGGTTATTAATTGGAGATGTATCTATAACTGCGGCTGGTGTTCAGATTCAAAAACAAGGGTATTACCGAAGCCCTTTACGCCTTGGCGAAGATGTTTTTAAAATGGGTAAAATAAGCCCGGCAAAACTAAAGCAGTTCATTCAAACGATGCAGGCCTTCCAATTACTCGCCACTGCACACCAGGTTACAAATATGAGGGCAGTAGCTACCTCTGCCATGCGAGAAGCATCAAATAGCAAAAAGGTGATCAAAGAAATTTTGCAACAATCAGGTTTGCAAATTGATATAATTTCCGGAGAGGAAGAAGCACAACTCATCTTCAAGGCTTTTGAACTCTTGCATTTAGCTAAAAAAGAACAATTCGTAATTGTAGATGTCGGAGGCGGCAGCACCGAAATTAGTGTGTTTGAAGATGGGGCAAGAAAAGCCTCCAAATCATTTGAACTTGGCACACTGCGCCTGCTGAACCAAAAAGTGACACCCAGCATCTGGGAAGATTTTCATTCATGGATTCAGACACATGCCCAAGTTCAGCAACCACATATTGTTTATGGAACAGGTGGAAATGTCAATAGGGCATTGAAACTTTTGCCAAATAAAAAGGCACAAATTTCTCGCAAGGACTTCATACATTTGCATCAGCAATTGCATTCTTTGACCATCGCAGAACGCATCGAACAATTTCAACTCAAAGCAGACAGAGCAGATGTGCTTGTACCTGCATTAGAAATATACATTGCGGCCTTAAATGCTCTTGGTCAAGAACACATCGTTGTACCAAAAATTGGTTTGGCCGATGGTGTTTTGCTGGAGCTTTATTTAAAAAATACCTCAAATTAAAATGGCACAAAAACCTGCAATCCCGAAAGGAACCAGAGATTTTTTACCTTCTGAAGTTGCAAAGAGAAATTACCTTTTTGACACCATAAAAAAAGTCTTTAAGCGCTATGGTTTCGCTCCCATTGAAACCCCAAGCTTTGAACTATCAAGTACCTTACTCGGTAAATACGGGGAAGAAGGTGATCGTTTGATTTTCAGGATACTTAATTCTGGCGAAAAAATGCGCAAAGCAGATTTGGAAGCATTGGCCCAAGATAACCTGCCGCGTTTTGCCAATTCACTTGCTGAAAAAGCGTTGCGCTACGACCTCACTGTGCCGTTTGCGCGCTTTGTTGTGCAGCACCAAAACGAGCTTAACTTTCCCTTCAAGCGTTATCAAATTCAACCGGTTTGGAGGGCAGATCGCCCGCAGCACGGTCGATATCAAGAATTTTATCAGTGCGATGTCGACGTTGTCGGTTCGGAATCCTTGCTTTACGAAGTAGAATTGATTCAAATATTTGATGAAGTACTTAGCAATCTTCAATTACCCGGTTTTGTCATTCAAATCAATAACCGAAAAATACTAAGTGGTATTGCAGAAGTATGTGGCGTCGCAGATCGCATCGTTGACTTAACAGTTGCTATTGACAAGCTCGATAAAATTGGCGAACAAGGTGTCCTAGATGAACTTGCTCAAAAGGGCTTCACGGAATCTACGCTCCAACAAATCAAACCCCTGTTTGACTTCAAAGGAACAAACTCAGATAAAATCAATTTATTACGTAACTATTTAGCAAACAGCGAGGTAGGGCAAAAAGGGCTCGATGAACTTACATATGTACTGGAGACAGTTGCGCAACTTGGGCTACAACGCGGACAACTTGATTTTGAAATCACCTTGGCTCGCGGGTTAAATTATTACACCGGTGCCATTTTTGAAGTAAAAGCCCTCGATGTTAAAATGGGCAGTATTTGCGGCGGAGGACGCTATGATGACTTAACCGCACTTTTTGGCCTTAAAAATTTATCTGGGGTAGGAATTTCTTTTGGAGCAGATCGCATTTATGATGTCCTGACCGAACTCAATTTATTTCCGGCAGAACTCGAACTTTCTTTAGATGTCCTTTTTGTCAATTTTGGAGATACAACGCTTGCTGAAAATCTACAGATTCTGAAAAAGACCAGAGCTTTAGGGTTGGCGGCTGAAATTTATCCGAGTACGGCTAAATTGCAAAAACAACTCAAGTATGCCAACGACCGTAAAGTGCGATTTGTTGTACTGATGGGCGAGGAAGAGTTGCAACAAGATCAATTGACCCTCAAGGAAATGGAAAGCGGCTTGCAACAACAGTTGTCACAAGCCGAATTGCTTACCAAATTCGAGCAACTTTCTTAACGTCGTTGCGCATTTCGCGTCCTTCTTCAATTTGAAAGGCTTCAAAAAACTCAGGGCAGTTTTTCAAAGGTCCATTCACTCGATACATTCCTGGTGAATGCGGGTCAGTAGCCAAGCGTTTTTTCATCTCGGCATCTGTATACTTGATTTTCCAAAGTTGTGCGTAGGCAATGAAGAAACGTTGTTCTGGGGTGAATCCTTCACGAATTTCCTGACGCTTGTATTCATCTGTTCTTTTGTAGGCGTAAAACGCCATTGTCAAGCCACCAAGGTCAGCAATGTTTTCACCCATTGTTAAATCAGGATTGACACAGTGATTTTCCATCGGACAGAAGCCCTCAAAAGTTGCGCCTAATAGCTTTGTTTTTTCTTCAAATAATTGACGGTCTTCTTCGGTCCACCAATTGGTAAAAGAGCCATCTGCAGCAAATTTACTGCCCATGTCGTCAAAGCCGTGCGTGAATTCGTGCCCGATGACCATTCCAATTCTGCCATAGTTAACAGCATCTTCAGCACGCTCATCAAAAAATGGTGCTTGCATAATGCCTGCTGGAAAAGCAATTTCATTGAGTAAAGGATGGTAGTAAGCATTAACCATGTGCGCAGGCATGCCCCACTTGTCTTTATCCACTGGTTTGCCGAGTTCGGAGAAGTTTTTCTGTACGCTGTAGCGCGCCATTTCTTGTACATTGGCTACATAAGTGTCAGGATTGAATTTGAGCATCGAGTAATCTTCCCATTTGGAAGGATAGCCGAGTTTGCGGCCAATTGAATTGAGTTTATTGAGTGCCTCTTGCTTCGTGATGTCGGTCATCCAGTCGAGCTGGCTGATGCGTTCTCTGTAGACAATAAGAAGGTTATCTACCATTTCATTGACACGATCTTGAGCTGCTTTGGAGAAGTGTTTCTCGACAAAGGCTTTACCGAGAAGTTCGCCAATTTCTAGATTCGTAATGGCTTCAATGGCTTG
>JBIPMW010000023.1:0-15175 GCA_044376455.1 Crocinitomicaceae bacterium | reverse complement strand
GTTTTGCAACATCACCATGCCATTTCTATCATCGGCGTTTACTAAAGCAAATGCGGATTGATCGAGTCCGTCGAAAAATGCTTTTTTGACCTTCAGGTATTCAGCGAAGGTGTGATGGTAATCAAGGTGGTCATGTGTGATGTTGGTAAAACCAGCTGCCGCGAAATGAAGGCCACCAATACGCTGCTGATCAATGGCATGCGAACTCACTTCCATAAAACAATGCGTGCATCCTGCATTCACCATTTGTCTGAGTAAGGCATTCAGACTAACCGGATCTGGCGTTGTGTGCGTTGAAACAATCGCTTCTCGCTCTATTTTATTCACGACCGTCGATAACAAACCTGCTTTATAGCCCAACGCTGTAAAAAGGTCGTGCAATAAGGTAGCCGTTGTTGTTTTGCCGTTGGTACCGGTAACCCCTACCAACTGAAGTTCTTTGGAAGGATTCCCATAAAATGCACACGCCAATTGGGCAAGTGCCGTACTTGTATTTTTCACTTCAACAACACAAGCATCTGCAGCTAATTGGATCTTTTCTTGTGTAATAAAGACCCTGCAACCTTGCGCGTAAGCTTGTTCAACATACAAATGGCCATTGGCTTGTGAGCCCACGATGCAGACAAAAACGGTAGCTGCTTTGGCTTTTCTGGAATCAAATTCAATGGCAGCAATAGCCTGATCTAGCTCACCTTGGATGTGCTGACCGTTAATAGCTGACAATAGATGATTCAATGATTGCATTTTAATTCAATTTAAGCTGGACAACCTGTCCTTTAACGATTTGACTTCCTGGCTGAATAGACTGACTTGTGACACGACCCATGCCTGTGATGCGCACTACTAAGCCACGACTTTCTAAAATATAGACTGCGTCTTTGGCGGTCATGCCAAGTACGTTAGGAACCGCTTTTTGGCTGATTACTTTGCGAGCAACCTGTAGCCGCTGTGCAGCAGTATCTGCTTTGAGCCACTCAGCTTCATTGTTCTGTTGGTAGCGCACATTGAGTTCTTTCATCACGAATTTCAAGTCGCGTGAAGCTCCACTTTTTAAAGCAGGGACGTCTTGAGATAATGGTGCCCGAGGATCATTTACTGCGCGGTGATATTGCAAAGCAGAAGCATAAACTTTGTTGGCAATTTCAGCAAATACCGTCCCTGAAACCGCCGCACCGTAGTAGGCTTTTTTCGGTTTAGAGATCACTACAATACAAGAATAGAGTGGTTTTTTTGCAGGGAAGTAACCTACAAAAGAAGCCTGGTAGCTCTTGCCATTTTCAGAACCGTAGCCACCGCCCGCAGCAGTAAGAACCGCTGTACCTGTTTTACCAGCAATTGTAAACAACGAGCTTTTGAGCGACTTTCCTGTTCCACGAATCATAACTCCTTCTAGACAGCGTTGTAAGATTTTCAAGGTGTGTGTAGAGCAAATTTGAGGATTGAGCACCACAGGCTTGAATGTTTTGATCACCTGACCATTGCGCTTGATTTTCTCCACAAAAAGCGGTCTAACCAATTTGCCGTTATTAGCTACGGCATTATAAAAAGCAAGCGTTTGCAAAGGCGTTTGTCTGACCTCATAACCAACTGAAGTCCAAGGAAGTGAAAGAATAGACCAAGTCTTTGAACCCGGGGTTGCAACATCCGGACGCGGCTCGCCCTCTAGATCAATTCCTAATTTTTCAGTGAGGCCAAAACGCTTCAGTTGCGCAATGAATTCTTCTGGTTGATTGCGGTAAACGCGGTGCATGAGTTGCAAAATGACATTGGAAGACTTTTCAAAAGCTTGCTGAATAGTGATAGTACCATAACCCATCCCGTGATTGGAATCAGACATGCTAGAGCCGCCTACAGCATAACGCCCAGTGGCATTTACTTTGTCAGTAATTTTGAACTTTCCATCCTCTAGACCTGCCATTAAAGAGGCTAGTTTCATGGTTGAACCTGGCACTTCTAAGTACCCAATTGCATAATTGTAATTCTCTGTGTATTTGCCTTCCTCAATTTTTGTGAGGTTTGCCACCGCGCGCACATAACCAGTTTTCACATCCATCAGGATGACACAACCGTGCTCGGCATTCATGAAAATCATTTGTTTTTCCAATTCAGAATGGGCAACTTCTTGAATTTCTTTGTCAATGGTTGAAATGACGTCAGCCCCTTCTATGGCCTCTTTAATGACTTTACCTGTTTTCTTCCAGCCAGAGGAAATGCGTTGCTCTACCTCTTTACCATCCTCCCCTTTCAAATATTCGTAATAGGCACCTTCGATTCCTACACGGAATGGTTTGTTGTCCAGGATTTTATAATAGCCAAGAGTTCTGTTGAGCAAATTTCCATTTGGTTTTTTTCGCAAAATGGTCTCGACGTTATCAATGATTCCACCTTTCATTTGACCCAATTCAAAAATTGGAAGTTTGCGCAAACGCTTGCGCTCGTAATTGGTTACCTTTCTTCTGATCATGAGGTAACGCACCCCATTGGCACGCGCTCTACGAATTCTTTCCTCGTAGTATCTGGCTGAATTTTCGGGATATAGCTCATGCAATCCTTGTGAAAGCTCACTTACCTGCGCATCAAATATTTTGTCATCTACCACCGTCGGATCCATGTAGATGTCATAGAAGGTAACACTTGTAATTAATGGGATTTCATTTCTATCTAGAATCTGACCCATTCGCGGCACCCGATTGACTACGCGAGTAGGCAGCTGCCCCTCCTTGGTTTCAAAAGCAACACCCGGGCCGTTGATCTGAAGATCGAGCGTAGAGTAAAGTACCGCACCCATTACGAATACGAACCCAAAATAAATCAGGTAAGCGCGTCGGTATAGATGATTCTTACTTTTGCTCATTTTTAGGCTGTTTAATGCGGATCACCTTTGTGGCATTTTTTGTTTCCTTGAGTTCTCTTGACTCAAGTCTTTTTGCCATTCTGTATCTGCGTGTCACTAATTCTAAGCGCGCCTTCGCTTCTATATACTCAGCGGCGTGTTGATCTAAGTTGCGCTGCGCATTATCGATGTCTTTATTGACTTGCTTTCCGTAGTAGCCTTTGGAGATCAAGACAAGCAACAGAAGCATGATGAAAAAGATGTAATTGAGGTTATTTAGCACGAATTCACGGGTCAAAAAGTCACCGTTTAAAATCTGTGCAAATGCACTCGATTTATTCGACTTAGTCGACTTTGCTTGCTGTCCTTCTTGCTTAGCCATTGCGTTTTGCGATTCTAAGTTTAGCACTGCGCGCCCTTGAGTTGATGGCGCATTCTTGTTCGTCAGCAACGATCGGATGCCTGTTTACTTCCGTGAAAGGTTTATTGACATTTCCGAAGAAATCTTTGTCAATTTCACCAGAAAAGCTTCCGCGTTTCATGAAATTTTTCACCAAACGATCTTCAAGTGAATGATAAGACATCACCACTAAATGCCCTCCTGGTTTCAGGACATTTGCAGACTGCTCTAGAAAATCTTTTAGCACTTGTAATTCTTGATTGACCTCAATTCTAAAGGCCTGAAATACCTGGGCATAAAATTTATGGTCCTTGAATTTGGGTGCAAAGCGCTCTAGTGCTTTGATCAAGGCAAAGGTGCTGTCTATTGGCGCGTGCTCGCGTTGACGCACCAATTGAGCGGCTAGCGCCCTGGAATTGCGCAACTCGCCGTATTCGTATAATATGGCTGCTAATTTTGTTTCGTCGGCTGTAGCAATGAGCGCTGCCGCAGACTGCCCGCCGTTGCGGTTCATGCGCATATCAAGTGGAGCATCTTCACGGATACTGAAGCCGCGCTGTGCCGTATCAAATTGATGAGAAGAAACTCCTAAATCCGCCAAAATACCATCGACTTGCTTGATGTCAAGCATGCGCAAATGATTTTGTAAAAAAGCGAAGTTGGCAGCAACGAAGTTTAAATTGGGTGCTTCCCACAAATTTGTCAACGCATCAGGGTCTTGGTCAAAGGCAATTAATTTACCTGAAGCATCAAGTTTCTTAAATATTTCGCGCGAATGACCACCGCCACCAAACGTGACATCCACATAAATACCATTCGGTTGGATTTGTAATCCTTCCAAACAAGCGTTTAATAATACTGGTACGTGATACGATTCGTTAATTGTCATTGTCTAAGTCACCCATTACTTCATCCGCTAAGTCAGCGAAATCTGCCATGTTTCCTTCGATCATTTCGAAGTATCTAGACTTATCCCAAATTTCAATGCGGTCGTTGTAAGCAATCAACATTACTTCAGCAACCAAGCCAACGCGCTCCATTAAAGCTGTAGGCACCAGGATCCTGCCAGCGTTGTCTAAAGAGACCTGCTTTGCACCTTGATGAAACAACCTGTAAAACATGCGGTTTTTTGGCTTAAACAAATTCATTTTCGAAAGCTTTTCACTGATGCGTTCCCAGTCCGGTAACGGAAAAAGCGTAAGGCAATCTTCAAATCCTTTATTTAACATGAAATCTCGCTGGGATACCGCAGGCAATTGTTTGCGCAAGCCAGACGGGAAGAGGAAGCGCCCCTTCTCGTCTAATTTCACTTCAAATTCACCTACTAGTCCTGCCATAGCGTTATAATGGGTAAAATTAGTGGATTCCTACCACTTTTTACCACAGAGAAATTCATTTGTTGATAACTTCTAACGTATAGAAGAAATATAGGTTACATATTAACAATTATTAACGCTCATATTTCCTTACTTAATAAAGGTTTTAAGGCCAATAGTGGGATTTTGTGGGAGTTTTTTCAACATTTTGTTAATATCCGATTTTAGAACAAGTGAATTTTCTATTCATAAGCCGTGTTCATCCCTTGAATTAATTACCTTTGCAGCATGTCAAAAAGCCGTTTGAGCTACCTATTTATCCCAGTTCTTGCCTTAATCTGGGGGAGCTCGTTTATCCTGATGAAATTCGGCATGTTCGATTCCAATGGGAAAGCCATTTTTAGCGCTGCTCAAGTAGCGAGTATTCGTATTGTATTAGCAGGCCTGGTATTTCTTCCTCTGTTTCCTAAACTATTTAAAAAACTATCTCGTCTGAAAGACCTGCTTTTCTTTTGTATTGTTGGTCTTGGTGGCAACCTCATCCCTGCTTTTCTTTTTACTTATGCCGAGAAAAGTCTAGACTCCGGCATTGCAGGCATTATGAATAGCTTTACCCCTGTTTTTACTTTGATCATTGGGTTTTTCATTTTCCGGTCAAAAATCGTTTTACAACAAGTTGTCGGGACCTTAATTGGTTTTGCCGGAATATCTTGGTTGCTTTTAGCTGGTCAAACTTCAAAAACTGAAGCGCAACTCATGCCCGCACTTGCAATAATTATAGCGACCGTTCTTTACGGACTCAGCTTGAATACTATTAAGCACAAATTGCAGCACTACAAACCACTTGAAGTTGCCACAGGGGGTTTTTCAATGGCTTTTGTACCGGCATTGTTTTGCTTTTTTATTTTTGACGCACCTCATGTGATCAACCACCATCCAAAAGCACTTCAGGGCCTGCTCGCCATTGGCACCTTAGGGCTAATCGGGACAGCATTTGCCGTCGTGCTCTTCAATAAAATCATTGCGCAAACGAGTGCACTCGCTGCCAGTTCGGTTACCTACTTTATCCCTATAGTTGCTGTATTTCTTGGTCTTGCATTTGGTGAAATCTTGGTTTGGCAGCAATTCGTTGCCATGTTTGTCATTATATTCGGCGTGCTCTTGATCAATTTTGCGAAGACCAAGGCAACAAATTAAAGCAAAGTGCGTAAGAAAGTTTGTTAATTTTTTTGGCAGTCGCACTGAAAACACTATCTTTGCACACCAATTTTGGAATATTAAACATTAATTTAAGCTATATGTACGCAATTGTAGAGATAGCAGGGCAGCAATTTAAAGTGCAAAAAGACCAAAAGGTTTTTGTACACCGTCTTGACGCTGAAGCAGGGAAAAAACTCGAGTTTGACCGTGTTTTATTAGTAGAAGACGCTGGCAAAGTAACCCTTGGCGCCCCAGCTATAGAAGGTGCTAAAGTCACCGCTGAAGTTCTTGAACACGTAAAAGGTGACAAAGTCATCGTTTTCAAGAAAAAACGTCGCAAAGGTTACCGTGTTAAAAATGGTCACCGTCAGCAATTTACTGCGATCACAATTAAAAGTATTAAAGCATAATTTTCCTTCGGGAACTAAATATTAGAAACCATGGCACACAAAAAAGGAGTCGGTAGTTCGAAAAACGGTCGTGAATCACATAGCAAACGTCTAGGTGTAAAAATCTTTGGTGGTCAAGCTGCTATTTCTGGTAACATCATCGTGCGTCAGCGTGGCACACAACACCACCCAGGCAACAATGTTGGTATTGGTAAAGATCATACCTTATTTGCTTTAACAGACGGTCTTGTTGAATTCCGCAAGAAAAAAGACAACCGTTCTTTTGTTTCAGTTATTCCTTTCGAGACAACAGAAGCATAAGTCAACGTAATATTCAAGAAAAGCTCCGCAACTGCGGGGCTTTTTTTTTGCGTATTTTTGAATCGACGAATCCACACATGAAATACATCCTCCTTTCACTACTGAGTAGCGCATTGCTGATTTTTAGCTTTCCACACACAGGTAGTTTCACACCATTGGTATTTATCGGTTTGATTCCTCTGCTGCTATTAAGAACTGAGCTGCTTCAACAAAATAAAAAACCAATTGTACTTTGCTTTTGGAGTTACCTTACTTTTTTGTTTTGGAATATTGGCAGTACTTGGTGGGTGGCTAATGCCTCGATGAGTGGGGCCATATTAGCCTTCACCGTCAACGCCCTACTCATGACCATAGTTTTCGGCTGCTGGAGTTGGCTTGATCGTAAAATGACATCCGGATGGAGCTTCTGGCTATTGATTCCTCTTTGGCTTTTGTTTGAATTTGGTCATCACCGCTGGGACTTATCCTGGCCTTGGCTCACACTAGGGAATTACTTTGCTAATCGGACCGGCTGGGTTCAATGGTACGAGTGGACCGGAACCTTAGGCGGCAGCGCATGGGTACTTTTTATCAATTTGTTCATTTATAAAATGACCCTTCATTTTCAAGCGAATACACTTTCAAAAAAGCACTTTATCGGTCTGACGGCTGTAATCCTTGTACCGATTGTTGTCAGTCAAATCTTACTTTCATTTGCCAATTTTACAATTACTAAACCAAAGTTTTTGAAGGCAGTTGTGCTTCAACCCAACGTTGACCCCTATAAAGAAAAATTTGCGGCAGACGCTTCCAACGAAGCATTTACCGATTCAATTTTAGGTATGGCAAACAGACACGTGAATGTGCAAACAGACCTCGTTATGGGGCCTGAAACTGCTTTGCCCCTATCCTTTCTTGAAGACCGCCTCTACACCTTTGAATTTGGAAGAAAGCTTCAAGCGCAAATTAGTAAATGGCCACAAGCCAATCTATTAATTGGCGCTTCGACGGTTCAACTTTTTGACCACAAAAATTCAGTGGCAAGCACACCCATACCTGGGGAAAACCGTTGGTTTGAAAGTTATAATGCTTCGCTATTGCTTGTCAAAGGAAAGGAACCCCAATATGTACATAAATCCATATTGGTTCCCGGAGTGGAGCTCGTGCCTTTTTCAGCCTATTTACCATTCTTATCAGCCATCGCCATTGAAAATGGAGGTACATCAGGAACACTAGGCATAGAGAAAGCACCCAAAGTATTGGAAATAACAAAGCAATTTGAAATCGATAAATTCAATTATCAATCGCAGCATAAAATTGCACTGGCACCCATCATTTGCTATGAATCCATTTACGGAGATTTCGTGCGGCAGCAAGTGCAAAAAGGCGCGCAACTATTATGTGTCATTACCAACGATGGCTGGTGGGGAGATACCCCTGGCTATAAACAGCACTTTGCCATGGCCAGATTGCGCGCCATCGAAACAAGACGTTGGGTGCTGCGCAGTGCCAATACAGGCACGAGTGGTAGTATCGATCCGAGTGGAAAGATTATTAAAAAAACGGCCTATTGGACAAAAACCGCTTTTTCACAAGCTGTTGAATTGCGCACAGACAAAACTTTTTACACCAAACATGGAGACTGGTTGGCTGGCCTCTCCCTATCATGGATATTTCTCGCATTTAGCTATGTACTCATGAATAAAGCGAATCAAAAACGAAATGCTTAACCATGAGGACATTTGTTTTTACAACACTTATATATTTGTTTGCTTTTTCTTCCATTGGTCAAGTAAATTTTACGAACTCCACACTTCCGATTATTGTCATTGATACCGATAATATTCCCATTCCAGACGAACCAAAAATTATGGCTAATATGGGTATTATCAATAATGGTCCGGGGCAAGTCAATTACCTCACGGACCCATTTAATGAATATGACGGACAAATCGGCATTGAAAAAAGAGGATCCTCCTCTAGTTTATTCCCTCAAGAATCATATGGCTTAGAAACAAGACTAGCCGATTCTAGCAACCTCAATGTTTCTATTTTTGGCTGGCCTGCTGACAACGACTTTATTTTGTATGCACCCTATAATGATAAGTCACTGATGCGCAATGTACTGACCTATCATTTAGGGAACCAAACAGGGCGCTGGGCACCACGTACGCAATTCTGTGAGGTAGTTCTAAACGGAAATTATATTGGTGTTTATATATTAATGGAGCGCATCAAAACCAATCCGGGTCGTGTTGCAATCAATCAACTCAACTACATAGATACGCTTGATAATCAACTGACAGGCGGATACATCATTAAAGTTGACAAAACTTCAGGTGGTGGAGAAATTGCCTGGACTTCGCCTTATTTAAGCCAAGCACCTGGAACAAATCAAATTCAATTTCAACTACACGACCCTGATATTGATACCATTCATCCGCTTCAAAAGGCCTACATCCAAGACTTTATAACTGATTGGGAAATTGCACTTAAAATCAGCAGCTTTACACATCCAATTTATGGTTACAAAGCCTACATAGATGTCCCCTCATTCATCGACTATTTTTTACTCACCGAACTTTCTAAAAACGTCGATGGCTATCGCATCTCTTCTTTTTTATACAAACAACGATTGAGTGAAGGTGGGAAGATTGTTGCTGGCCCTCTCTGGGACTACAACATCGCTTGGGGCAATTCAAACTATTGTGAGGGGCAACTTACCAACGGATGGGAAATAAATTACAATAGTATTTGCGGTGGAACTTGGCAGAACCCTTTTTGGTGGAATCGTTTGCTTGAAGATCCATTATATGCCAATGAGGTACAATGTCGTTGGACAGAACTCAGGCAATCCATTTTAAGCGATTCCGCATTGGTATCCTATATTGATTCAACAGCAGCTTATTTAGAAGGCCCTGCCAGCAGACATTTTCAAAAATGGCCTATATTAGGTACATACGTTTGGCCCAACAATTATGTTGGTCAAACTTTTCAGCAAGAAATCAGTTATCTTAAAACCTGGATTCAAAACCGAGCCGCTTGGATGGACGCCAATATGTTTGGTACTTGTACTGCTGATCACAAAGAGTTATTGAAGCAAAAAATAGCTGTTTCCCCCAACCCCACTCAAAATGAGTTGTTTATTTCAGGATTAACAGGCACAGGAGCATTATTAATTGTGGATCTTTCCGGTAAAGTTGTTCAATCCATTCCATACCAAACTAAAGACATTCATATTGAATTACAAGCCTATCAAAACGGTGTGTATTTTCTCGTAGAACCAACACTAGGTATACACGAAAAAATTATAAAGTATTAATGCGCATTTTATTTGCAATCCAACTCTAGAAGCTGAAAAATATGGCACAAAAAAAGGGAGATCCGAAGACCCCCCCTTTCCATCAATCAACAAGTTAAATATTAGTAACCTGGGTTTTGCGTTAAATTAGGGTTCAAGACCACATCTGAAGTTGGGAGTGGATAAAGGTTGTATTTATCTTCTACACCTAATCCAGCGGCATCACCACCTTTAAATGGCCAAACATAAGTACTGCTAGTGAACAAGCCAAAACGAATGAGGTCTGTACGACGGATACACTCCCAATTCAATTCACGGGCGCGCTCATCTAAGAAATCATTGAGTGTCAATGACGTATAGTTATGGTTTGAATCACCGTAGGCACGCTCACGGATGTAATTCATGTATGTCAAGGCCGTAGCTTGGTCACCAGCTCTAAATTTCGCCTCGGCATACATCAAATAAACATCGGCTAAACGGAACATCGGGAAGTCAACATCAACGTGAGCAGATGTAGCGTTATTTGATCCATTTAAACCATCTTTGGTTTTGTTCTTGTATTTTGGATTGGCATAACCCTGCGTGAAGGTGCTCATAGAGGTGATGTCAATTTGCTGACCTGTGGTATAGAACATCCAACGAGAGTCTTCTGTTGAGTCCGTGAATTTCTCAATGAAAGGTCTTGTAGCACGGTTACCCGCCCATTTACCATTCACACCGTAGTCTGCTGCAACCATTGAGCCACCAAGTGCTGAACAAATCATGAAAGTTGTTCCACCCCAAGTCTGTGCATAAAGGCCATCATATACAATCGGGAAGATGATTTCCGGCGAAGTATGGTTATCAGCCAAGAAGATATCTTGATAGACGTCGTCAAGTTGGAAAGCACCAGTATTGATGATTTTTTCGCAGTAAGTAGCGCATTCTGCATTTCTTGAGTTACCTGCACCAAGATAGGTTTCAGCGTTCAAGTACATTCTTGCCATCAAAGCATGTGCTGCACTTTTAGAAGCACGACCATAGGCAACAGCTGCAGGAGCAGTAAGATCGTTTTCAATTGCTTTGATTTCTGACTCGATGTAAGCAAAGAGGTCAGCACGTTGAATTTGCTCTGGGTTGAAGGCACCAACTCGGTCCTCTTCTGTAACAAATGGCACATTTCCGAAGAGGTCCATCGCATGATAATAAGCCAATGCACGTAAGAAACGCGCTTCATTGACCATCATTTTGATGTCGGCAACCTGGGATGCTGTAAAGCCACGCTCATTGAGTTTTTCTTCACGCGCTTGCCAAATGAATTCATTACAAAGCGTTATTTGGTAAAAAATGCGGTAGTACATTCCTTTGATCCAAACGTTATCCGCATTCCATTGACTCTTATTCAAATCAGGGATTCCAGGGTCGTTCCAACCACAAATGGCTTCGTCTGTAGGCAACTCTTGAAGATTCCAGAGTACGCGAACATACGCTGAGAAGCCCTCATCGATACCAGCGATGTCGGCTTGCCCTGCAGGACCTTGATTTCCGGTCATGGACATACCAGAGTAAAGCTTAGCTAATACTTTGATATAGTTATTAGGATCACTGTAAACAGCCTCTGCATTGAGACCATATTTAGGTGCCTGATTCAGGTTCTTGCCACAAGATGACAGTAATAGAGCGCCTGATATAATTGTAAATGCTACTAATCTTTTCATAGTTCAAGAATTAGAAATCAAAGGTGAGGTTAATTGAATACACGCGTGGACGTGGGTAGAAATTGTTGTCGATACCGCTTCCAATTTCTGGATCTTGACCTGAATACTTGGTAAGAACCAAAGCATTTTGGACAACAAAGTTAATGTTCAGGCCAACTTTGTCTTTAGAGAAACCTAATTTACCAAAATTGTAACCAACATTGATAAAGTCTAATCTTAAGAAGTTAGCACTTTCCAAGTAGTGATTACTCATCAATTGGTTGGCAGTGGTACGCTGAACTTCGTCTTGATAGTACAAAGAACTAATGTTATTAAGGTATTTTTTAGTTCCGTCAATCGTTTGGAAAGTTGCGCTGTTTGAGTGAATATTGTTGTAAATCGTTGCACCTAATTCAGCACGTGCTGACAAACCAGCATACCATTTTTTGTATTGGAAATTGAATGCGGTTCCAAAGAACATTTTAGGTGCTGCCTGACCAGCATAATTGCGGTCTTTCACATTGATAATACCATCGCCATTTTGATCAACAAAAGCATTAGTATCTTTCCATTTGTCAGCTGCCGTGATGTTTCCATCACCATTCATATCGATTTCAGCTTGTGATCCAACCTCGATTACGCGACCTTGTGAATCGTATTGTTGCTCAAGTACGAAGAACGTATAAGTAGGATAACCAATTTGGTGCGCTTGTACGGTGTTACCAATACCGCCACCAATACCACCAATCAATACACCAGGTGAAGTTGTGTCAATCACTTGAGACAATTTCATCACCTCATTTTTGTTGTAAGTTGCGTTGATGGTCCAATCGATGCGCATGTCTTTCGTTGCAACAAGACCTGTGTTCAATGAAACTTCGATACCACGGTTTTGCATGGCTCCGACGTTCGTAAGGATTTCGTTGGTAAAGTTTGTTCCGGCAGGAACAGGTACTGTTGCCAAGAGGTCTTTGGTGTCTTTTTGATAAACGTCTACGCTTCCTGAGAAACGGTCATTTTTAAAACCAAAATCAAGACCAATATTGTATGAAGTAGTAGTTTCCCACTTCAGACCAGCGTCAAATCCCGCTGGACGCAATACTTGGTAGTACTGACCACCAAAGGCATACTGTGCAGTTGTCGCTCCTTGGAAATAGTTACCAATGTAGGCGTAATCTCCAATGCCATCTTGCTGACCAGTTACACCCCAACCGGCGCGAAGCTTGAGCATGTTGATGCGTGAAGAATTTTTCATGAATGCTTCCTCAGAGATGATCCAAGCTGCAGATGCTGCCGGGAAAATACCCCAACGCGTATCAGGACTAAATCTTGAAGAACCATCGCGACGAACAGAAACGTTCACGACATATTTACCTGCGCGGTTATAAATTGCACGACCGTAGTATGACATCAGGACATTGCGTGTGTAGAAAGGGAACGCTGCTTCTGGCTGAATGATGCTATCTTTTGCTTCGTTCCAAGTTGGATTGTTCGGACTTTCAGTATCCCAATCTTGGTAAGAATAACCAGCGGTTACGTCTAAGGTTTGGTTTTCCCAACGTGTGCCAGAATTATAGCTCAAATAAGATTCAAATAATTTATTTGATTTAGATGTGCGGTACTCTGTATAACGACCTTGTGTGAAATAACCAGCTGCAGAAGAAGCTGGCGTAATGGTGTAGCCTGTTCCTTCCGAATAATCACCACCGACATTGACTGTTGCTTTTAATGCAGGCAGTGAAGGTAAATTGTAAGTAACCTTTGCATTGGCAATAGCACGATTTACACGGCTTTGATCTGTAGATTGCTCGATAAGACCTAGAGGGTTTCTAGCAGACAAGGTGTTTGGTTTGTTGTTATCTAACCATTCAAAATAGCCACCATAAGCTTCTGAACCTGAATATACTGGTTGTGTTGGATCAAAGAATGCTGCACCCAATGCGCCGCGATTGGCAAAGAATGAACCCGTTTGGACGTATTTCATGTTTGCTTCAATTTGTAAAGTTTTATCTAGTAAGCTCGGATTAAGATTCAGACTTACAGAAGTACGTTGAAATTGATCGCGTTTTAAAATACCATTGTCGATGCGGTTTCCGATAGACAAACGATAAGGCAAATTGGTGATTCCACCCGTAATGGATACGTTATTGTCAGTGATGACAGACTTTCGGAATACTTCGCGCTGCCAATCAGTAGAAGCGTCGCCAAGTAAAGCTTGTTGTTGAGCTGTACCTTTGCTGTTTACTAAGTTTCTGAGGGAGTCAGCACTTAAAACATCAAAATACTTTGCAATGGTAGAAACCGAAGTTTTGGAGTCCAAGACAACTTTGACGTTGTTTCCGGCAGAACCGCGCTTAGTGGTAATGAGGATAACACCGTTTGCTGCTCTGGAGCCATAAATTGCTGTTGCCGATGCATCTTTGAGAACCACAAAAGAAGCAATATCGTTAGGGTTGATCAAAGACAGCGGATTCGCAGCACCTGCAATACCACCATTATCAAGCGGAACTCCATCAACAACGATGAGTGGGTCATTTGATGCATTGATTGAAGTCCCACCACGCAAGCGAAGCGTGCTACCTGAACCAGGGGCACCATCGTTGGAGGTTACTTTCAAACCAGCAACTTTACCCATAACCAATTGTTCTGGAGAGGCAAGCGACCCCTGAACAAAGTTTTTTTCATTAATTACTGTAGCAGATCCAGTGAGGTCTTTGGTGCGTTGTGTACCATAACCAATGACTACGATGTCGCCAGTTTCTTGAACCTTTGATGCGAACTGAAAATCGTTAGTCACTATTTGATTGGCTACAACTGTAACTTCATCCGTTTGAGGATTGAAGCCCATAAATTTGAAGATGAGTTTGTAAGTTCCTGCTTTGAGTCCGGTAATTTCGTAGTAACCTTTCTCATTGGAAACAGCACCCTTACCTTGCCCTTCCACTAAAACCGATGCATTGTAGAGGGGATTCCCAGAAGCATCAGTAATGTTTCCTTTGATACCAGTTTGAGCAAAAGTCAAACTTGTAAAGCCAAGAAACAGTAAAAAGGCAAATAAACTTGTAGTAGTTTTCATTTGCATAGTTCTCGTTTTTGCGTTTATAACAGATTAATCAGTCAAATATATTTTATTTTTTTCTTAATGTCAAGTTGACACACTGAAAAAGTTTTCACCATTTGATCTCAATGAGCGCAGCATTTTGTTCATTGTTCAGTTGCATCAAATTGGCAATCTGTAAGACTTGCTTTTCTTCTTCGAAAGTAAATTTCACCCTTTTTCCACCTACCTTCACACTTTTAGGAGCTTTATTGGTATGTACCTGCACTGCGAACTGAAAAGACTTTTTTTGAAGTTGAGCTCCAAAATCAGCCTTGAATTCAAGTGTACAAAGCGCTGCAGATTTTACTGACTTGCAAAGTAATTTCTTAGAAACACCTTTATTTTCAGCATCAAACGTAGAGCCATCGTCTTCAAACCAAACAAATTCTGAAGTCAAAGAAGCTTGTTGCGCATCGATGTAATAATGAATAACTACTGCGCTATCTCGATAAGATTCCGTACTCTGAACAACTGGGCTCATCGGAACAAAAGACCCTGAACGTACAAATACCGGAATATGCTGCAATGTTTTAGGGGTCATTACAATGTGGTAATCAGTTTGGCTTACATCCAACAACCTCTCTTTAGCAACTAAATGACCTGAATGAAAATCAAACCAACTAGCCGAAGCTGGCAACGTGGTGCTCATCTCATTTTGAG
>JBIPMW010000145.1:0-5179 GCA_044376455.1 Crocinitomicaceae bacterium | reverse complement strand
ACAGGAAGATGAAAGAAAAGCAACTCTACAACGACCTCATCAACGCTTGTATCCGAAAAGAACCTCGGGCACAAAAGCAGCTATATAATCTTTTTGCACCCGCAATGTTTAAAGTTTGTATGCGTTATGCGCAAGATGAAGCCGCGGCACAAGATATCTTTCAAGAAGCCTTTGTAAAAATTTACCAAAACTTACACCGCATAGAGAGTAGTGCGCATCTGCCAGGCTGGATCAAAAAAATCTTTGTGTATACCTCTATCGATTATTTGCGTAGTACTGCCAAATTTGCACAACATCAAAGCATCGAAAGCGCCTATAGTTTAGCCGCTACAGAACCAACTATTCACCAACAATTAGGGGCGGAAGAAATCTTGTCCCTAGTTCAAAAATTACCGCCAAGGTCTCGTACGGTATTTAATCTTTACGTGATGGAAGGCTATTCACATAAAGAAATTGGAGACTTGCTTCAGATATCTGAAGGCACCTCAAAATCACAGCTTTTTGAAGCCAAGAAAGCGCTGCAAAAAGCCATAGATAAAAATGAACGCACCCAAATGATCGGCTAATTATGCAAGAACTAGACGCATTTGAAAAATACCTCCAGGAGCAACTCAAGGGACATAAAGCCCCTCAAGAACTCATGTGGAAGCGTTTGGATGACGTCATTGGCAAACCAAAGGTTTGGTACGCAAAGAGAATTTATAAATATGCCCTTACTGCTCTCACAGCTGCAGGAATTGGTTCCGGTTCTACTTTCTTTTTCATGAACCAGCAAAATGAAAACTCAAAAGTACAGCAAGAACTAGCCCAGCAGTCAAAGCAATCATTGCAACCAAAGGCAGATGAAGCGAAGTTAAGCGCTGCACTTCTTCCTTTACAAATAGCTCAACCTTCTTATGAAAAAGAATTACTGATCAATGGAGCAGCTGCTACGTCTGAAAAAGAAGTACCGATCAATGATTCCGAACTTACTTCTGAAAAAGAAATACTGACCAATGGTTCCGTTGAACCAATAAATGAAACGATACAAACCACAGCGCTAAACAATAACAATGAAGCGCTTTTAGCAAATGCAGCAACTGAAGAGCGCGCGCCTCAAACACTGAGCATCAAACCGATTCACGTCTCTAAACAAAACCTGAAAACAGGACCAATTAGTAAAAATAACCTGAGTCGTTTGAGTATTCAGCTTGCCAGTCGTAAAGCAACGAATATGCTTCAGGCTCCTGTTTATACGCTCAATAATTCAGCATCCTACAAACAGCAAATAAGCGCAGTGCAAAAGCCTACCATTCAACTGCAGTATCACTTCCCGAAAGGTTGGTTTGCAGGACTCGGCATTGGGCAACAGCAACTTGCTTTAACCGAAAATTTTTCCAAGACAAACGTCTATTCCTACGATGACAAAGAACACTATTTATTTACCTACGTCTTTGGTCAACGACAAATTTCAGACGAAGAATTAGAGAATGGCCCATGGCCTAATTTCCCTCCGAATCCGCCGTTTGGTTCTGACACAAGTCATGTACATACCGATTACATCAGCGGCGTACAGCTCAATCTACTCGAACTCCCCATCAACTTTGGTTTTGAGAAAAGTATCGGCAATTTTGGCTTACAATTTTCAACAGGACTCACCTACAATTATATCACAAATGCACTTCAAACACTGAGTCTTCCGGGCTACAGTCCAAGTCAAGTAAATATAACGCAAGGCCTTAACCGTTGGAGCCTGAATCAACAACAAAGTATCAAACTTGAATACTACGCCAACAGGCACCTCGGAGTTTTCCTAGAACCAAGCTATCTTTTTCAATGGAAAGGTTTTAGTTCTTCCTCTGCTCAAGGGTTTAAGCTCAGTCAGTGGCAATTGCATTCCGGTATTTCTTGGAAATTTTAATATCTTTGTTCGTCTAATTTTTGAGAAGTCATTTCTCCGATTTATTCCTTTCATGAATAAAAAAGTTTTCATAACCGGTGCCAATGGCATGCTTGGCGCGAGTGTTACCCGCGAAGCTATCAATCAGGGCTTTCAAGTCAAAGCACAAATATTACCCGGAACAAATACACAAGTACTCGATGGATTATCCATTGAGATCGTTGAAGGAAATATACTCGATCGTGCTTTTCTAGAAAAAGAAATGGCAGATTGCCAATATGTCATCAATATTGCAGCGCTCACTACCATTTGGCCGAGACGTCTAGGTATCATTCATGAAGTCAACCTTCAAGGTGTTAAAAATATTGCGGAATTTGCCAAACTATTTGCTTATCAACGCATGGTACAAATTGGCACTGCTAATTCCTTCGATCATGGGCCAAAATCCAAACCTGGCCATGAAAAAAATAGCTACGAGGCCCACCAGTTTAAGATGGACTACATGGATAGTAAGTATGAGGCGCAGTGCTACTTGCTTGACTTACATCAATCACAAAATTTTCCGGTCATTATCGTGAACCCTACCTATATGATTGGCCCCTTCGATTCAGGACCAACATCGGGCCGCATGCTTATTGAACTTTACAACAATAAGCTTCCTGGCTATGCCGGTGGCGGAAAGAACTTTGTATACTCCAAAGATGTAGCCGTTGCAACCGTTAACGCCTTACACATGGGACGCCTGGGCGAATGCTATATTGTCGGCAACGAAAATCTATACTTCGGAGAAATGTTTCAAAAAGCCTCCAAAGTATTTAACAAACCTTTTAAAATCAAGAAGTTTCCCGGTTTTGCAATCAATATGGTTGGAGCCATCAATTCCTTAAAAGCAAAAATGACCGGTAAAGCTCCTAAACTGAGTTATTCAATGGCAAAAATGGCCAGTGTCAAACAGTTCTATTCTCCGGAAAAAGCGCGCCAAGAGTTACTTTTACCGAGTACACCCATAGAAGACGCTATTTCTGACTGTATGGGCTGGTACAAAGAAAATGGCTACATTGCTTAATTCATGATTCATTACCTACCTCTCCCGCAGCAGCAACCCACCTTAACCGGAGGAATCATTCCTATTTATTTGGCTTTAATTGGCTTTGTCATCTTTTGGTTTGGTTCTAAGTCTGAAAAAATCAAAGCACGCTATTTTGCACGCTACGAACACGATACCGCTTGGCTCAAGTTTATTTACATGACTAAATGGCTTGGTTTATTAAGTATGGGTCTCTTTCCTTTATTGATTTTAATGCTCCTTGAACCCCACAGAGGAATCGCTTATTATGGTTTAAACTTCCGAACAGATACCCTATTGTTTAATTTGTTGGTCACTTTAGGCTTATTACTTATTGTAGTGCCGCTTGCCGCTTATTCCGCTAAAAAAGAAAAAAACTTGGTCAATTACCCTCAAATCAGGGCTAAAAACTGGACGAAAAAAACCTACAGACTTAATTTACTAGGATGGGCTGTTTATCTTTTAGGCTACGAATTACTCTTCAGAGGTCTACTACTTTTTCCATTAGTAGAAGCCTACGGGCTCTGGCTCGCTGTGGCAGTAAATATTGCCTTATACTCAGCTACCCACATACCAAAAGGACTCGATGAAACAATTGGAGCTGTTCCACTTGGTTTGGTATTGTGCTTACTGACACTAATGGCCGGAAATATCTGGATCTCTGTTATCGTTCACATTGGAATGGCCTGGACCAACAGTCTTACTGCACTAAAATACCATCCTGAAATTCACTATCATTCAAAATCATGAGCCACTTTAAACACAAAGTAGCCCTCGTGACTGGGTCGAGCCAAGGAATAGGCAAAGCCATTGCTATAGCACTCGCACAAAGGGGATGCATTGTAGTTTTAAACGGTCGACAACAAAGTAAAATTGATGCCGTTAAGGCCGAGATTGAGCAAAATGGAGGACGCGCTTACGCTTTTGCTGCAGATGTCAGTGATTTTATTGCAGCAAAAAACCTGATTGAACAGACCGTTAGCAACTGTGGGCAATTAGATATCCTGATCAATAATGTGGGCATTTCAAGTCGCGGCTATCTTGCAGAACTTCACCCTGACGTACTGCAGCACGTCTTTAATAGCAATGTAAACGGGAGTATCTTCCCGACACAAGTTGCGCTGCCACATATTCGCCTTCAGAAAGGCAGCGTTGTTTTTATTTCGAGTTTGGTCGCTATTCATGGCTTACCCGGGCTTGCACCCTATTCAGCATCTAAAATGGCACTACAAGCCTTTGCAGAGGCACTTAGAATTGAAGAGCACGCGCATCAACTACATATCGGAATCCTAAGAGTTGCCAAAACTGCCATTGAGCATCAAAAACAGACAGTCGGTGCAAACGGACAAATGCAGCCCTTAAAAGCACGTACCGATGAAAAAGTATTGAGTATGGAACGTGTTGCTCAAGATTGCATTCAATTGATTGAAAACCGCCGTTTCAGCCAAACACAAACTGTGCTAGGAAAGCTCAATCACCTACTCAACCGAATTTCCCCGCGCATTGTAGAACGCATATTGATCAAAAATATCCATCGTTTTAAAGAAGAAAGCCAATGATTGGGCATGATTTTGAAAAAATCCATTTTGACATTTGGGGTTTTCATTTCCTTGAACCCAATGCACTTATTGGTGATGTAATTCTATTTGGCACTTCACTTTTCTTGGCTGCAAAAATTAAAAAAATAAGCAGTAAACATCCATTTTATCAGAATTGGCGGCGTTTTTACCTCATTTTTGGCTTTAGTTTTTTGCTTGGTGGCTTTGGGCACTTTTTCTATCCCTATCTAGGCTTATGGGGCAAATACCCTTCATGGATTTTGAGCATGCTTTCCACCTATTTTCTGGGTTTGGCGCAAATTAGCCTTTGGCCAAACTTACGCCAACAACAACTTTTCAAAAAAGCTGCAATGCTCCTTCTTCTTCTTGGCGTTGTCATTGAATTAATTGTTTTCAATACAGTTGACCTCAGTATTGATCAAAGTAGAGGCTTAGCAGTGCCCTCAATTGTTAGCGGAATTGGTATGATATTTAGCTTATTGTTTCTTGGAATAATCTATCAAAATAAATATAGCACAGACTTTAAGTTCTTTTGGATTGCCGTACTCACCCTATTTCCAAGTGCAATGATACAAAGCCAAAAAATAAATTTGGCACCTTGGTTTGACCGCAATGATTTTAGCCATGTTTTACTCTTTATCTGTTTATTCCTCTATTGGAAAGGGATTCAAGCAT
>JBIPMW010000144.1:0-5217 GCA_044376455.1 Crocinitomicaceae bacterium | reverse complement strand
CCGAAGGCGATGTGGTTTCTGAAGGCGATGGCTTGAGTGCGGCAGCGCTTGGTAAGTTACTCAGGACTGTCAGAACGGATACAGACGTTAAGGCTGTAGTATTGCGCATCAACAGTCCTGGGGGGTCAGCTCTCGCAAGTGAGGAAATCTGGAAAGAAGTCGAACTTACTGCTCAAAAGAAGCCCTTATATGTTTCCATGGGTGACTTCGCAGCTTCTGGTGGTTATTATATTGCAACCCCTGCCAAAAAAATATTTGCGCAAGCCACCACAATAACTGGTTCGATAGGTGTGTTTGGTGTTCTACCAAATGCAGGCAACTTTCTAAAAAATAAACTAGGTGTCACAACAGACGAAGTCCGAACACATCAACATGGTGGCTTATCATTATTTAGGCCATTAAGCGCTGAAGAATATGGCTTCATGCAGGTAGAAATCGATGAGGTGTATGAATTATTCCTCAAAAGAGTAGCCAACGGCCGAAAACTGACCAAAACACAAGTGCATCGCGTAGCGAGAGGTAGGGTTTGGACCGGTGCAAGTGCAAAGTGCATGCGTTTGGTTGATGAAATTGGTGGTTTATATGCCACTATTCAGGCTGCTCAAAAAGATTGTGGCTTTTCTTCGGTGGTTTATTATCCTAAAAAAGAAAAAAATACCATCGATAATTTGATCGAATTAGTAGACGAAGAATTGGAAAATGAACAGACAAAAGCACAAATAAGTATACCTTCTGAATTAATTTTATATTACGAAAAATATCAACAACTCAAAAAGATGAGTGGGCTACAAGCAAGGCTGCCATTCACTTTTGTAATTTATTGATATTCAAAAATTTGCTTCAAACATAGCCTTAGGTTTATTTTGTTGAATAAAAAATGACATAGTTTAAACAAAAAATATATATCATTGTTATTCAATAAATTAAATGGCGGTTCCCGAAAAGCCTAAAGAGTAGGGAAAACTAAACCTAATAACTATGTTTTTTTCTTTAACTAGTGCACTCAAAGTGCAAGAAATCTTTGAAAAAGGAGATGTATTTACTTACACGGCATTTACCTTTTTCATCGGAACGATGGCCATGATGGCTGCAGCTGCATTCTTCTTTATGGAAATGCGTAATATGGAAGACAAATGGAAAACTTCCATTTTGGTTTCCGGTATCATTACATTTATTGCTGCTGTCCATTATTATTACATGCGTGACTACTTCACAGAAACGCAAACTTCACCAACGTTCTTCCGTTATGTTGACTGGATGTTGACTGTGCCATTAATGTGCGTTGAGTTTTATCTCATCACTAAAAAGGCAGGCGCAAAATCTAGTTTACTATGGAAACTTATCTTTGCATCTGTAGTTATGCTCGTAACAGGTTACTTCGGTGAGTCTGTAGATCGTGGAAACAGCGTGATGTGGGGTGTACTTTCTGGTGCGGCTTATTTCTACATCGCTTACCTTGTATGGTTCGGTGAAGTTGCTAAACTTGCAGAATCTGCTGGCCCAGCTGTAGCTAAAGCTACAAGAGTTTTGGCTTGGTTTGTATTAGTAGGATGGGCAATTTATCCATTAGGTTACATCATCGGAACTCCAGGTGGTCTCTTCGGAGCATTTGGTAGTTCAGATCCAAATCCTTGGATGGATGTTGTTTACAACATTGGTGATGCCATCAACAAAATTGGTTTTGGTCTAGTAATTTACACTTTAGCTAAATCAGAGTCTAAAGCATAAATCGATTACATTATATAGAAAAGGGGGGCTGAAAAGCCTCCCTTTTTTGTTTCCTTAATGAGGAAAGTTAAAAACTATTGCGCTTAGTAAACTTTAGGAAACCCAATTGGATCGAGGTCGTGCATCATGTCAAGTACCTTTTCGATGATGTCGTCCATATTTGGTTTACTGAAGTAATCGCCATCTGAGCCATAGGCTGGGCGGTGATCTTTTGCTGACATCGTTTGCGGAGCAAGGTCAAGGAAATTGTATGCCCCTTGCTTGACAAGAATTTGATCGAGCATGAAAGCACTTGCTCCACTGCTTACGTCTTCGTCCACGATGAGTAAAGCATTGGTTTTGGCCACAGATGCGCCGATGACATGATGGATATCAAATGGCAATAAAGTTTGCGCATCGATGAGCTCTACTGAGATACCAAATTCAGTAAGTTGTGCTACGGCTTGTTCACAAATATTGAATGTGGAACCGTAAGAAACTAAAGTGAGGTCAGTGCCTTCTTGCACAATTTCTGGTACACCGAGAGCCTCTGTAAATTCGCCAAAATTGAGTGGCATGCGTTCTTTGGTACGGTAGCCATTGAGCGGTTCGATTACAAGCGCTGGTTCATCGGACTGCAGTAAGGTATTGTAAAAAGCAGCTGCTTTGGTCATGTTGCGCGGAACGCAGACATGAATACCTCTCAGTGAATTGATGATCATGCCCATCGGGGATCCACTGTGCCAAATACCTTCGAGGCGATGACCACGTGTAGAAATAATGAGTGGTG
Organism: Crocinitomicaceae bacterium; assembly: GCA_044376455.1. GTDB lineage: Bacteria > Bacteroidota > Bacteroidia > Flavobacteriales_D > Crocinitomicaceae > UBA952. Next base: position 2,720 of record JBIPMW010000144.1, on the reverse strand, counting down.
CTTTTTGACCGCCTTTTGTGCGGTATTGTACCGTTGCTAGATCATCAGACATGATTTGAACAGCATAAAGCAGGTAGTCGAGGTATTGAATTTCGGCAATTGGTCTGAGGCCACGCATCGCCATTCCGATACCTTGCCCAATGATGGTGCATTCGCGGATACCGGTATCTGAAACGCGTAGGGCTCCGAATTGCTCTTGTAAACCTTCCAAACTCTGGTTCACGCCACCAATTTTACCGGCATCTTCCCCAAATACAAGAACTTCAGGTCTTGTCTCTAGGATTTTACGATAATTTTCGCGTAAAATAATTCGCCCATCTTCTTGTTGATTATCCGGGGCATATTGTACCGGAACCGTAGCAACATTGAAGGCGCTATGAGCTGATTCGGAATACAAATGTGAGCTGTATCGGTCTTGTGCTTTATCTTGAATAGCGCGTACCCAATTAGCCAAAGCGGATCTTTCAGCACTGTTTTGCCCCAAGGAGTTGCGCAAAATAGCGCGGGCTACTTGAAGCAATTCTCTGCGAATACTGTCTTTTTCCTTCGTTAATTTTTCAGCAGCTTCCCGACACATTTGGTGCAGCGGATGAGCAGCTGGAAAGCTATTTAGGATAGATAAAAGCGCTGTTTTATCATGTTGATTATCATTTACAAATGCTTGCCAAGCATTATTTTTTGCAGTTCTGACTGCTTCTTTGGCATTTTTCTCAATGGAATCTAGTTCTTCAGCTGTTGCTAATACGAGCCCCTTATCTGCAAACGATAAAATCCACTCCTTGAATTTCAAGACGCAATCAAACGTTGTTTCCCAAGCGAGGCGTTCTGAAGATTTGTAGCGCTCGTGTGAGCCAGAAGTAGAGTGGCCTTGTGGTTGATTGACCTCCTTGACATGAACAAGTACGGGAACGTGCTCGTGGCGTGCAATTTGCACCGCTTTTTCATAAGTTTCACAGAGGTGTGCGTAATCCCATCCCTTGGTTACTAAAATTTCAAAACCTGGTTTCTCTGCTGTTCGCTGAAAACCGGCAAGTGCCTCAGAGATACTTCCTTTGGTGGTTTGTAATTCGCGTGGTACTGAAATGCCGTAGCCGTCGTCCCAAACAGACATCACCATCGGGACTTGTAGTACGCCAGCAGCATTCATGGTTTCCCAAAAAGGACCTTCAGAAGTAGAAGCATCACCGATGGTACCAAAAGCGACTTCATTGCCACCGTTTGTGAAATTCTTGAAATGCGCAAGATCTTTTAGGGTAGGGTGCTCGCGGAAAACTTTTGAGGCCTGGGCCAAGCCAAGAAGACGCGGCATTTGGCCAGCAGTAGGAGAAATATCAGCAGAACTATTTTTTTGTTCCATGAGATTTTTCCAATTGCCATTGGCATCTAGATTTCTTGTAGAGTAATGACCACCCATCTGACGTCCGGCAGATTGCGGTTCAACTTGAATGTCTGTATGGGCATAAAGACCAGCAAAATATTGCTCAACGGTGAGTTCACCGATCGCCATCATGAGTGTTTGATCGCGGTAATAGCCAGAGCGAAAGTCACCGTTTTGAAATTGCTTCGCTAATGCTATTTGCGCAAGTTCTTTGCCATCTCCGAAAATGCCGAATTTGGCTTTTCCTGTAAGAACTTCTTTTCTTCCTAATAAAGAGGCTTCGCGTGAAGTACAGGCGAACAGGTAGTCATTGAGGACTTGTTGCTTGAAACTATTGAAATCGAGTTGATCTTGGGTAGTACTTGCTTTGTCTTTGGCCATTTTTGTGTTGATTGCCTACAAATATACGTAAAAAGGGCCTGATTTTTGACTGAGAATTCGCAATTTTGGGGACAATGAGTCAGATACAATTCGAATTATGTGCAGCATCTATCGAGGCGATTGATCTTGCAAAAAAATACAATTTTGATCGCATAGAACTATGTCAAAATCTCGAGCAGGGTGGCCTCACACCATCTGCAGGGCTTATTCGTGCCGCGCTGGATGCTCAGGTAGAAACACATGTCTTGATCCGGCCAAGAGCGGGCGGTTTCTTTTACAATGACCGAGAATTGGATCAAATTCAATGGGATATCGACTTTGCAGCGGCTCAAGGTGTGAATGGAGTGGTTATAGGTTTACTACAAGAAAATTTTGACCTTGACAAAGCGTTACTAGCCAATTTGATAAGTCGACATCGTGATCTTCACTGGACATTTCACCGTGCTTTTGATGAAAGTATTGACTGGAAGCGTTCCTTGGATATACTTATAAATTTGGGTTTTAAACGAGTTTTGAGCTCTGGTTTTGCCAAGAATGTCGAGCAGGGAATGGCTAATTTGGCCGAGATGTCTGCTTATGCAAACGGTAAAATTGAAATCATGGCTGGCGGTGGTGTTCATGCCGGAAATTTTCAAAAGCTGACAGCAATTCCGCAGTTAGCGGGCATTCATTTCTCTGCCACACAGAAAGTATTACTTGACGAAGACTCTGCTTTTTCAGAAACGATTTTAAAAATCGATGAGCGCAAGTTACAGCGCATCTTAGCGGCAAAATAGTAGAAGCGGTATATTATCCGTACCTTTGCTTAGAATCTGCTCAAGTGACGATACGTTTTTTCACTTTGATCAGCACAATGAATTGCATGTTATTTAATGAATTACCCCTGAGGACTGAAATCCTCGAAGCCATTGCTGAAAAAGGCTATACAAACGCAACTCCAATCCAAGAAAAAGCAATCCCA
>JBIPMW010000143.1:0-5233 GCA_044376455.1 Crocinitomicaceae bacterium | reverse complement strand
GTTACTCATCCTCACAAATGAACGCCAACCCTTGGACAACTCCAGCCAATCAAGGAGCAGTTGCATTACTCCCAACTGAATACGCAAAACTCAAAATTACCACTGATCCAGAAGACAATTCATATGGTCAAGCTCATTATCGCTATTATATCACGGCTAACGGGCTTTCCATGCTTGATTCAGTTGACCTCATCGTTGACTACACTGCGAGTTTCAAACCTGTAGTCAAAGAAGAAATCAGTATCAGTGTAGCGCCGAACCCTTCTACAGAATACGTGAATATTCAATTTACCGGAGCAGAGCAGCTGCAACTTAAAATGATGGATGCCTTAGGCAATGTCATTTCTCGAGAAGTTCTCAACGGAAATCGCAAGCTAAATGTAAGTGACCTCAACAGTGGCGTTTATTTTTTGGTTTTTGAAGCCCCTGGTTCCAAATCCATTACACGCAAACTAGTTGTCAGACACTAATGCCCAAACGCAAACCCAAACACACACCCAACGAAGCACCCCGAAAGAAAGCTGGCATCACCAGTCTCGTAATGCGCGTTTTTGAGCAAAACCCTGGAGTTGAGCTCACACACAAACAAATTTCAACCCTACTAGATGCCCGAGATCCTCGGTCTAGACAAGTCGTTTTTGACTCCCTGTCTGTATTAGCTTCAAAAAAAGCTATCCAAAGGATCAATCACCACACCTTCAAATTAGGTGAAGCAAACCACCCACTAGAAGGAACCATATCTGTCACTCAAAAAGGTGCAGGTTTTGTTACGGTTGAAGGGCACGAAAAAGACATCTATATTTCTCCGAGCAATATTGGCCAAGCCCTTAACGGCGACAGAGTAAAAGTTCGGGTTTTTAAAAATGGTCCGAGCCGCGACGAAGGTGCTATTACACAAGTAACTGAAAGAGAGCGCGTTCAATTTGTTGGAACCATTCAGATCCGTCAAAATGACGCCCTCATGGTGCCAGATAATGCCCGTTCAGGAATTGAAATCAAAATTCCCACAGAAAAATTAAATGGCGCGCAGCACGGAGAAAAAGCACTTGTCAAAATTACAGTATGGCCACAATCAGCTAGTAAACCTTATGGCGAAGTACTTGTCCGACTCGGTAAGTCTGGTAACAACGAAACCGAAATGCTTTCGATTCTTTACAATCAAGGCATTAATCCTGTTTTCCCGGAGGCAGTGATGCACGAGGCAGAACAAGTTGGACTTGAGCTCGATCCACAAGAAGTATCCCAACGCCGCGACTTTCGTCCAATTCTAACATTTACCATTGACCCTTTCGACGCCAAAGATTTTGACGACGCCATCTCATTTGAAACCCTTGAAAATGGGCACATTGAAGTTGGCGTGCATATCGCAGATGTAAGCCATTATGTTCGCCCTGGCTCTGCTATGGATCAAGAAGCACTATTGCGCTCTAACTCCGTGTATTTGGTTGACAGAGTCGTTCCGATGCTGCCCGAACAACTCAGTAACTTGGCTTGTTCTTTGCGTCCTCATGAAGATAAATTTGCATTCTCTGCCGTTTTTGAAATCGATGATAAAGGGAAAATCCATCAAGAATGGTTTGGAAAGACAGTGATTCATTCAGACCGCCGCTTTACCTATGAGGAAGCACAAGAAATTCTTGAAGGCCAGGATGGGGATCACGCTGCCGTGCTCAGAAAACTCGATGCACTTGCCAAACATTACCGAAATCAAAGGCTCAAAAATGGTGCGCTTAGTATTGAATCCGAAGAACAACGATTCAAACTCGACGAAAACGGAAACCCTACAGGTGTTGTGATTAAAACGTCCAAAGATGCGCACAAGCTCATTGAAGAATTCATGTTGCTGGCCAATAGAAAAGTGGCTGAAAGGCTCTCCCCTAGAAAAAAAGGCGAAGAGAATTTCCCAATGATTTACCGTGTACACGACACACCAGATCCATCTAAGATGCAACTTTTCGCAGTTTTCATCGAGAAATTTGGACATAAAGTTGACATACACGATCCGCTCAATATTGCTAAAAATCTCAATGAATTGTTCGAAGAAATCCGTGGTGAAAACGAATTTTCATTGGTGCAATCAATGGCCATTCGCTCAATGGCAAAGGCCAGTTACGACACCTTAAATATTGGGCATTACGGCCTAGCATTTAAACACTACACGCATTTCACCTCGCCCATTCGCCGATATGCTGACTTAGTGGTGCATCGCATATTACAAGAAGACCTCACCACCAAAAAACATAAGTACGGCGCTGAATTAGGTGCTATCTGTCAGAGAATTTCAAAGAATGAACGCAAAGCTGCAGAAGCCGAACGCGAATCAACAAAGTACTTTCAATCCGTATTTGCCCACGATTTTGTTGGTGAAGTATTTGAAGGGACCATTTCAGGTATTGCTGAACACGGCATGTTTGTTCGGATGGATGATATCTATTGTGAAGGGATGGTACCCATGATGGCAATTCCCGGCGACCGCTTTTATTTCGACCAAGAAAAATTCCAAATTATTGGCGCCAAGACAAAACGCACTTTTCAGTTTGGCGACCGCGTTAAAGTGAAAATTGATCAAGTGAGCACCCGTAAAAGACAGATAGATCTGGATCTAGTACCTTAGTAAAGGAAGTTATTGTACGGGTATCTTATTTTAAAAATCTCCTTCACTTCGTGGTATAAAACTTCGCGCAACTCTTCCACATTTTGTTTGTCTGTCGCAGAAATAAATACACATTTTGTTTTACCCATTTTAGACATCCAAGACTTTTTTAAAGATTCAAGGGTGCGAATGTCTTCTTCGGGTTCATTGAGTTCGGCTTGTGGAGGTTGGTAGGCATCAATTTTGTTAAACACAATAATAGTTGGCTTCTCGGTGTTGTCTATTTCATTGAGGGTTTCATTGACAACCTCATAATGTTCTTCAAAATTAGGATGCGCGATATCTAATACATGGACTAATAAATCGGCTTCGCGGACCTCATCAAGCGTTGACTTAAAGGACTCCATTAATTGTTGCGGTAACTTTCTGATAAAACCAACTGTATCGGTCAGTAATAAAGGCATGTTGTCAATCACAACCTTACGTACCGTTGTGTCTAGCGTTGCAAAAAGTTTGTTTTCGGCAAAAACATCGGACTTAGACAATAAGTTCATGATGGTACTTTTTCCGACATTGGTGTAGCCCACCAGCGCCACGCGTACCAACTGGCCGCGGTTGCTTCTTTGAACAGTCATTTGCTTATCAATCTCGCGCAAACGCTCTTTCATTAACGCAATGCGCTGTTGAATGATTCGACGGTCAGTTTCAATTTGCGATTCCCCAGGACCTCGCAGACCGATACCCCCTTTTTGTCTTTCGAGGTGGGTCCACATGCGGGTGAGGCGTGGTAGCATATATTGCAATTGCGCCAATTCGACCTGTGTTTTAGCATGAAATGTTCGGGCACGACTCGCGAAAATGTCAAGAATTAAAATGGTTCTGTCTAATACTTTACATTCTAATTCCCTTTCAATATTGCGCAACTGAGAGGGGCTCAATTCATCATCAAAAATGATCAATTCGATGTCAAGCGCTTTCATATACTGCTTGATTTCTTCAAGCTTTCCGCTTCCTACATAAGTGCGCGGATTGGGGTAAGGTAATTTTTGGAAGAATTTCTCAACTGTAATAGCGCCCGCAGTTTCAGCTAAAAACTCGAGTTCATCGAGGTGTTCTTGTGCAACCTCTTCAGTGACTTCTGAGGTAATTACACCAACGAGTACACAGCGTTCTTCTACGGCATCAACTGTTACGTGTCCTTCCATTATTTGCGCAATCCTTTAACGTGTTTAGCTACAAGATTAATGTTCTCTTGATTTTCAAAAAGGGCCTCCATAGGTGGCATCGCATTCTTGCCTTTCTTGATCATTTGAATTATTTCTTGATCTGTTAGCTGTGATTTACTTAAATCTTTTGCGCCGCTAGATCCGAGTTTACCATCTTCACCATGACACTGTGCACAATGCATGGAATACAGGCTTGCTGCTTTTTCGGCTTGCGTTTCTTGGGCTTGAATTGTTTCTTTGCTCGCTGTGTTTTGACATGAAAACACAATTAAAGACGCGGTAAAAAAAGTAAGAATTCTTAGAACCATCCTGCTCCTAATGCTGTTCTGAACGGCCAAGGGATGAAGGCTAAAATAAGAATGAGTGCCAATACATACCACAATTTTATCACCTTAAATTTAGCGGCACTCTCTGTTGCTTTTTTCGACTTGCTATGACCTATTGTTACCAAAACAATGGCAATTAGCATGCCCATTAAATGTTCCATTCCATAGAATCGATACATGGCCACTTTCATCCAACCTGCTGTGAACTGAACTTTTGGAGAAGTAAAATAAAGTGCCAAACCAATCAATAATTGGGTATGCAAAGAAATCATGGCAAACATGTTGACCAAACGGTGCTTCTTTTCGTAATTTTTTGCCGTGAAGGCATTGTAAATTGCCAATAACAAAAGTATCAAAGCAATCCAACGAAGTCCGGAATGCGCGCTTACTAAAATATTCATATTGTTGGGTTTAGAGGTTTAATCGTTGAGTTTGAGAACAGCTAAAAATGCTTCTTGCGGCACTTCTACCTTGCCGACTTGGCGCATGCGTTTTTTACCTGCTTTTTGTTTTTCGAGTAACTTTCTTTTACGGGTGATATCGCCTCCATAACACTTGGCTGTTACATCTTTGCGCAAGGCCTTAATGGTTTCTCGGGCAATCACTTTGGCCCCAATTGCAGCTTGGATTGGAATTTCAAACTGCTGACGCGGGATAAGTTCTCGGAGTTTGATGCAGATTTTCTTGCCCAGATCAAATGCGTTGCTGCGGTGCACTAATGCTGAGAGTGCATCGACCTGCTCGCCGTTGAGCAAGAGGTCCATTTTTACTAAATCTGATTCTTGATATCCAATTGGATGGTAATCAAATGAAGCGTAACCTCGTGAAACGGACTTGAGGCGGTCATAGAAATCGAAAACGATTTCAGCAAGCGGCATTTCAAAAGTGATTTCGACGCGATCTTGGGTGAGGTAAACTTGATTTTTGAGTTCGCCGCGCTTTTCGATACATAGGGTCATTACTGAACCTACATATTCTGTTTTGGTAATCACTTGTGCTTTGATGTATGGCTCTTCAATGCGGTCCATCCCAGAAGGATCAGGAAGTTCAGAAGGATTATTGACCACCAAAACTTCGTCTGGGTCTTT
>JBIPMW010000021.1:0-15400 GCA_044376455.1 Crocinitomicaceae bacterium | reverse complement strand
GAATATGTACCACAACCCGAAGAGGGGTCGCCAAGAGCTATTCTTTTGTGTAAAGATGACCAACAAGCAAGAGCCATTCACGCGCAGTTTACCCAACTTGCTAAAGCAAAGGACTTAACCGTTGACCTCATTGTAGAGAAAGGAAATAAGCTGCAACAGCGCAACGATTTATTTGATGGCACTGAAATCATTGTGGGTACCACGCGCCGTATGGCAGAATTGTACTTTCAAAATGGCTTTAATATCAAAAAGCTCAAATTATTTTTAATCCTTGATCTCGATCAGCACATGCGTCAAGGCCACAAAGGTTATATCGTGCGCATGACCGAAAGCTTGCCGAAATGTAAAACACTGTTTTTTAGCGCCAATGCAGACGAAGAACGCACCTCAAGTTATCTTGATGAGTTTTTTCCGAACATTCAGCAACTTGAGTTGTCTGAAGAAGCATGAGGACTGATGAACAGTTAAAGGGGCTCAGGCCCGCCATTCAAAAGCAAACCACTGAGGTCACTGAAATTGAACTTTTTCAAAACGAAGTGCTCAGGCCGATCCTGAAATTTCAACACGAACGCTGGCTTCTAGAATGGCAGCAAAATACCTTGTTTAATCCTGTCAAAGCACTTACAAACGAAGCTGAACAGCGCAAACTTATACAAACGGTATTCTCAAAGAACCCAGGTTTGGTACAACGCTATATCGGCATGACAGTTGGATTATTCACACATCCTGAATTTCAATACTATTTGGAAACAAAAAACGAAGTGGACAAAAGAATCAAGGAGCTTTTACTGACCAGATTTTTATCGTACTAAACCATATCAAAAGCTGCAATAAATAAGGGTTCTTTCGGAACATAGGCTCCCCTAAAAACAACATCAACTTCAGCTACACCAATCAGTTTGTGTAAAAAGCCCCAATTAAAAGATTGCTTCGCTTTCTGGTAAAGTGGATCACGTGTGTCATTCCACCAGAGCATTGAATGCAATTTTTCTTTGGCCAATACCGCTTCAAAAAGCGCATTGACATCCTGAATATTCCCTGACGGGTTACAGACAACTTCCGGCACCAGAAAAGTATGTTCTTTCGGTTGGATCAGTCGGTTGATCAGCGGAATGAACGGCAACAATTTAACTTGAGCACCCCCAAATTTTCCTGGCAAACGTTGGATTTCCCAGCGTACTTTGTGAAACTTTGCAAATGCTAGCAGTGTCCCTTGCTTGTCGCGCAAACACGCAAGTTCGCCATCTTCAATAAAGTAGGTAAAATATCCTGTATAGTGCTCATAGGATTGCGCGATGAACTTGCGGTGTTCTGCTGTAATAGGCTCAATGCGCAGTTGCTTGTTTGCCCTCGGGAAAAGCCTACTATAGGATTGCGTTGCTAACTTAGCCTTGGTTTGAAACCCAAAAGTTTCGCTCATCCATTTACTTCTGACATTCTTTGCGTCAATGTAGGCATAGCAGTAGTTTGCTGTTCCGCCGTGGTTTTTTTCTAAATCTTGAAAAACCTCTTCAATTTGAACTTTTAGCACAGACTTCGGATTCATGCGTGCTTTTCCTTTAGACTGAAATTTAGAGTCAAAAGAAAAGTAGCGTAAGTAAAGTCCAAAAGGCCGCTTACAAAAGGTAATATTGGCAATGAGTTGTTCGCGTCTGCGCAATGAAAAACTCAATGGATGATCAGTATGTGCTACACTTTGTGCGACATCGAGATGCTTATATTTGGCGCCATTGGTGCCAAGAACGGTGCGTTCAAATAGGCGAACTAAGTCCGGGCTGATCTCTGTAGAGAGTTCAAATTTCATAAAGGAAATTTAAATAAATTTTTCGGTTTTTAGCCATGCCAATAAGGCCACTTGTTGATCTTTAAGCAAGGTATGTTGGACCGCAATGCCTTGGCTTTGCAGCGCTTTTTGGGTAGAGTTCCCCCACGCCACAATAACAGCATCTTTTGGGAATTGATTTACTTGCATGAAGGCAAGCACATTACTTGGAGAGCTAAAAACATAAACGCTATGTTTTTCAATGCGCGCTTGTGTGGCAATGGTTTGATATACTTGAATGATTGTTTTGTGTGTATCAGGTACGTTTTTCATGTAGGTACCGAGTGACACGTCTGAAGTTGGAAAAACAACGGTTTTATCACCTCGCCAATGATTGAAAAGAGCTGCTTCGTGTTCAGGGTTGCCAGACTCTTCTGCTACAAAGGTTACATCTAGTTGGTATTTGTCTTTGATTTTACGCGCTGTTTCATTTCCTGCCACAGCAATTATCGGACTTACTTTACACTTACTCAGGTAAAAATCCGCGGCTCTTATACTTGCAAAGAATGTGATGTCTGCTGGCGTAGGGCAGTCAAACGGAAGTGCTTGAAAATCAATGAGTGACTGCGCGGTCAATTTGTTTTCGCTCACCAGTTTTGACAATTCAGGAATTAAATCTTGAATATCCTTGGAGATAAAGATGGGTTTCATGGCTGAGCGGTCAAGTGCGCTACAATTTCGTTTACTGAGCAATTGGGCTCAAAACGATGAAATTGTGCAGCTATGTTGGCACTTTTGGAGTGTGCTACATAAATGGCATCAGAAGCAACATACACACCAAGCGGTAGCTGGCAACCGCCATCCATTGCCTTGAGTACGCCGCGTTCTAGTTCAATAATGTTGGCCACGTCTGGATGATGCAATTTTTTGAGTACTTCAATTGTACTAAGATCATTTTGTCGTGTTTGCAATCCAAGTACGCCTTGTGCTGGCGCAGGCACAAACGATGTTGGATCTAAGACTACTGTTTGCAAGTCATTTAATGGGAGTTGAAGCCGGCTAACACCTGCATTCGCAAGTAAGATGGCGTCGTAATTTCCTTTTCGCAATTTGTCGATGCGTGTAGGAACATTCCCTCGTAATTCTTCAATTTGTAAATCGGGGCGTAGCGCTTTGATGATCGCTTTACGGCGTGCTGATGAAGTGCCAATAGTTGCACCAAATTTCAAACCCCATAGCTGTGTAAGGTCTTGCGCAGCAGGGTTCATGAGTAATAATTCAGAGGGGTCTTCACGGTAAGAAACAGCCGCAATGCACAAGCCTTCTGGCTGACTTGTTTCGAGGTCTTTATGAGAATGCACCGCAAGATCTATCTCATCATCGAGCAGCGCATTTTCAATTTCTTTGGTAAAAAATCCTTTGCCTTCAAGCTTGTCAAAGCTGAGGTCTTGGATGCGGTCGCCCTGCGTAACAATGATTTTGAGTTCAACCGTACAATTGATGGCCTCTAGCTGTGCTTTGACAAAATGTGCTTGCCACAAAGCAAGATCACTGCCTCGGGTGCCAATGCGAATATGGGTTTTAGTCGACATGGTTTAGGATAATTTCCTTGGCCAGTTTCATAGGGCCACTGATGTATTTTTTCTCGAGGTAGTTGACAATTTTTTCAAGTACTTCTTTAGATTGCGGGTCAAGTGCATCGATGTCTTCTTTGAACACTTGATCATAGGCAGTTGATTTGAGTGCTTTCACTTGCGCTGGCACTACTCGCATTGCTAGCTCAACTTTTCTTTCTCGAATCATGTGTTGGAATTCAAAAAGTGCTTGGTCGATGATTTCTTCTACCTGAGCAAGTTCTTTGGAGCGTTCTTTGACGTTTTCGTTAGAAATTTTCTGTAAATATTCGATAGAGAGGTATTTGACCTTATTTTCGTTGAGAATGCTTGGATCTAAATCTTGTGGGATAGCGAGGTCAATGATGATTTTCTCTTGAGTTTCGCCTTGCAACAAGTGGGTGTATAATTCAGGTGTAATTATGACGCCTTCTGCAGCGGTACAAGTTATGAGCACATCAAAACCGGCTTTATATGTAGGAAGGTCAGAAAGCGTATGAGCTGCTCCTTTGAGTTCTTCTGCCAAATTTTGAGCGTTGGCAAGCGTGCGATTGAAAACTCCAAATTTTTTAAACCCGTGCTTTTTTAAAAAACGCCCCATAGTAGTGTTGGTGACACCAGCACCAACGATCAGGATTCTGGCATCGAGCGGAATATTGAGTTGCTTGAGGTATTGATAAGCCAATGAAACAACTGATACGGGTTTTGTAGAAATGCTTGTTTCTGTGTAAACCAATTTTGCTGTTTCAATTACTTTTTTCATAAGCAGACGAATGAGTTCTCCTGTTAATGAAAGTGACTGACAATATTCGTAGGCCAAGCGAACTTGTGTAATGATTTCTCGTTCACCGATGATCATGGAATCGATAGACGACGCAACTGACAAAGCGTGTTTGACGGCGTTTGTGCCGGAATAGGTTTCAGCTTTTCTAACGAATTCTTCGAGTTGAATAGGAACCAGTTTTGGATTGAGTTCTTGAAGTAGTCGGGTTAAAAAAACACTATCGAGGTCTTGATCTTTGACAAAGCTGATTTCAACGCGATTGCAAGTAGACAAAAACATAAGTTCTTGAAGACCGAGCACAGTTTTCAGTTCATTGAGTAACGTTGCTTGTGCCTCTTTTTCAAGGTGCAAAAGACCAATCTTGTTGACGTCAAGTTGGCGGTGCGTGAAGGCGATAATATGAAGTTCTTGCAACAAAAGATCAAACTTTGCCACAAAGCTACGTGCACAATTGTTTTCTTTTGTCATTTGAGTGTCATGAAAGCTAATTTAGAATGTATTCAAATAGCCTGAAAAAGCTAACTTTGTGTGCAAATGCAAAGACCATACAAAGCCATTTTATTTGACCTCGGAGGTGTACTAATTGATATTGATTATCAGGCCACTGAGCGCGCATTTATCAACTTAGGCGTCCATGATTTTGCAGCACGCTATACCCAATTTGCACAAGAAGACTTATTTGATCTTTTTGAAACAGGTCAAATTTCCCCGCAGCACTTTATCAATAAGTTATTGCCGATTACTACACCAGGAACCTCCCCCAATCAAGTTTATGCCGCCTGGAATGAGATGTTGGGTTACTTTCCAACAGAAAAAATCCAATTGATCATCGACCTTGCGAAGGAGCTACCCATTTTTATGTTGAGTAATACCAATGCCATTCATTGGGAGGTGGTTATGCAGCGTTGGAAAAAAAGCAGTGAAATCCCACTCGAAGGGGTGTTTGATCAAATCTTTTTATCTCACGAGATCATGCAACGAAAACCTCATCCTAGCACCTTTGATTGGGTCTTGGAGCAAATGAATATGAGTGCAGATGAGGTGTTATTTATTGATGACAGCCCACAACATGTGGAAGGCGCTAAAAAGGCAGGGTTGAATGCAGTGTTGTATGAGCCTGGGTCTGCGCTGGCGTCTTATTTTTCTTGACAAATTTCAACAAGTAATCCGTTGGTGCTTTTCGGATGTAAAAAAGCAATGCGCTTGTTGTCTGCACCATCTTTGGCAATTTCATGAATCAAAACAAAGCCCGCTTTTTGAAGTCTTTCAATCTCTGACACTATGTTTTCTACTTCAAAAGCCACATGATGAAAACCTGGCCCATTTTTACTGAGAAACTTTGCGATTGGAGAGTCGGGATTTGTTGCTTCAAGTAATTCAATTTTAGATTCACCGACTCGAAAAAATGCGGTCATGACACCTTCAGATGCTACGCCTTCCTTTTTGTAGCAAGTGGTGTTCAACAGTGCTTCAAAAACAGGGATAGACTCCTCTAAATTTTGTACGGCTATGCCGAGGTGCTCAATGCGCTTCATGGGACGTCAATTTTGATGAATTTTTCAGATTTGTTGTCGTAGTTGATAAAATAAACCCCACTCACAAAATTGGTGCAATCGACTACATGATTAAAGCCTGCTTTTAAAATATTACCGTAGGCATCGTAAATTTCAAATTTGGTTTTGACGGCTTTTCCATTTGCTTTGAAATATAGGTTCTGATGCACCTTTGCTGGACTAAAAGTCACGACTTGCACATTGGAAACAAAGCTGGTGCTTGGAGAAACCCTGGCCTTACCTGAATTGTCTGTTTGGCTTATTCTGACGGTGTTTTTACCGGAATGCGGGCTGAGTTGAAAAACGTATTGATTTATTCCTTTTTGCCCCTTTCCTTTCACTTGACCAACTTCCACCCATCGCCCCCACTTAAATTGCTCAATAGAATAATCTAGGACGGCATTTTCATTGTGTGTAGACCAGGTGAGCAGTCCATCTTTTTGCGCTTTAATTTGGTTGCATTCAAAAGTACTTTTTGGCAGTAAAACTTCCGGATTGATAAAGCGCGGTTCGCAGCCAGTTGCATGTTCGAGTACAACAAATACTTGTTCGCCTTTGCGCAAGTGAAAAAGTTTGAAGTCGATTTCGAAGTGCGACGTTTGAATTACTGCTGGAAGTATTTCACCGTTCACTAAGACCTTGGAAATACAAAAACCAAAGCCATCAGGCATAGGCGGGTTGTTAACAAGCAGGTTTTTATCTTGATAAGTCCCTTCAAGAGAAAGCAATTGAGTTTGCGCCGATGACTCAAACCCAAGTAATACAATTAAAGAAAAGAAGAGTATTCTAAAGAACATAATTCAATCCGCTATTACAAAGATAACAGGATTCAGTACCTTTCAATTAAATTTGTAGCATGACATACGATTACATCAAGGCCCTACACCTCATTTTCATGGTAAGCTGGTTTGCCGGTTTGTTTTACATGGTTCGGCTTCTGATTTATTTTCGCGAAGCCGCAGACAAGTCAGTAGCAGAGAAAGAAATCTTACAGCCTCAATTCATCATCATGATGCAAAGACTGTGGTGGATCATCACGACGCCTGCCATGATTTTAACAGTGGTATTCGGACTCTGGATGCTTTATTTAAATTCAGACTACTTGCTTAAGGCACCATGGATGCATTTGAAATTGGGTTTTGTCGGACTTCTTTTGATTTATCACTTTTATACACAAAAGTTACTCCGATCTTGTCAAAATGGACAGATTCATTGGGGTTCAAATCATTTAAGAATTTGGAATGAGGTTGCCACTTTGTTTTTGGTGAGTATTGTTTTTCTGGTTGTTTTAAAAAATCAACTTTCTTGGATCAACGGCACAGTAGGTTTTTTTGGAGTAGGCATACTTTTGATGCTTGGCATTAAACTCTACAAGAAATTGAGGAAAAGTAGCCTTTGATTGTTCAAAAATTAAATTGTTTCTTTAGAAAGTTTGACTACCTTTGCAAAAATTTTTTTCGCAAATACGCTTAAACAGATTCAAATGCAGCAAGCAGGTAGGTTAACATCACTTTTGCAATATATCCTTTTCGCATTGTCATTCATTGTATTTCAGCCAGTTGCGCGTGCTTCTGAAGAAGGCAATTTCAATGTAGGCGAAATGATTATGCATCACATTAAAGATGCACACGAGTGGCATATTGCTGGCCCTGAGCATGGCGGCATCAGCGTATATTTGCCAGTTATTCTATATGACAACGGCATCAAAATTTTTAGCTCGAAGTATTTTTACCACGGCAATAAAGCCGAAGCAAAAGTAAACGACAGCACTTCCTATCATTTCATGGAAGGCGTAGGTCCGGCAAAAGGATACGCGCTATACCACGAAGAAATTTACAAATTGAATCACGAAGGTACGTTACACTTCGAAGGCGAGCACCCCCACAACGCTACTCCAACAGATCTCTCCATTACGAAAAACGTTGCTTCTTTGTTAATAGGATCTTTTTTAATCCTTATTATTATGCTTTCCGTTGCTCGTTTTTACCGTAGAAACGGCGCCGTAGCACCTAAAGGAATGGCTAAATTTCTAGAGCCCCTGATTGTCATGGTTAGAGACGATATCGCCAAAGCAAACATCGATCACCACAAATACCACAAATACGTACCGTATTTATTAACCATTTTCTTCTTTATCTGGATTAACAACATGCTTGGCCTCATTCCAATTATTCCAGGTGGAGCCAACCTTACAGGAAACATTACCATTACATTATTTTTAGCGTTTTGTACCCTGTTAGTTACTGTATTCTCAGGTAATAAAAATTACTGGGGGCATATTTTTTGGATGCCGGGCATTCCAGTACCGATGAAAATATTTATGATTCCAATCGAATTGATTGGTATCCTAACAAAGCCTTTTGCATTAATGATCCGTTTGTTTGCGAACATCACAGCCGGCCACATTATTGTATTAGCCTTGATTTCAATCATCTTTATCAACAAAAACGTAGCATGGGCAGGTTTGTCAGTGCCAATGGCTTTGTTTATTTCGGTGCTTGAAATCTTAGTTGCTTTCCTTCAAGGTTTCCTATTTGCAATGCTTTCAGCATTGTTCATCGGAGCTGCTGTTGAAGAGGCACACCATTAAATAGTAACCTTTTAAATTAAATACAATGACAGGAATGTTTGGTAGTATTGCAGCAATCGGAGCTGGTTTGTCAGTTCTAGGCGCAGGTCTTGGAATCGGTCGTATCGGTGGTTCTGCAGTAGAAGGTATCGCCCGCAACCCAGAAGCAGCAGGTAAAATTCAAACTGCGATGATTATCGCAGCTGCGCTTATCGAAGGTGTTGCATTGTTCGGTGTAGTAGTTGGTCTACTAGGAGCAAAAGCGTAAATCTTTAAAGGAAACCATAACGGTTGGTTGTGGTTTCCTTTTAACTTTTTAAAACACACACAAAATGGATTTAATATTACCTGATTTTGGTTTATTAGTATGGACAGGTTTAGTATTCTGTCTCTTGCTTTTCTTACTTGCTAAGTTTGCATGGAAACCAATTCTTTCTGCAGTAAATGAGCGTGAAGGTAAAATTTCTGAAGCGCTGGCTTTGGCTGAAAAAACAAAAGCAGAAATGCAAGCTTTGAAAGCTGAAAATGACCAAATCCTTAAAACAGCACGTGCTGAGCGCGATGCCATTCTAAAAGAAGCTAAAGAAGCCGCAAACGGAATGGTTGAGGAAGCTAAAAATAAGGCAAAAGAGGAATCAGCTAAAATTGTAGAAGCTGCACGTCAAAACATTTCAAGTGAAAAAGCTGCGGCTATGGCAGATTTAAAAAACCATGTAGCTAGCCTCTCCTTGGAAATTGCCGAGAAAGTGATTCGTCAAGAACTTACTGCTGACGACAAACAAAAAGCGCTTGCGGACAAGCTAGCGACTGAAATTAAAATGAACTAAGCTCATGAAGTCAACTAAGTCAGCTGGCCGTTACGCACAAGCACTTCTTGAATTGGCATTAGACCAAAACAAGTTGGAGCTTATTGAGGCAGATATGATTCAATTAATTAAGTTGGCCGATGAAGCGCATGATTTCCAAGTTTTCATCAATTCGCCACTTATTCAGATCGAGAAAAAGGTTGCAGTCATCAAAGAAATATTTAAAGATTTCAATGAAACTACCTTGAATTTTCTTGAGCTTGTCACTGCTAATGGTCGTGAGGCGGCAATGATTGAAATTGCACATCAATTTATCGCTCAATTAATGGCACACCGCGGTATTGTCCCGGTAACTATAGTAAGTGCTCAAAAATTGGAAGATAAAACCAAAACAGAAATTCTTTCCAAAATCAATGGTGTTGTCAATGGCACGCCACTAATTACTGAAGAGGTAGATGCTTCCTTAATTGGAGGGTTCATCATCAAAATGGGTGATCAACAAATAGACGCGTCAGTAGCAAGTCAGTTACAACGCATGAAACAACAATTAGTATAATCGTCAATTGACAAAAAATAAGTAAAAATGGCAGATATTAAACCAGCAGAAGTTTCCGCAATTCTAAGAGAACAACTCTCAGGATTCCGCTCAGAAGCAGAATTACAAGAAGTTGGAACGGTACTTCAGGTAGGAGATGGTATTGCACGCATTTACGGAATGAATGGAGTGCAGTATGGTGAACTTATTGAATTTGATGGCGGAATGCAAGGAATTGCACTTAACCTCGAAGAAGATAACGTAGGAGCTGTATTGCTTGGTCGTTCTTCTGGTGTAAAAGAAGGTGATACCGTACGTCGTTTAGGTAAAATTGCCTCTGTAAAAGTAGGTGATGGAATGGTAGGTCGTGTAGTTGATACACTAGGCCAGCCAATCGACGGTAAAGGCCCTATTCAAGGTGAGTTGTATGAAATGCCAATCGAGCGCAAGGCGCCTGGTGTTATCTTCCGCCAGCCGGTAACTGAACCATTACAAACAGGTATCAAAGCAGTTGATGCCATGATTCCAATTGGTCGCGGACAACGTGAGTTGATCATCGGTGACCGCCAAACTGGTAAAACTACTGTTGCGATCGATGCAATTATCAATCAGCGCGAGTTTTACGACCGCGGTGAGCCAGTTTACTGTATCTATGTTGCTATTGGTCAGAAAGGATCAACTGTTGCTGGTATTGTTAAAAAATTAGAAGATGCCGGCGCAATGGCTTATACTACTGTAGTTGCTGCCAACGCATCTGATCCTGCTCCGATGCAGTTTTATGCGCCAATGACAGGTGCTGCCATCGGTGAGTACTTCCGTGACTGTGGTAAACCAGCGCTTATTGTTTATGATGATTTATCTAAGCAAGCAGTTGCATACCGCGAAGTATCTCTTTTACTTCGTCGTCCGCCAGGTCGCGAGGCATACCCAGGTGACGTTTTCTACCTTCACTCTCGTTTATTAGAGCGTGCAGCGAAAGTTATTGCCGACGATAACATTGCAAAGCAAATGAATGACCTTCCAGCTTCTTTGAAAGACAAAGTAAAAGGTGGTGGTTCACTAACGGCTCTTCCAATCATCGAAACACAAGCTGGTGACGTTTCTGCGTATATCCCGACCAACGTGATTTCGATTACGGATGGCCAGATTTTCCTTGAGTCTGACCTCTTCAACTCTGGTATTCGTCCAGCAATTAACGTAGGTATTTCTGTATCTCGCGTAGGTGGATCAGCTCAAATTAAGTCAATGAAAAAAGTGGCTGGTACATTAAAGCTCGACCAAGCTCAGTACCGTGAACTTGAGGCATTTGCTAAGTTTGGCTCTGATCTCGATGCTGCGACTAAATCAGTACTTGACAAAGGAGCACGTAACGTAGAAATCTTGAAACAACGCGAAGGTGACCCATACCCAGTAGAAAAGCAAATTGCGATCATCTATGCAGGAGTAAAAGGTCTCATGCAAGTTGTTCCGATCAATAAAGTCAAAGAATTTGAAAAAGACTATTTAACAGTCCTTGAAGCAAATAACGCAGATACTTTGGTTGCATTAAAAGCTGGGAAATTCACAGACGAAATTGAAGCAGTTTTGGCTAAAACAGCCAAAGAAGTTGCCGAGAAATTTGCATAATTACAGCCTCAAACTAGGATTCAATGGCTAATCTAAAAGAAATACGTAACCGCATCAGTTCTGTTGGTTCTACCATGCAGATTACCTCTGCCATGAAGATGGTATCAGCGGCTAAATTAAAGCGTGCGCAAGATGCTGTCACGCAGATGCGCCCATATGCTGGTAAACTTCGCGAAATCCTTGAAAACCTCAGCGCTACACTTGATCTTTCTGAAAATGCTTACGCTGAACAGCGTGAGGTAAAGAAAGTCCTTATTGTTGGGATTACCTCAAACCGCGGTTTGTGCGGTGGTTTTAACAATAACATCATCAAAAGAGTTGGTGCGCTAATCGCTCAAGATTATAGCGGCCAGGAGGTTTCGGTTTTATGTTTAGGTAAGAAAATCAAAGACGTTTATAAGCGCACTGATCATTATTATCAGAATGATAGAATTGAAGCAATGGAAGATATCTATGCAGATCTTCGTTTTGATTTAGTGGCACAAGTTGCTGATGAAATCATGGCTCAATTTCTCAATAAGTCATTTGATAAAGTGGTAATTGTCTATAACCGTTTTGTGAATGCAGCCGCACAAATTGTTGAAACAGAACAATTTTTGCCAATCATTCCTACCGCGAGTGAAACTGAAGCTGGAGACTACATTTTTGAACAACCAAAAATGGAAATCGTAGAAGATCTTTTGCCGAAAAGCATGAAATTGCAACTGTACAAAGCCATCCGCGACTCTTTTGCTTCTGAACATGGCGCTCGTATGACCGCTATGCACAAGGCAACAGATAACGCTAAAGAATTACAAAAGAACTTAAAATTAAGTTATAACAAAGCGCGTCAGGCAGCTATTACAAACGAGATTCTCGAGATTGTTGGTGGTGCAGAAGCACTAAATGCATAATTCAAAATTCATTTCATAAAAAAGGCGACCAAACGGTCGCCTTTTTTTGTGGTCAATGTTTTTAAAGTGATAACGGCATTAATCTTCAATTTGCCAGTTGAATCGAGTGGCCAAAACTTTGAAAATAAATGTACGGAGTTCCTCGGGTTGAAAAACCTGGAGTACATCATCCATAAAAGCTTGTAAAAGCAAAGATTTTGCAGCTTTCGTGCTGAGTCCACGGGCTTTTAAGTAAAACAAGGCATTTTCATCTAGCTGGCCTGTCGTTGAGCCATGCGAGCACTTGACGTCATCAGCATAGATTTCTAATTCAGGTTTTGAATTGACACTACCGTTTTCAGAAAGTAAGATATTGGCATTACTTTGGAATGCATTGGTTTTTTGTGCATCTTGACGCACGAATACTTTACCGTTAAACACAGCCGTAGCGTGGTCATCGATAAGGCCTTTGTAGGTTTCAAAAGATTCGCAATTTGGCACTTGGTGGTCAATGGTGGTATAATTGGCAACGTGTTGTTGTTCATTCAATAAATAGGCACCATTGAGTCTGGTTTCGGCGTGTTCCCCTTGTACTTGAACAGAGAGGTCATTGCGGATAAAAGAACCTTTTAAAGAGACCGTATTGATCTCAAAATTGGATTGTCTATCCTGTAAAATGCGTTCTTCGTTGAAGTCAAAGTACCCTTCTTCACAACATTGTACTTTATGCAGTTTGATGCGCGCATCTTGGCCCACTTCAATTTGTGTATGAGTATGTGAAAAACCAATGCTGTTTGAAATGCTAAAATGTGCTAGCACAATATGTGCTTCAGCGTTTCTGCCAAATTTGAGTTGATTTCTGTAAAAATGCGCTCCTCCTGAATGCAGATAGATGATTTGAATAGGTTGATCAAGAGTGGCGTTGTTATTGATAGTAATGCTGCATCCATTACATGCATACAGCGTGTTCATGGCACCAAACACATCTTTGTAGGCCTCATTTTTAAAAGCAAATGCACTGTCGTTTACTGAGCAAATAGTAACGCTTGCTGTGAGTTGTTGAGGAATAAAAATCTGAGGTCCATTGACGTAAATTGTAGGAACGTCTTCGATGATATTAAACGCGCTTAACTGCTCGTAAGAAAGTGTTTCAAAAGGACTAAAACTAGCATTGACTAATTTTTGTAAGCGCGTATATTTGAACCTTTCGTTTCTTGTAGTAGGAAAGACCTCTTTAGAAAGATAAGCAGCTGCATCGGTTTTTAGGGTATGGAGCCCCTGAATATTTGTTGGCGAAAAATGGCTACAAAATTCGGATAATTTGCTGTCGGTGATGGCGTTCATGTTATAAACTTTCTTTGATCCAATCGTATCCTTTTTCTTCGAGCTCCAGCGCAAGTTCTTTAGGTCCGGACTTGACAATTTTACCGTCGTAAAGCACATGTACAAAATCAGGAACGATGTAATCGAGTAAGCGCTGATAATGCGTAATGACGATACACGCATTTTCAGGAGATTTCAGTGCATTTACGCCCTGTGAAACAATACGAAGGGCCTCGATATCAAGGCCAGAATCTGTTTCATCAAGCACCGATAATTTGGGTTCTAGCATCGCCATCTGAAAGATTTCGTTGCGCTTCTTTTCTCCTCCAGAAAAACCTTCATTGACAGATCTGGAGGCAAGCTTGGCATCTAGTTCTACTAACGCAGATTTTTCTTTAACAAGTGCCATGAATTCTTTGGCTGAAATAGGCTCTTGACCCAAGTAAGCGCGCTTTTCGTTCAGTGCTGTTCTTAAAAAGTTGACATTACTCACACCCGGAATTTCAACGGGATATTGAAAGGCAAGAAACAAACCAGCTCTAGCACGGTCTTCTGTAGCAAGTTCGAGGAGGTCTTGACCGTCGAAAATGACTTCACCAGCAGTGATTTCGTAGTCCTCGCGACCCGCAAGCACATTTGCAAGCGTACTTTTTCCGGCACCATTTGGCCCCATAATGGCGTGTACTTCGCCGGCTTTTACTTCCAAATTCAAGCCCTTCAGGATTTCTTTTCCGTTGATTTGGGCGTGTAAGTTTTTGATTGAGATCATGTGTTGTTCTGTTTTTGGAACAAATTAATTTGAGTTATCCGACGCTACCTTCAAGGCTAATTGCTAAAAGCTTTTGAGCTTCTACTGCAAATTCCATCGGGAGTTGATTGAGTACTTCTTTGCAATAGCCATTAACGATGAGGCTGATCGCTTTTTCTTCACTGATGCCACGTTGCATGCAATAGAAAAGTTGGTCTTCACCAATTTTTGAGGTAGTTGCTTCATGCTCAATTTTGGCTGTTGGATTCTTACATTCGATGTAAGGGAAGGTATGAGCCCCACAAACATCGGTCATGAGCAGAGAGTCGCACTGAGAGAAATTTCTTGCGTTGTCAGCTCCTTTGTGGATTTGCACCAGCCCTCGGTAAGAGTTTTGAGATTTCCCGGCTGAAATACCTTTGGAAATAATCGTTGATTTAGTGTTTTTTCCGAGGTGAATCATTTTGGTTCCGGTATCCGCTTGCTGCATGTTATTGGTAACAGCTACAGAATAAAATTCTCCGATAGAATGATCACCTTTTAAAATACAAGACGGATATTTCCAGGTTACCGCAGAACCCGTTTCAACTTGTGTCCAGGAAATTTTGGCGCGGTCTTCACAGAGTCCACGTTTGGTAACAAAATTGAAAACACCACCTTTTCCGTTTTTATCACCTGGATACCAGTTTTGCACGGTTGAGTATTTGATTTCAGCGTCCTTGAGCGCTATGAGTTCTACTACAGCTGCGTGCAACTGATTTTCATCGCGTTGTGGGGCAGTACAGCCTTCTAGATAAGAGACATAGGCGCCTTCATCAGCGACTACTAAAGTTCTTTCGAACTGTCCTGTTCCGCCGGCATTGATGCGGAAATAGGTGGATAATTCCATGGGGCAACGCACACCTTTCGGTATGTAGCAAAATGAACCATCGGTGAAAACGGCGCTATTGAGCGCAGCATAGAAGTTATCGGTATTCGGAACAACTGTTCCCATGTGCTTTTGCACCAATTCTGGATATTCCTGTACGGCGTCCGAAAAAGAACAGAAGATAATACCGAGTTCTTTGAGTTTTGCTTTAAAAGACGTGGCAACTGATACAGAATCCATAACAAAGTCAACGGCAACTCCTGTCAGGCGCTGCTGTTCTTCCATCGAAATACCCAGTTTGCTCATGGTTTCTTTGAGCTCAGGATCGACGTCGTCCCAGG
>JBIPMW010000142.1:0-5251 GCA_044376455.1 Crocinitomicaceae bacterium | reverse complement strand
CTATGGCTTGTTCAGGACTAAAAACCTTGTTACAGTTTATGATCCGGGTGCTCGCGAATGGTTTGAAATCACGAACCTCAATTATGAAATAAGGCCAAAAGGAAGGCAAGGAACCTTGCACCAACTGGTGGGCAATCAATTGTATATTTGGGGTGGATATGCGCGCCTGAGTGGAGAAGATGTTGCACAAGCAGATCTCTGGGTTTTTGACTTGACTAACCAACGCTGGCGCCAAGAAGGCGAACTCAACCCCAATTTGTTGCATTTAGCCGAGCACCTCAATATGCACGGTAAGTTACCCACTACTTGGTTTCCGAGCCGCGAATTACTGGTTCACACCAGTTTGAAAGACAACAAAATCTATACCTATGCCAATCCCCGGTTTTTAAACTACCAAAGCATAGAGCCCAACTCAAAAGAAACTCATTTTTTAGTCTTACAAAAAGCTACCAACAGCAAGCAAGTATCGGCCGTGGTGCTAGATCAACCAAAATTAACTTTAGGTATAGAGCCCGGCCAACAATACTTTTACAAGCGGGTTTCTGTTTTCAAGAACATCAGAACAGACATCTATCTGTGGTTTTCATTGATCCTCAACCTGGTGCTCTTGTTGCTTTTGTTTTACATCAGACGTATCCACAAAACGGATTGGTTCAAGCGCCGTAATCCTGAGCTCAAACGCTCAGAATTTTCTAATCTAGAGTGGGAGTGCCTGCAATTGATTGCCAAACACGAAAGCATTGAACTTTCCGCACTCAATGATTTATTTGATGAAGAAGCACTGTCTTATGAAACACTTAAAAAACGCCGCGAAAGTTTCATCAAGGCCCTGCGCACCAAAATCGCACTCTTAACGGCGCTCAATGTAGATGACATTTTACCAGAAACAAAGCATCCCAAAGACAAGCGCATGAAAGTCATCAATTGGTCTAAACATTTGAATATCAAGGATGATAAATAGGAGAACTCCGTATTTCCTGTATTTATCTTCCTTGAAAAAGGCAACCACTGAGGGTTTATTTGCATCTTTGTATTAACTATTCGCTCTTTCGTTCATGACGCTCTATCTCCTATTTGTCCTGATCTTATTTTTTTGCGGTGGGTTTTTCACAACCTATTTGCTTACGCCTGTCATCATTAATGTGGTCAAGGTGCGCCGTTTGTTTGAAAAACGCAACGAGCGCAGTTCGCATACCCAGATGGTCCCGAGCTTCGGCGGCATCTCTTTTTTCATTGTTTTTGTAATGGCGCTTTCTTTTGCCGAGCAGTTCTTCATTACTGGCCGTGCCTACTACATGATCCCCGCCGCGATCATCATTTTTATGATTGGTCTCAAAGATGACCTCACAGGGGTGGGGCCACTCAATAAAATGATAGGCCAACTCATGGCTACGGGTATTTTATTTTTATCTTCAGATTTTCAGATTCTAGATCTTCATGGTTGGCTCGGTATTCATGGTATCCCGCTCGGGCTGTCTATTCCGCTGGCCTTTATGGTAGTGATCTTCTTTATCAATGCCTACAACCTAATTGACGGCATCGATGGCCTTTCTTCTTCTTTGGCCGCATTTTATTTCACCTTTTTTGCCATATTCTTTTTATACCGCCAAGAATACACCCTCATGATGGTTTGTATGGCGTTTGTTGGGATGTTTTTAGCTTTCTTACGCTATAACCTGAGCTCGGACAAAAAGATTTTCATGGGAGACACCGGCTCTATGTTTATTGGCTTTATCCTTGCAGCGCTCGTCCTGGATGTCATGGCATCTGATTATGCCAACTACATTGATACCATACAAGCCAGCAATGTGCCGCACGTACTTATTGGCTTGCTATATGTTCCGGTATTCGATTCAATCAGGATTTTCATTGCACGCGCGCTTGAAAAGAAGTCACCTTTTGCGCCAGACCGAACTCACATCCATCACTTGCTCATGGATTACCATGGCTGGAAACACCGCAAAACAAGCACCGTTATTGTGGTGCTCAATATTGGTATTTTATTATTGGTTCAGCAAACCTCCGTGTTGGCTCCTCAATGGGTTGTGGCTGCTGTACTAGTTGGTTTAGGAGTTATACTCTCTTTATACTTGCGCAACTTACGCCGCATCATCGAGGTAAGAAAGGTTGTAGCTGCCAAAAAGAAAAAATAAAAGAATTTAAAGTTGGTTTCACAAAAAAAGCCGTAGTTTTTCTACGGCTTTTTTGTTATAGGCCACTTTGGTGAGGCACTAATTGGTTAGCTTAGAAAGCTCTGCGAATACCGATAGTGGCATTGGCATAGTTTTTCATTTGGGTATCAGTTTTACGGTTGTTGTTCAAGGTAAAATCAAGCGTAAGTCTTGTTTTATCGTTGATAGCCATAGTTGGTGTGAGGCCAATAGTGCGGTTCCATGCGTCGTCGCCACGGAAATAGTAGGCATCATTGAAGGTAGTGTTGCTGTTGTTTACCCAACCCAACCCTGCATGAACATCAAGACCCCATTTGGTTTTTGTTTTAGAAAGCAAAGGCATTAGGTGGAAGTTTGCTTGCATCCCCACGCGCTTGATTCTTTCTTCACCAACGTGGTCATAGTTGAAGTCTAGGCGTGCACCTACTACTTTGTTGAAATCATAGGTTGTTCCGGCATTGAGTGTAACGCCGTAGCCAACCGCATCAGAAATATTCCAAAGATGGCCACCCACACCTATCTGAAAATTCCAGCCTTGGGCAAAAGCATTTGCAGAAAGTACGATGCCCACCAGTGTAAATAATTTTTTCATTGTTTGTTTTTTGTTTAAAGTTACTCAAATACTTGGCGTTTTACGTTAAAAAACTCTCTTGGTTTCAAATAAATTGAAGTTACCTTAGTGATAGACGAGGTTCTCCTAAAAATTGGACCCAATTTAGTGCTCAATTTTTGTTAATTTTAATTGATGAAATATTTGAAAACCATTGCTCTTTTAATCTCTTTTTCCCAGTGTTTTCTCCTTACTGCTCAGGTTTCGGGTTCGCAAAGTGTTTCTATTCCGGTAGTTGGGGTGCACTACGGCGGCGCATTTTCGGGTGGTGATCTCGCCGAGCGCTTTGGCTACATGAATAGGGTGGGGCTTACGGCAGGTTATAAGCTCAAAAATAACTGGAGTTTTGGTATTGAGTCTGATTTTTGGTTTTCCGACAATGTCAAACTCACGGGGCTTTTTGATCATTTGATAGACAGCCATGGCAACATGACCAACGACATCGGCATGCCGGCATCCGTATTGGTTTATGCCAGGGGGGTACACGCCAATGCTTATGTGGGGCGTTTGTTCCCGCTCAATGAGCGCAACCAAAACAGTGGCATCTTAGTGCAACTGAGCAGTGGCTACGTGCTCCATCATTTGCGCATCGAAACCAACGATAACGTGGTGCCTCAAATTGAACTTGATTACAAAAAAGGCTATGACCGCCTCACTACAGGCCTCAACACCCAACAATTTATCGGCTATTCTTTTCTAAACAATAGGGGTTCGTACAGTTTTTATGCAGGCCTTTATTTCCAACAGGGCTTTACCTATAATCGCCGCACCATCAACTTTGACCAACCCGACGTCCCTGTCTCCACCGCCCTGCGCCTCGACCTCCAAACAGGTTTGCGCATAGGCTGGTATATTCCATTCTATTCCTCCGAACCCCGAGATTTCTATTATAATTGATTGGAGCAATCTTTCCATGATAAAATAGTTTCATGGCTGCGTTTTTGCGTTTGATCGTAAAAATTGATCAAGAAGTGCTGTAGTTTAGACTCTTTAAAATAAGGATCAAGGTAGTGTAATGCTTTGATATGTTCAGTTTTAACTGTATGACTAGCTTTCATTTCGATAAGCTGTATCTGATTATTGAGCTCAATTACGAGGTCGATTTCATGTTGAACTTGGTCGCGGAAGAAAGCAAATTGTGTGGTTAAACCTTTTGCTCTATGTTGTTTTAGGATTTCGAGTAAAACGAAATTTTCAAAAATTGGCCCTTTATAATTTGAAATAGTAAGCGCTTCTTGATCGCGAATGCCTAATAAATGACAAAGAAGCCCTGTATCATAAAAGTACAATTTAGAAGATTTTATTTGTCGCTTTGCCAAATTGGCATGCCATGGGTTTAGTCTAAATACAAGATAGCTTGCTTCTAAAATACTGATCCAATTTTCAATAGTAGGGGGGCTTACGCTGAGTTTTTTAGCCAGGCTGGCTGCGTTTAATAATTGACCTGCTTGAAGTGCGAGTAATAGGATAAACTTTCTGAATTTACTCAGGTCTTGAATCTTTAAAATTGTTCTAACATCTCGCTCGATATAAGTTTTAATATAACTTGAGAAAAAATCTTGCGGTGCTATTTGCATACTGGTCAATCTTGGATAACCGCCCTCTAATAATTCCTGATAGATATCATTTTGAATGGGTGTAGACTTTTCTGATGCTGACAAAGGAAGCAAATCCATAAGGTATACTCTGCCTGCTAAACTTTGAGAAATGCGTTCAAGAAGTAAGAAGTTTTGAGAACCACTTAAAATGAATTGACCCGGTAGGTTGGCCTCGTCCACCACCTGTTGAAGGTAGGAAAACAATTCTGGTACGAGTTGTATCTCATCAAAAATAACATACTGATCAAAACTTTTTAAAAAGCCTTCAGGATCTTGAACGGCATACGCTCTTATTTGAGGGTTTTCAAGAGATACATAGCGATAGTTTTCAAAAGCGTTTCGCAGCAACGTGGTTTTGCCAGATTGTCTTGGTCCAGTTAGGGCAATTAAAGGAAATAATTGCGCCATGTACTTGAGTTTATCTGTTGCTAAACGATTGTATATCATGGTATTAAATTTTATGCTAAATTAAATAATATAAAGTGAAAAACAAAAATAAAAACATAGTAAAACAAAAATAAATATTATGTAAAATAAAAATAACTAGCTTCTAAACTAACAACATAAACACAATTTGTAAGATATCCGTCCAATTCAATTAAATTCGTAAACAATCATGCACTTTCTTTATTCAATTTCAACCTTTGGATACCAACTTCTTTTGAAATTGGTCGCACTTTGGCACCCAAAAGCCAAGCTTTTGGTGGAAGGAAGAAAAGAGACATTGGTTGCGCTTGGTAAATTACCCAAGACTAGCAAAAAGCGCTACTGGTTTCATTGTGCATCGTTGGGCGAATACGACATGGCACTGCCGCTGATAGAGGCTTGTCAAAAAAGCGATCCAGAGCTAGAAATATTCGTGAGTTTTTATT
>JBIPMW010000020.1:0-15424 GCA_044376455.1 Crocinitomicaceae bacterium | reverse complement strand
AGTATTGTATGTTAATGCAACTTCCACAGGAATTCCTTCGCGTTCTCCTTCAAAATAAATCACATCTGTGATGAGCGCCTCGCGGTTGCGATCAAGGTATGAGGCAAATTCTTTGAGACCTCCTTCAGAATGATAGGTTGTTGATAACGGTGCGTTGTTGTCGTCGAGCTGGCGCTTGTCTGTGAGCGTTATGGTAATTCCCTTATTCAGGAATGCTAGCTCGCGCATGCGCGCGGCGAGCGTATCGAAGTTGTATTCTGTGGACTCAAAAATGGTATGGTCTGGCTTGAATGTTTGTATGGTTCCGGTTTTGTCAGAAACACCGATTTCGCGCACAGCATAAAGTGGCTTACCAATAGAATATTCTTGTTCAAAGATCTTGCCTTCGCGGTGAACCTCTGTACGCATGTGAATTGACAGCGCGTTCACACAAGATACACCCACCCCGTGTAAACCACCAGAAACTTTATAAGTGTCTTTATCGAATTTACCACCTGCGTGCAAGACGGTCATAACGACCTCAAGGGCAGATTTCTTTTCTTTGGTGTGCATTGCCGTTGGGATACCACGGCCATTATCTGTTACGGTGATGGAGTTATCTTCGTTTATGAAGACATTGATCGTATTACAATAGCCAGCTAAAGCCTCATCGATGGAGTTGTCGACAACCTCATAAACCAGGTGGTGTAATCCTTTGACACCAACATCGCCAATATACATAGCAGGGCGCTTGCGAACTGCTTCTAAACCTTCTAATACTTGAATATTATCCGCCGAATAATTATCTCTTCTTTCGTCTTCAGCCATTTTGCTTTAGTTTGATTTATTTCATTAAACTCGTGTTAACAAAAATAAAAAAAAGCCCCTCGCAAAAGGGGCTTCAATGGAGCCGAAAAGGCTTAACTTATCAACAAAATTTCAACGATTGGACTTACTTTTCAATCCATGCGATAATACTTGGATCGTTAGGTAAAATTCGAGGAGAAACCACGCGTGCCAAATGCCCTTTTTCGTCGATTAAATACTTCTGAAAATTCCATTCAACTTTACTGTCTTCCAGGCCATTTTTAGCCTTTTGTGTTAAAAATTGATAGACCGGGTGCATGTCTTTTCCTTTTACAGAAATTTTGGACATCATAGGGAAACTCACACCATAGTTCTGCAAGCAAAACTGCGCGATTTCTTTGTCGGTTCCTGGTTCCTGACTCATGAAGTCATTGGCTGGAAAGCCAATAATTATGAAATTTTTGGATTTGTACTTATCATAAACTGCTTCAAGTTGCTCGTATTGTGGCGTAAGACCGCATTTCGAGGCTGTATTGACCACCATGATTTTTTTACCTTTTAAAGACGAGAAATCAAAGGTCTTGCCATTGATGTCTTTTACTTTGAATTGATAAATACTTTGTGGTTCTGATTGAATTAAACTCATAAAAAATAGGCTTGAAAGAATAAGGATGAACTTCATACGTTTTGTTTTTAACTTAAACAATCCGATGCAAAGTTAGTTCTTGATGGAACAAAAAAAACTGCTTTACGAATAAGTACTAGATGTTACGGATACTCGCTATTTTCTTACTCTTCACGTCAAGTCCTGTTATTGCCCAAAAAATGACGGGTTTTTGGCAGGGAATGCTGTTTACACCAAATACGGCAGCAATTGAAAAGCACATCCCTGTTTATATGGATATTTATGTGACAAATGGCTTGATTGACGGACAAATCCGGATTGAAAACGAAAAAGGAGCAAGTATATATCCGATTGTAGGGAAGTATGCGGACAACGCAATGGAGCTCACCACACTCAAGGCAACTTGGTTTTATAACCCCGAATTCGCATTGACACCTTACAATTATCAATTGCGCTACAACCCCCAGACGGGTTATTTAGAGGGCCCTAGTGATAAAGATAATTACCGCCTCATTTTGTTTCAAAACAAAGGAGAAATCGCTAAAAACAAAACACCTTATTTACCAAAGGAATGGCTGTTACGCTTTGAACAGGAGTTAAAAGACGGCATCTCTGCGCCCAATATCCGTAAACTTGAATTGCTTCAATTTAAATTCCAACCAATTTATTTTGATTATGACAACGCGCTCATCAAACCAGAATACGAACCATATTTGAAGGAATTGATCCGGATGGTGAAGAGTCATTCAGACCTCAGAATTCAAATCACTGGGCACACAGATGCAGACGGCAGCGCCACTTACAATCTTGATTTGTCGGCCCGACGAGCCAAAGCGCTATTGAACTTTTTTGAGCAAAATGGCTTAGCCAAAGACAGAGTTGTCATTGAATTCAAAGGAGAATCAGAACCCATCGAAGACAACCGCAGCGAAAGCGGGAAACAAAAAAACAGGCGCGTCGATTTTAGATTTATCTGATTACAATTCAGCAAGCTTCGCTTCTAACAAGGCGATTTTGTGCAAGGCATCCGCTTCTTTGTTGCGTTCATTCGCAACAACTTGCTCAGGTGCGCCGGCCATGAATTTTTCGTTGGTCAGCTTGGCTTGTACACTTTTCAGAAACCCTTTGGTGTAGTTGAGCTCTTCTTGGATTTTTTGCTTTTCAGCTTCAACATCAATTGCCTCACCAAAAGGGACAAAAAATTCGATGCCATCTACTATGAAGCTATTTGCTTGCGCTACTTTTTCTTGGACATAGGAAAGTACGGATAGGTTGCCCATCTTGACTATAACACTATCTGATTCAGCTGCATGCGTTGCTGCTGTTTTAATGTAGAGCTCTAATTTAACCTTATTTGCGATGTTATTTTGCTTGCGGATATTGCGAATGTTGGCAATCACTTTTTCGTTGTATGCAAAACGCTTTAATGGTGAATCGTCTACTTGCTGTAACGTAGGCCAAGACGCAATGACGATATCGTCATGAGCTTCGCGAGGTTTGAGTGCATGGTAGAGTTCTTCAGCAACAAACGGTGTAAATGGATGCAGAATTTTAAGCAACTGCTCAAAGAAACTGAGTGTTTTATCAAGGGTGACTTGATCGATAGGCTGCTCGTAGCCTGGCTTGATCATTTCGAGGTACCAAGAACAGAAGTCGTCCCAGACTAACTTGTAGGTGGCCATTAGGGCTTCGGAAATCCGGAATTTATCAAATTGGTCGTTGATCTCTGCCAATACTTGATTGAAGCGATTTTCAAACCACTCAATAGCAATTTTACTCGAGCTTGGCTGCTCGATAGCACGTACTTCCCACGAGGAAACCAAGCGGTAAGCATTCCAGATTTTATTCGTGAAATTACGACCTTGCTCGCATTGCGAACTGTCAAAAGGCAGGTCATTGCCAGCAGGCGATGAAATGAGGATTCCTACGCGAACACCATCGGCGCCATATTTTTCAATGAGTTCAATGGGGTCCGGTGAATTACCTAATGATTTAGACATTTTGCGACCCAGTTTGTCTCGCACAATACCAGTATAGTATACGTTTTTGAACGGAAGATCTCCGAGGTATTCATAACCTGCAATGATCATGCGCGCCACCCAGAAAAACATAATTTCTGGCGCAGTGACGAGGTCATTGGTTGGGTAGTAGTAAGAAATTTCAGGATTATTCGGTTGCGTGAGTCCATTAAAAACGGATATTGGCCACAACCAACTTGAAAACCAAGTATCTAGCACATCTTCATCTTGACGCAATTCTGAGGCTAATATAGGACGACCCGCTTTTTCAGCTGCTAACTTAAGTGCTTCTTCTTGCGTAGCTGCCACAACGAAATCTGCGGGAAGATTGCTGTAATACCATGCCGGGATGCGATGACCCCACCAGAGTTGTCTTGAGATACACCAGTCTTTGACGTTTTCCATCCAATGACGGTAAGTATTCTTGAATTTTTCAGGATGAAATTGAATGTTGCCATTCATTACGTTGTCAAGTGCTGGCTGAGCCAATTCTTTCATGGAGACAAACCATTGCAAAGATAACTTAGGTTCTATGACCGCATTGGTGCGCTCAGAAAAACCAACCTTATTGATGATGTCTTCGGTTTTAACCAAGTAACCCTTGTCGTGGAGTTCTTTTTCAATTTCACGACGCACTTCAAAGCGATCTTTGCCTGCATAGTGGGCGCCATTATCATTAAGCGTACCCTTATCGTTGAATAAGTCTATACTTGGGAGGTTGTGCTTTTGCCCAAGTTCGTAGTCATTAGTGTCGTGTGCCGGCGTTACTTTGAGGCAACCAGTTCCGAATTCTTTATCTACGTATTCATCGGCAATAACGGGAATTTCTCGATTGATTATCGGGACGAGCACCGTTTTTCCGATGAGTTTCTGATAGCGTTCATCTTCGGGATGCACACAAATTGCGGTGTCGCCGAGTATGGTTTCGGGTCTTGTGGTAGCAATCGTTATAAACTGGTCTTGTTCACCTACAATTTTGTAACGGACATAGAAAAGTTTTGAATTGACTTCTTTGTAGTTTACCTCTTCATCGGAGAGAGCAGTAAGGGCTTCTGGATCCCAGTTGACCATACGGATGCCTCGGTATATTTTGCCTTTTTGAAATAAGTCAATGAATACTTGAATCACGGATTGCGAATACTCGGGATCCATGGTAAAATGCGTGCGTTCCCAATCGCAAGAAGCGCCTAATCTTTTGAGTTGTTCGAGGATGATTCCGCCATGTTTTTCTTTCCATGCAAATGCATGGGTCAAAAATTCGTCGCGGGTGAGGTCTGATTTGGATATGCCTTCGGCTTTCAGCTTTTGAACTACTTTTGCTTCAGTTGCAATGGAGGCGTGATCGGTACCAGGTACCCAGCATGCATTTTTACCGAGCATACGGGCTCTGCGGACCAAAACATCTTGAATGGTATTATTGAGCATGTGCCCCATGTGTAACACTCCTGTTACGTTGGGCGGAGGAATAACTACGGTGTAAGGTTCGCGGTGATCTGGGGTCGAATGAAAATACCCTTTATCAATCCAGTGCTGATACCATTTTTCTTGTGCTATTTGCGGCTCGTAGTTTTTTGCAATCTCCATGACTCTGCTTCTAAAAGTGCAAAGATAGCAAATATCTAGGCGCTAGCGCAAGCAGATTTAGTTGATTACAGGAGAGTCTGAAGGGGAAAGTACAGTACCTTTAATCGTGAGAACAATTGGGTCACCAACATTTGAAAAAACTGTTATTGTCTTGGTGAAGCCACCTACTCTTTTGGTATCGTAATGTACTTTAATGACGCCTTTTTTACCTTTTCTGATTGGTGCTTCCGGACGCTCTGCTGCTGTACAACCACAACTAGTCTGGACATTGGTAATGACCGCAGCCTTTTTAGATGTGTTTTTAAATTCAAAAACAAATAGGTCCTCTGAACCATAAGGAATGTTCTGTCTTTCAATTTCCAAAACAGTGAATTTAAGCGGTGGTTGTGCTTCTTTTTTGGCTTTTGGTTGCGCTTGCGCAAATAAAGCTGAACTTAAAACTAAGAATAAAGATAGTTGTAGAAATTTCATGGTTTTTGTGTTTTCGAAATCAAAAATAAAGTGACTACAATAATAAAAAATGTGTGCAGTCAGGAGCTAAAATTAACACAATTTTAGCACGTACTTTCCAATAGCTCTTTTAATCCGATATAACATTCAGTCAGCCGTACATTCCATTCGTTTGCTGTAAGCCAAAATACGGCGTCTATTCCCTCTTCTATTTGAGGCTTCAATGTGTCCGGACCTTGGTATTTGAACTTGAACCAATGATTTTCTTTCAAATAGGATTTGCCATTCATTTCATAAACATGGTAGGTCAATCCTAGTTTCTTTTCCGAAGTCAAAGAACCCTCAAGACCCGTTTCTTCTTGTACTTCTCGAATGGCAGCATCTAATTCGGTTTCACCTTTTTCAATTTTTCCTTTTGGTAAATCAAGGTGCCCAAAACGGTGCATCCACAAGTATTGATCCGCATCTTCATTTTGAACCAATGCACCTGCTGTTCTGACAAACTTGAATGTTTGAAAAAAATCTTTCATGGCTTGATATGGGTCCGGAGATTGTATGTGCAAACTGCCCGACTTACTCAATTCAAATTGAAGTTCTTGAAATGAAGCAAGCTGAGACTTAAGGTTATTTGTAGATTGTTGTTGGGATGCGTTGATGGAATTCGGAATATTTGAAAAAAGCACCCAATTATTATCGAGGAAAACTTTGTATTTTTGCGGCATGAAAGTGAATAAAGATCTGAGCCTAAAGGTAGCTGAATTGCTATTAAAAACAAAAGCAGTGCGCTTGCAACCAGAAAATCCATTTACATGGGCATCCGGCTGGAAGTCACCCATTTATTGTGACAATCGCATTACTTTGAGTTTTCCAGAAGTTCGCACTTTCATTCGTCAAGGCTACGCACAAACCATACTGGAGCACTTTGGTAAACCCGATGTCATTGCAGGTGTTGCAACAGGTGGTATTGCACAAGGAGCACTCATTGCACAAGAATTAGGCTTGCCTTTCATTTATGTCCGCAGCAGTGCAAAAGGACATGGCATGGAAAACCTCATCGAGGGTGCCTATGAAGCAGGTCAACGCGTAGTTGTGATTGAAGACCTCATTTCTACTGGTGGAAGTAGCCTAAAAGCCGTTGATGCCTTGCGTCAAGGCGGGCTAGACGTCAAAGGTTTGGTCGCTATTTTCTCCTATGGTTTCGCACTTGCTGACCAACAATTTGAAGCAGCCAAATGTCCGTTTACAACCCTTACTGACTACGGAACACTTATAGACGTTGCTACCAAAACATCATACGTTAACGAGGCTGACAACGCTACGCTGCAAGCTTGGCGCAACAATCCTAGCACCTGGATGCAAGGCTAAGCAATGGTTCAAATCAAAAGTCAGGTTTTTTCATTTGCTACTCCACTCGAGAAGGTGGCTGCTTACCTCGAAAATTGTTCGAATTATTCGCATTTGTTGCCTCAAAATCAGATTTCCGATTTCATGGCTACAGAACAAGGCTTTAGTTTTAAAGCTGCCGGTAATTTCATGCTTGGCCTCGAAAAACAGCAGTCAAATGAGCAAGGAATCAAATTTATTGGCGTCCAGAAAAACCCATTTCCATTTGACTTGCAAATTCACTTACAAGCAATCAATGCGCAAACTACAGGTTTTATCGAAATCAATGCGGACGTCAATATGATGATGCGCATGTTACTCGAAAAACCCCTTCAAAAATTGCTGCAAGACATGGCAATCAACCTTGAAACCGCGCTTCAAGCATAGGATTTTCAATCCGATGATAATACCAAGCGAATTTCTTGCAAGTCAAAATAACAGAGCTGACCATCCTTATCGAGCTTTATTTTTCCACTGTCATTTACTCCAAGAATTGTTGCCTTCCAATGCTGACCTTGCGTATCTTCAAAAAGTTGAAGGGTTTGCACGCCCCATAATTCAGCCTCAAAGTTTGTTTTTAGTTGACTGAAGTCCCCGTAAAGCAAATGAATTTGCCCATTGAAGAGTTCCAAGAACTCATTCAAAACAGTAGTCGGTTTAAAGCGCACCCCCGTTTGTTCAAAAATTGAACACGTATTGGATAGATTGGGAGTTGAATTTACGTTGATTCCGCACCCTATTATTGACCACGCAATGGTGCTTCCTTGTATTTGTTGCTCAATGAGCATACCCCCGAGTTTGTCAGTACCAACATAAAGATCGTTGGGCCACTTGATTTTTGCTTCAATGGAAAAACGTTGTAGACACTTGATCCAAACGATAGCCGTGTACCAACTGAGCCTAATTTGTTGATCTGGCGCAATTGCACCGGGTTGAAACACCAATGAAAACATTAAGTTTTCCGAACTGACAGACTGCCATGTGTTACCGCGCTGACCTCGGCCATTGGTCTGAAAGTCTGCCATAATTACAGACCCATTTTGTATCTTTTCTTCAGAAATGAGTTTGGCAGCATAATTGTTCGTAGAGTCAACTACCGATAAATGATGTATTTCTGATCCTAATTTGGTCATGCTTGAAGTCTGTCGGTTCAAATTTATCAGTTAGTTTTGTACTAGAAATACTTACATGGCAAAAAAGAAAAAATCAAGTCCTTCAGAACTCCTCTTGGATGCAATTGTTGAAGGAATGCAAAATAATAAAGCTCAAGACATTACCATCTTAGATCTCAGAGACTTAGACAGCGCAGTTTGTGATTTCTTTGTGCTATGTAGTGGTGAATCTAGTACGCAGGTAGACGGTATATCGAATGCCGTTCAGCGTCATACCCGTAAAGAATTAAAAGAAAAACCGTGGCGTCAAGAAGGAAAATCCAATTCAGAATGGATTTTATTGGACTATATTGATGTCGTTTGTCATATTTTCTACAAAGATGCACGTTCGTTCTACGACATCGAAGACCTCTGGGCCGATGCCAAAAGAACCGATGTGCCAAACTTATTATAAGACCTCTCCCCATGTCAGAAGAAAAAAGAAAAAACCCCCTATCCGTTTATTGGATTTACGTTGCTTTCGTCATTTTGCTCGTGAGCACGCATCTTTATGTCAACAGCGAAACAAGCACCACCATCAAGTACAAAGAAACCTTACTTGAACTTGTTGAAGCAAAAGGCGTTAAAAATGTAAAAATTGTCAACCAGAGTTCGGCCAGATTCCAACTGCGCAAAGAAGGCGTGCAATACATCAACACGCACAAGAAGCTCGATTTTCCGAACATGCGCAAAGTCATCAACAGCAAAAAAACGGATGTCAACCGCTTGGTCTTTGAACTCGAAAATATTGGCAATCACGCTAATTTCGAAAAAGCTCTCGATGACCGCAAATACAGCGACTACGAAAACATCATTGAAACCAACTGGATTGCACAAATCTTAGGTTACCTCCTGCCGTTTGGTATCATTGTCTTGATTTGGATGTTTGTCATGCGACGCATGTCTGGCGGAGGCGGTGCTGGTGGCGGGGGCGGTCAAATCTTTAATATCGGTAAATCAAGGGCGCAAGTCTATGAAAAAGGAAAAAGTACCAATGTTACTTTCAAAGATGTTGCGGGTCTTGAGGGCGCCAAAGAAGAGATTGTCGAAATCGTAGAATTCCTCAAAAATCCAAAAAAATATACCGAGCTCGGTGCTAAAATACCGAAAGGCGCCCTCCTTGTTGGCCCTCCAGGAACAGGTAAAACGCTTTTAGCAAAAGCTGTAGCCGGTGAAGCCAAGGTTCCCTTCTTTTCTTTGTCTGGTTCTGACTTCGTTGAAATGTTTGTGGGCGTTGGTGCTTCACGCGTTCGAGACCTCTTCCGTCAGGCCAAAGAAAAAGCACCATCAATTATCTTTATTGATGAAATTGATGCAATTGGTAGAGCGCGCGGCAAAAACAATGGTTTCAATACCAATGACGAGCGCGAGAATACACTTAACCAACTCCTCACAGAAATGGATGGTTTTGGCACCAATTCAGGCGTGATCATTTTGGCAGCAACCAACCGTGCTGATGTTCTTGACAGCGCCTTGATGCGTGCAGGTCGTTTCGATCGTCAGATCTATGTAGACATGCCAGACCTCAATGAACGCAAAGAAATCTTTGGTGTGCATCTCAAACCAATCAAACTCTCCACCGAAATCGACGTCGATTTTCTTGCCAAGCAAACCCCTGGTTTCTCAGGTGCAGACATCGCCAACTTGTGTAACGAAGCAGCACTCATTGCTGCACGTCACAACAAAAAGTTTGTTGAAAAACAAGATTTCCTGGATGCTGTTGACCGCATTATCGGTGGCCTAGAAAAGAAAAATAAGATCATCACACCTGAAGAGAAAAAGACCATCGCGTTCCACGAAGCCGGACACGCATCGGTTTCTTGGTTGCTGCAATATGCCAATCCATTGGTAAAAGTAACCATCGTACCAAGGGGGCAGTCTTTGGGTGCTGCATGGTACTTACCTGAAGAACGAAGTATCACTACAACTGAGCAACTCCTAGACGACATGTGTGCAACACTCGGGGGACGCGCCGCTGAGCAACTCATCTTCAATAAGATTTCTACGGGTGCGCTTAGTGACCTCGAACGCGTTACCAAACAAGCTTACGCCATGATTTCGATTTATGGTCTCAATGACCGCGTCGGAAACATTTCTTACTACGACTCGCAAGGTCGTGATGCCTTTACAAAACCTTACTCTGAGGATCGTGCAAAGGTCATCGACGAAGAAGTCAGTAAACTCATCGAGAGCCAATACCAACGCGCACTTCAATTACTCAACGAAAACAAAGACAAGCTCGAGCAACTCGCTGAGCGTCTCTTGAGCTCTGAAGTGATTTTCAAAGAAGATCTTGAGGCTATCTTCGGCAAGCGCCAATGGGATCCAATCATTGAAGAGACCGCTGAGGAATTGAAGGAACAAAACATTGAGGCTCTTGATGAACCAGTTTCCGAAGCAGAAACCAAATCCGAAGATGCCAACTCCGAGGTTATTGGCGACGTAGCAACGCCTTCTGCGGATACAAATTCTGAAGAAAACGCATCGTAAATATGCTAGGAAACCTGGGGAAAAGAATCATAACTGGCAGCATCTTTGGTGTGGTGGTCATTGGCTCTATGCTCTGGAATCCTTATGTTTTTGCCCTTGTTTTTTCCTTTTTTATGGTAGTCGGGCTCTGGGAATTCTACCGTTTCTTCAAGCAGCACGAAATCGTCGAGGTACCCAAAGAAATTGGCTTATTCATTGGCATATTTATTTACGTACTCTTGGTCGGGATTAGCTTCGAATGGTATTCTGTCATTTCTCTCACACTAATTTTTCCGCTCTTTTTTACGCTCATCCTCAACGAACTCTGGGCGAAGCACCAACATCCCTTGCTCAATATTTCGGTGCTCGTGTTTGGAATTATCTACGTCGTGATTCCGTTTTATCTCAGTATAGACCTTCACGTCAGGGACACCTCGCCTCTTCCGAAAGTACTCGGGATGTTTCTATTGATTTGGACTAACGATTCATTTGCCTATTTCACCGGGCGAAAATTTGGAAAACACAAACTCTTTGAACGCATCTCTCCCAAAAAAACATGGGAAGGCACATTCGGGGGTCTACTCTTTACAGTCCTACTCGGAGTACTGATTGGCACATATGTCAACCACGGAGAG
The DNA here is from genome assembly GCA_044376455.1 of Crocinitomicaceae bacterium. Classification (GTDB taxonomy): domain Bacteria; phylum Bacteroidota; class Bacteroidia; order Flavobacteriales_D; family Crocinitomicaceae; genus UBA952. The sequence goes on along the minus strand of JBIPMW010000020.1, from coordinate 4,323 downwards.
ATTTTATTCTGGACGATCTCGGCACTTATTATTGCGCCTTGTGCCATTTTCGGAGATTTACTTGAATCTTTATTTAAGCGCAGTTTAGGCATCAAAGACAGCGGCACTATCCTACCGGGCCACGGAGGTGTACTCGATCGCTTTGACGCTGCTTTATTTGCGATTCCATTTTTTTATTGTTGGTCCATTATTTATCTTTATTGGCGATGATGACATTCCACCGCGAAGGACGCTCTATAATGCTCGGCTCAATTGCACTCTTTGTTTTATTAAGTGCAGCCAATTTTTATTTTCTAAAAGATGCCATTTTTGGACTTTTCGTTTTTCTAGAATTGGGCTTCTTAGTACTTCTTTATCTCGTATTACAGTTCTTTCGCATTCCAAATAGAACTTGCACCGGCACAGCACTGGACATCATGTGCCCAGCTGATGGCAAAGTTGTAGTAATCGAAGAAGTTGAAGAAACTGAGTACTTTAAAGATAAGCGTATTCAAGTTTCTATTTTTATGTCCCCTCTTAACGTTCATGCCAACTATTATCCAATTAGTGGAGAAGTTATCTATACAAAATACCATCCCGGATTATTCTTAGTTGCTTGGCACCCAAAAAGCAGCACCGACAACGAACGCAGTACTTGCGTAGTAAAGCACGATAACGGACAAGAAATCTTATTTAGACAAATTGCCGGTGCCATGGCGCGTAGAATTTGTTATTACGCTCAAAAAGGAGATGCAGCAAGGCAAGGTGCAGAATTTGGCTTCATAAAATTCGGATCAAGGGTTGACTTATTCTTGCCTTTGGGCACGAAAATTGATGTGCAACTCAACCAGAAAGTAAAAGCCAAACTTACCAAGCTTGGAAGTTTGAATTAATTTGTAATTTTATAAAAAAAAACACCATGAAAAAAGTATTTGTAGCAATTGCCCTTACTACGTTTGTAGGTTCTATGGCAACTACAGCTTATGCAGCTGTAAACGGTTTAGAAATCGTTAAAAAAGACGACGACAAGCGCAAGAAAAAGAAAAAAAGCGGAAGCTGCTGCTCTTCTTCTAGCACTACTCAAAAACAAGGATGTTCTTCATCTAGCACCACTCAAAAATCTTGCTGCTCTTCAGGTAAGCACTAAGCATTCAAGAAAATAGCATAAAAAAAAGCCGGCATCAGCCGGCTTTTTTTGTGTTAAGCAGTATAAATCTGCTTGTATACTTCTTGGTATTTTTCAAGGATTTTCTTGCGCTTGAATTTAAGCGTAGGCGTCAGTTCGCCACCTTCTACACTAAACTCATTGGGCAATAGTTTGAATTGCTTGAGTTGCTCCCAAGAACCATATTCCTTATTGATTTCACTGATTTCACGTTCAATGCGCTTGCAAACTAAATCCTGAGCCATGATCTCGGCATTGGAAAGCGTGTCAAAATTGGCATCATGGCGTTTCGCCCATTCCTTTACAAAAGCATAATTTGGCACAATAAAAACAGCAGGAAACTTCTCTCCTTCGCCGATTACCATAGCTTGCTCGATAAAACGCGATTGCTTGAGTCGGTTTTCCATGGCTTGCGGAACGATGTACTTGCCGCCAGAGGTTTTAAATATTTCTTTTTTACGATCTGTAATACGCAGGAATTTACCCTCTTGGAATTCTCCAATGTCGCCAGTACAAAACCAACCATCTGCATCAAAAACCTCTTTGGTCGCTTCCTCGTTTTTGTAGTAACCCATCATGACGTTTGGTCCTTTCACCAAAATTTCACCGTCGGGTGCTATTTTAACTTGTACTTTATCGACTAATGGGCCAACCGAGCCAATTCGGATTCCAGTATTGAAATTATTTACAGAAACTACAGGAGAAGTTTCAGTGAGCCCATAACCTTCTAGTATCGGAATGTCCGCAGCTAGGAAAATTCTTGCTAACCTTGGCTGTAAGGCTGCGGACCCAGACGCAATTGCTTTCACATTTCCACCCAATGCCTCCTGCCATTTTGAGAAAATCAGCTTGCGCGCTATGGCCAATTTCATTTTATAGAAAGCAGACTTCCCAATTACATCGTAGTCTTCTGCAACAGCTACTGCCCAATAAAAAAGTGCCTTTTTAATGCCTGACAACTCTTCGCCTTTGGCCATGATTTTGTCAAAAACTTTTTCAATCAGTCTAGGCACCGCTGAGAAAACGTCAGGTTTCACTTCTCGTATGTTATCACCAATGGTATCCATTGATTCTGCAAAATGAATCGAGCAGCCAATGTACATATACAAGTAATGAAGCATGCGCTCATAGATATGACATACAGGTAAAAAACTTAAGACTTTTGAATTTTTATCGGCTGGAATTGGATCAATACATGCCGAAACCGTGGATAGAATATTGGCATGAGAAAGCATGACTCCTTTCGGATTACCGGTTGTTCCGGAAGTATAAATAATGGTGGCTAAATCTTCATTTTTAACAGCCTTCATGCGCTCTTCAACTGCTGTTGGGTCGACACTTCCTTTGTTAGCTTCAATTTCTGACCAATGCGTACAGTTTGGCAATTGGTCAAAGGACATCAAGTGCTTCAATGAAGGAACCTCAGCGCGGATAGAAGTGATTTTATCTACCAATTCTTGATTTGAAACCACGCACAATTCAACCCCTGCATCGTTGAGGATGAAACGATAATCTGATTCAGAGATATTTGGATAAAGCGGGACCAAAATGGCACCGACTTGTTGCACTGCAATATCTAAAATATTCCATTCTACCCGATTTGCACTGGCAACAGCCACACGATCACCAGCTTCGATTCCGAGAGCTATGAGCCCTCTGGAAACTTGCATGGCAGCATCTAGAAAATCTGCCGTGGACATCGGGACCCAAATACCTGCAGTTTTAGTAACAAACATATTGGCATTTGGATAATTCTTTAGTTGATGTCTTGGGACATCAAACAAGCGATCTATAGTTAGCATATTGTTGGTTTAGCCGTGAAAAATAATAATATTGTTTCAATTATTGTAATAAAACAATAAAAAGGCTAATGAGAATTAAGCTGATCAAGTTAAGGACAAAACCTATTCGAACCATTTGTTTGATTTTCAAATAACCCGAGCCGAAAACAATTGCGTTGGGCGGCGTGCCAACTGGCATCATGAAGGCCAAACTGGCACCAAGTGTAAGGGCCATTGCCAAAGGAAATAAGGGCGTTTGGGTTTGTTGAGCAAATACGCCAACAATGGGAATAAATACGGTTACCATTGCCAAATTAGATAAAACTTCAGAAATAAATATGGCTAATGTGGTCAATAAAACAATTAAAAGCACTGGATTGATGCCTTTCGCAAAATCGAAATGTTCAGACAGGCTTTGAAGGATTCCATTTTTTTCTAGCATCGCTGCTAGGGACAAGCCCCCACCAAATAACAAGAGTATTCCCCACGGTAATTTCTCTGTATCAGACCATTTTAACAACGTTTGTTTGCCTTCCCCACTTGGCATTAAAAACAAAGCAAGGGCTCCTAAAATTGCCGCATTTTCATCTCGGTAAGGAATGCCTGTCCAGTCAACGAACGGCTCTCTAAATATCCAAAGTGTGGCCACGACTGAAAAAATCCAGAGGACGCGTTTCTGGGGTTTGGACCAAGGCATGGTATGAAAGTGAAGGTCGTGGACATCTTTGCGTTCTGCTCCTAATAAATAATGGAAGTAGAGGTACATGATCAATAACAGAATGATCGCCAGCGGCAGACCAATTTTCATCCAATCAAAAAAACTAACCTGTATTTGAAAGTTTTCGGCCAAAATAGATGCCATCTGCGTATTTGGAGGAGAACCGATTAATGTGCCAATGCCTCCTATATTGGCTGCATAAGCTACGGACAGCATCAAGATTGCACTAAACCTCGATTCCCGATGTGGGATGGGCATTGCTTCAATGACGGCAACTGCCATAGGTAACATCATGAGCGCTGTGGCCGTGTTTGAGATCCACATAGAAATGAGCCCTGTGCTTAAAATAAAGCCCAGCAGTATTTTTGATTTTTGATCTCCAACTACGGCTATAATGCGTCGGGCAATTTGTTCGTGCACGCCCCACTTTTCGAGACCTAATGCAAGTACAAAACCGCCAAAAAATAGAAAAATATTGGCATCTCCATAACAAGTTGCTAGCTCTTTTGGCGAGAGCAAGCCAAGTGGTGCACCGAAAAAGATAGGAAGTAATGCCGTTAAATATACAGGAATCCACTCAGTGATCCAGAGAAGGATCATGAGGCCGGCTAAGGTAAGTGCTAATGAAAAGGGATCTATGCCAAGCATAGACGGCTTTTATTTGTTGAGGCCGTTGAGCG
>JBIPMW010000353.1:0-5253 GCA_044376455.1 Crocinitomicaceae bacterium | reverse complement strand
ACTTCTTCCACACGCACGACGCAGCGGACGCCCACGTCCAAAGCCGTACCGAGCAGTGGTTCGACGGGGTGTTTGGAGCGATCGGTGTCGCGGGGACCATTGCCGGGGGCGGCGCCGTTGCCAAGACAGTGCAGACGCTCGGCGTCAAGGGCACGGTGGCAGCAGGGGCGGCGTATGCCCGGGCAACCGTCGCGAGGGTCGGGACGGGTGCGCGCGGACTGGTTGACGATGTGCTGCGGGTGGGGAAGAATGTAATTTCCCCAAGGTGGGGAGCCCAAATCGATGCTGGCAAGTTTGATTACTTGTTCGGCAATGCGGCGCGCCTAAAGAACGCGGCGCACAACGCCCCACGCACGGCCCAGAATCTGGCTCAGATGAAGCGATTGGGCCTCTTCAACGACACAACCGGGCGGCGGCTTCTGCGAAGTCACTTTGATGATGTAGTGAATGACGCTACGAACGTCACGCGCCGCTACTCAAACCAATACGGAGGCTTTGAAGTCCGTGAATCGCTCTTCGCAGGACCATCAGGCCAATTTGCCAAGTTTGAATCAACTTGGGAAGTTCTTTCGGATGGGACGCGGCGTCTGACAACCGTTATTCCGTTCGGAGGGCAATGAGATGGCAGAGATTCGTGATTTTACGGCGACACCGAGTGACCTCGAGCTTCTGGAGTTCTTTGAGTCAGAGCCAGTTGAAGTCGTTCCAGAGGATGGTTACTGGTGCTATGAGTTCGCTGATGGCTACAACGTCGGCGTTCGGCTGTCTTGCAATGTCTTGGAAAAGTCAGTTCAAACCGTGTTGCTTGTGAATGGTGACGAGATTGAAACTGTGGTTTATGAAGGTGCAGAAGAACTAACAATTCTTGAGCACGAGTTGCACGCGCGGTTCGATCTTGGATCCGATTCGCGATTGGTGGTTCAGTTAAAGCCTCGCGTAACGATTCGTTGGAGCAGTCTGCGAAAGTCGTGATAGCCGCCGCGACGATGGACGGACTGAAAGACCAAAAGGACAGGCACAATCCTTGGGCACAATCCTTGACGACCGGCCGCGGGAGCCGTAGGATACGGGCGTTCAGTACCCGCGAATCCCGCAGGAGCCCCCGCGATGACGATGCCCAGACGGCAACTGGTGGACGTCGCGATCACCCGCTTCTACCACTGCATTTCCCGCTGCGTCCGGCGGGCCTTCCTCTGCGGCGAGGGCGTGACGAACCGCAAGGCCTGGATCGAAGCCCGGCTGGAACTCCTCGCCAAGCACTTCGCCGTTTCCGTCTGCGGCTTCGCAATCCTCGACAACCACCTGCACGTCCTCTGCCGCCTCGACCCCGGCGTGGCGGACGGCTGGAGCGACGAAGAGGTCGTTCGCCGCTGGATCGCCGTCTACCGCCCTTCCTGCCTCGACGTCGATAATCCCGCGGCCGTTCAGGCCTGGATCGACCAGCAGGTTCAAGACACCGCCCGCGTGGCCCGCTACCGGGCGCGACTCCAGGATCTCGGCTGGTTCATGAAAGCTCTCAAGGAGCCAATTGCCCGGCTCGCCAACAAGGAAGACGACTGCAAGGGCACGTTCTGGGAAGCCCGCTACAAGTCGATCGCCATCCTCGACGAACAAGCCCTGCTCGCGACCTGCGCCTACATCGACCTGAACCCGTTCGCCGCCGGCATCGCCACAACCCCGGAAGCCGCCCCACACACCTCGATCAAGCAGCGGGTCGATCATGTCCGAAATAGCGGCGACCTCAAAACACTCCAGGCAGCCGCCGCAGCCACATCCATCCCCGCCGCCCGAATCGAAGCCGACCTCGAACAATCCCATTGGCTCTGCCCGCTTCAGGATCGCAAAACTGCCGGCGAAGGTTCCGTCGGCGCGGCCCGCGAAGGGATGCTGCCCGGGTTTTCGCTGTCGAGCTACCTCGAACTCGTGGACTGGACGGCCCGGCTCTGCCGCACGGGCAAGGCGCGGATCACGCAGGAATTAGCCGGCATCATGACGAGGCTCAGCACGACCCCCGATTCCTGGCGGGCCCACGTCCATAAGCTCCTCGGCAAGACCCGCTGGCTCGGCAACTACTGTGCAACGAGCGCCGAGGGACTGAAGGCAGTTGCCGCGAAGCGTGGGGTCCATCACGTCGATAATGCCTTCAGTGGCTTGGCGATGGCGTGATGTCCGCTGCTTGCGGCCGTCTTGAGCGGTTGCGAACGCTACCGACGCGATTGTGGCCGTCTCGTTGACCAGCCTATAATTTTCATACAACGTTCCGGGGTCTGGATTGATGGGAACGCTTTGTTTCGGTCACTACGAGTCTCTCTTTTTCGCGAAGGCAAGACCGATGACGACACTCCTTGAGCGAGCGATTGACGAACTGCGAAAGTGTAGTCCCGCCGAGCAGGACACGATCGCAGCCTTGATTCTCGAGGAAATCGCAGATGACACCCGCTGGGAGGAGGCGTTTGCCGCCTCTTTGCCGCAAATTGAGAAACTCGCCGAAGAGGTGCGGGCCAAAATCCGTTCCGGCCAAACGCGCGACATGCGGATCGAAGATCTGTGAAGTCGAAGCTGGAGGACGACTTCGTTGCGTGCCTGAGAAGACTTCCCGATGATGTCAGGCAAACAGCCCGCAAGAATTATCGACTTTGGCTGGACGATCCTCGCCATCCGAGTCTTGCCTTCAAGCAGATAGGTGCGACCGGCGTGTGGTCCGTGCGAGTCGGCATCGGCTGGCGCGCACTCGGGCTGGTCGAGGGCGACACGATCACGTGGTTTTGGATCGGGTCGCATTCAGACTACGACACTCGCGTGAAGGCTTTGCGTTAAGCACGCACGCCGTTCGTAGAGAGCGGGCATAAAAGGACAGGCATAATCCTTCGTGCGTTAAGCACGCACGCCGTTCGTAGAGAGCGGGCATAAAAGGACAGGCATAATCCTTCGTAATCCTTCGGAAATCCAGGGCGGGAGCCGATTTCTGCGACGTTCACCCCTGCCACCACCCGCTCCGTCGGCGGCGTGCCGATTACTCTTCCCCCGTCGGGCCAGGGCAAGGTGACGATCCCCGCCGGCAAGTCGAGCGTGGCGATCCGGTTCACGGTCGCGGCCAACTCGCTTCTCGAATGGGACGACACGGTGCGGATCGCGCTGCTCCCTGCTCCCACGGGCAGCACGCCCTACTGCATCAGCCTCGCCTCCGCCGACGTCACGATCCTCGACGATGAATCGATCGGCGGCATGTTCTCGCGCAACGTCGATTCCGAAGGCACGGGCCTGACCCCGGCATGGGCGGGACGATCCTTCAGGGCGCCTCGACGATGAGGCCAGGCACCGCCTCGAAATGGGCGTCGTAGGCGACCATGCGGCCGCCATTCTCGAGCGCAGCCGCCGCGATCCAGATGTCATTCGTCGGAATGGGCGTGCCCTGCCGCCTGAGGGTCGCCACGATCGTCGCGTAACGCTGCGCGATGTTGTCCGTGGTGTCGATGATCACCACGCCTGGCTGGCTTCGGAAGGCGGAGAGCAACGAAAGGTTTTCCTCAAGCCGGTTTCCTCCCTGGAACCCGGCATACACCTCGCCAAGCATGGTCACGGGCAGGAGGATCTCGTCCGCTGCTTCGAGCCGATCCTGGAGTGTCTGGTGTCCGCGCATCAGGCGGCTGTATGCGGAGGTGTCGAGACAGAGGCGGATCACCGCCACACCTCTTCATCCACAGACTCAAATGGTGCGGTGGCTCGGTCGAAAGCGTCGGCCTCGCGGGCGTCCCACTTGGCAGCGATCGCTGACAAATCTCGCTTGCGGGCCTCGGGCCTTCCGCCCGTCGCCGTTTCAAGCAGATGAATCACGGTCTGATTCAGGCTCAGACCGGTTCGCTCAGCCAGTGACCGAAGCCTGGCCTCAATCGCCGCGGGGATGTTTCGGACAGTCAGTTGATTCATAACGAGAAGGCACTATGCATGCGCGGCGTGCAGGCGTCAAGCAATCGGCCATTCACGGCGTGTGAGCCCGAGGGAAATCCGGGACGGGAGCCGATTTCAGGTACGTTCGGCGGCCCCTGCACCGGCACGGTCACCGCCACGCTCACATTCGGCGGGATCGCCTCCGGCGACGTCGCGTTTGCCGGCGTGCCGGGCAGCGAAACCGTCCGGTTCGTGCTCCTCGGCAGCGACGAGATCAGGAGCAAGCTCTCCACCGGCCGCTACGAGTACGACATCGTCCTCCGCGACGCGCAAGACCGCACCCGCACGATCCGCGGCGCGACGGAGATCGTGAACCGTGTCCAAGAGACGTTCGGCGAGACGGAGTTCGGCCAGCGCTGGTGGCTGCCGCTGCTCGACCGGCTCGTGCCGGGTGACGGCATCTCGCCGGTGATGCGGTCGGCGTCGCCCGGCAGCGCCCTGTCCACGCCCACGTCGCGGCTCGCGCCCCTGGGCGCCGCAACCGGCAACGGCATGACGCTCGTCCGCGGCGACGGCACGACCTATCAGCTCTTCGCCACGTGGGTCCCCGGCGCCGACCGGGCGACCAATGCCGCCTACACCGTCTCCGGCGCCCGGCCCGTGACCGGCGTCGGCACGACGACCACGATCGTCGTGAACCAGCGGTACGTGCCCGGCGAACTCGACGCCTACGGCGTCCAGTGGCGGAGCCTCGGGTTTTTTCATGTGTCGAGCGCATCGCCGGTCACGATCGACGTGGCCACCTCCCACACCGGCAGCTCTGGCCAGCCCGTCTTCGCCAACGGCCTCGTCGTCGCCGACGCCGTGATGGCCGTGCAGAACTGGACGTTCACCACGCCCGTGGGGTGTTTCAATCAGCTCGACGCCGGGGCGCTCGATAACGCGAACGGGTTTTATGCGGGCCAGGGCGGCAACGCCCCCGCCGCCGGCGACTTCACGCTCCTCGCCAAGACCGGCACCCGCTACCGGTTCGACGCCCAGGGGTTACTCCAGCGCACGACCGACCGCAATGAAAACCGCGTCGAATTCGCCTACGCCGACAAGGATCTCGATGGCGTCGCCGATGAAGTCGAGACGATCACGACCCAGGGGGGCCTGCGCTGGACCTATCGCTACACCGGCAAGTCGCTCTCGGCGATCGTGGATTATGCGGGGCGGATGACGAGCGTGTCGGTGGTCGGCGACAGCCTGCAGTCGATCACCGAACCCGATCCGGGCTCCAATCAGCCGGGCGGGATCAAGACGACGTTTACGTATGCCGGCCCGGCGCAGCGGCTCGACGGCGTCACCGATCCCGAGGGTCGG
>JBIPMW010000352.1:0-5263 GCA_044376455.1 Crocinitomicaceae bacterium | reverse complement strand
CGTGGGGCGGTGCGCTGCGACGACGAGCGGGCGGCGCCGACGGCGGGGGCGTTGATCTTTCCGGGCTCCTTCGATCCGCTGCACGAGGGTCACCTGCGGATGGCGCGGATCGCCGCGGAAATCGCCGAGCGCCCGGCCGAGTTCGAGCTCTCGATCGCGAATGTCGAGAAGCCGACGCTCGATTACGAGGAGATCGCCCGCCGGAGCGGGCAGTTCGCCGGTCGCCGGCTGTGGCTGACGCGGGCAGCGACGTTCCTGGAAAAAGTGGCGATGTTTCCGGGATGCACGTTCGTGATGGGTGCCGACACCTACTCCCGGCTGGCGACGCCGCGCTACTACGGCGGCTCGGAGGCGGCCGCGGAGGCGGCGGTGCGCACGATCGCCCGCGATGCCCGGGGGCTGATCGTTTTCGGGCGGGCGGCGGACGGGGCGTTCGTCGACGCCTCACGTCTCGACGTGCCGGCTGTGCTGCGCGACGTCACCTACTTCGTGTCGCAGGCGGAGTTTCGCCTCGACATCTCCAGCACTGAACTGCGGCATCGCGCCGCCCTGAAGGAGCCTGCCTCATGAGGCCTACCCGGCGCGGAGTGAGTTGGATGCTCGTGGTGGTCGCCAGCGTCCCGTCCCTGGTGGGGCGACACGCAGCCGGTGATGAGCTCGCCGACCGGCTCGGGCCTCACGTCGGCGAGGTGCTCGACGCCGTCGAGTTGGGGTCCGGCAAGCGGTTCGTCCGACCGGTGCTCGAGCGGCTCGTCGAGGCTGATGGCAAGGTGACTTCGATCCGCTTGCGGCTGGAGGGGGAGAAGAAGGTGACGAGTGTCGCGCTGGCCGGGATCGTGAAGATCATCGCCGACCGAGAGACCGTCTACGAGACGGGCCCGAAGGGGTCGTCACGGCAGCGCGAGCAGCGGCAACGGGAGCAGCGGGCCGCCGAGGCGGCCGAACGGATGCGGGCCCGGGGCGTCGAGCCGTGGCCGGAACTCAGCGCCGAGCAGCACGATGCGGAGGTCAGGCGTCTGGAGGGCTTCGTTGCCGAGGTCCAGGAGGTGTTTCCCGCCCTCCGCGTCAGCCACACCCACGAGTTCCTCGTCGTCACCGACATCCCACCGAACCTCATGGCGCCCTACCTGGCCACGCTCGACGCGATGCACGACCTGCTCTGTGATCTGTACGGGATCGCCCGCGGCGAGCCGGTATGGAAGGGAAAGTGCCTGGTGATCGCGTTTCTGACGGAGGCGGACTTCGTGGCGTTCGAGGCGAAGTTCATGCGCGTGCAGGCTCAAGGGACGCACGGCCTCTGCCACCAGGGGAGCGACGGCCGTGTCGTCATGGCCTGTCACCGGGGCGATGACGAGGCCGCCTTCGCCCACATGCTGGTCCACGAGACGAGCCACGGTTTCAATCATCGCTGGATGGCGCCGACCCGCCTGCCCAATTGGCTCAACGAGGGGATCGCCGAGTGGGTTGCCGCCAAGGTGGTGACGAAGTCCGATCAGGTGCAGCTCAAGGAGGCCGCGGCGGCCGAATACATGCGATCCAAGGGGGACCTGGGTCCGCAGTTCTTCGAGCGGCCCAACATCGCGCCCGTGCAGTACGGCATCGCCTCCAGCATCGTGCGGATGCTGGCCGGCCGCGACGCGAAGAAATTCGGTGGCTTCGTGACGGCGATCAAGGAGGGTACGCCGGCAGAGGAGGCCCTCAAACAGTTCTACAAGCAGGACATCGACGGCCTCGTGCGGACCTATGGAAGCATGGTCGGAGTGCCCGGCCTACGCCGCTGACCGGCGGCGATGCGACTTCGGGCTGCGGGCACCGATCCGCACCCTAACGTCTTGTCCACCATCACTTCCTGACCCGTGGAACGGGGGCGATCAGCGGCTCACGACCGACGGATCATCCACTCCGCCGGGCTTTATCGCGATTTCGCTGCATCGCTTTATCTGGCTCATGCGTGACAGCGCCTACCTCGATGGGACGTCGAGGCGGAAGGCGACCAACTTTTCCATCCCCGGCAGCATCTTGCCGCTGGGCTTCTTTGACAATGTCGAGGAGCCGGAACCCGAGACGGGCAGCCAACTGCTCACGGACTGCTCGCACTTCAGCAACGATCGGATCAGATTCCATCGTCGATCTCCAGCAATTCCTGCGGCGTGCAAATGACCGGCGGCGCGAAGCCCATCTCACGACAAACGCAATCGATCCGCGGCCGGAGAGCAGGATTCGCGATATGCCGGCAATTCCACGTCAGGAGATACTCGACACCGTTGACGGCAGCTCCTGCGATATGCAGGGCATCAGGGGCTGCCTGTGGCGGTAGCGGCACCCCTTCAAGCAAGCCCGCGGCAAGCGATTCCGCATCAGTCGTGACCTCCAATAGCGGCACGTCGGCTCATACACGCAGCCGATCCGCCGCGGCCGCCGAATCACCCGCGGAGCACTCGCCGACGACGAACCGCGAGACGTACACAGAACACCTATGGCGGCGCCCAGACCACCACTGGTGCGTGGTCTGCTGATTCGCAGCAATCCGGAGCACGCCGCTTGGCTGCATCGCCAGGTACCCAATGATCGTCGTTTCGAGATAAACGGTTGGATACATCAGTCAACCGAGTGGGCGTTGCGATTTGCTTGAATGCCAGCGATGAGCAGATTGCGACCAGCCCGCTCACGATACCGCAGGGCACTGTCGCGAGTCTGCTCCAACGCCTGGTTCGCTGTCCGGGGCCTGGCCCAGCTCGACTATCGAGTCGCCATCCGTCAGTCTGACAATGCACTCCGACAACTCGCGGATGAGGAGATCTTTCAACGCAGCGTTGGATGTATTGCCGCATCGGAGCCAGATAACACGCGGCGGCGGGCCAAGACGCTCCACCATTTTTGCAAAGTCGGCATCCTTCGTCATGACGGTTGCGTTAGCCGCCCGCGCCGCCGCAAAGATAGGCGGGTCGAGGGCGTCACGCAGCCCAAGGTCGCGCACTGAAGCACACTCTACAGCGAAGCTTCGGCAATCCATCGAGCAATGGACGGTGAGAGGTGAGCATCAAGCCAGATGATCACGCTGCGGCCCCGGGTTGAGATGCCCGGAGGCTTGCAAACTTCAGGCAAGCAGTGACATCTTCGATCTCTAAGTCGGGTAGTTCGGCGACGACTTCAGCGGGCGAGAGGCCGGCAGCAAGGAGGTCGAGAACGTCGCTTACCCGTATGCGCATGCCACGCACGCACGGCCGCCGCATTGCTGTGGATTGATCGTGATTCGATCGGTAGGCGTACCCGCTTCATCAGGAAGCCAGTTCGAAAGGCTCTCGCTCGACTTTTTGGCCGATGAGAGCTTGCTTTGCCAACTCCCGATTTGCTTCGAGAACCAGTTGGACGGCCTCGCGAAGATTCTCTCGCACCTCGTCGAGCGTCTCGCCTTGGCTATTAGCGCCGGGGATCTCCTCGACAAATCCGATGTAGCCCTCAGGCACTGGCATGAAGACAGCAGTAAATGTCAACGGAGCACCTCAGGTTGCTCGGGGCAGGTACGTAGATCGGAGTCGAAGATACCAGATGACGGAACGCCCGTACAGACACCGGTTGCGAGCGGCTCTTGGTGGGAGAACGACCGCGATCAGCGGCTCGCGATCCTACGCGAACCACTCCGACCGATTTTACCGCGAGTCCGCTGCAAGGCTTTGTTCGCCAGTCCTCGCCGCTATGTCGCGGGCGAGGAACGTGCTTCTTCGCTACCCTCGAACACTGCAAGTTCCTCGTTGAGCCTCGCAATCAACTTCCGAATTCCTGCCTTTGTAAATCCGTTCTCACCAATCGGATGATCCTGCTGCAATCGCTCGAGCCGCTCTTGCAACTGTCGCAACTCCAACTGGGCTTTCTCATACTCGATTTCTGTGGCTATCACAGTTCCACCTCCACAAGGCCTTTCCGCCTACCGTCGGCTTCTCGGGTAAGACTGAAGTTTTGTACCCAGTCTTCCCAGTCCCGCCGGGTGCCGGCGGCATAGATCTCTTCGGGCTGGCGAGTGAGGAGCATCATTTCAAGCTCCACAGCCTCGACATCGCCGCGGGATACTCGCGTTGAGAAGTCGTCTTCGAGCCAGACGACCGCATCGACATCCTGAGGATCCGGAGTCGCGGTCACGAAACTACCATCAACGACGAAACGCTTGGCGTGGACCGCACGCGCTAAGGCGATCCAACGCCGAAGCCGCAAAGCAAGACGCCGCCGGCGAGGTGTCGCCGAGCCGAAGCGAAAAGTGACTTCAGACTCGCTGGCAGGATGAAGCCCGTCAGGCAATCGTCCGTCATCGCGGAAGTCGGGAATAGCCATCGACGTAAGCGACCTGTTTCATTTCGGCGAACATCCGCGATCAGCGGCTCGCGACCTTGGACTTTCCACGCCGCCCGATTTTATCGCGAGGCCGCTGCATCGCTTCGTTCGGCATACCAGCGCAAACAGCCGCCTCGGCGGCAGTTCCAGTGGAATGCAGGGTCACTGCTTTTTCTTCTTGCTATCGGCATACACCTTCCATACGAGCGGAACAAGGATGGCGGCTCCGACTATGTAACCAATTACTTGGCCCTGTTGTTCGGGAGTCCATCGCACAGAGGCTTGAGCGATTAGCACGGCAAAGGCACACGCAGAACACTGCATATCGACAACTCCTCGATAGAACGGGTGGATAATCTCTAGCATCTCATACGGAATCGGTCACGAATCCGGGCCCCGCTAGACCTGGCTGCTTAATCAGCGTTTCATCCTTATCTGGGGCGTAGGCGACTGACATGCCCAGCGATACCGAAGAGAACTCCAACGAAGCCTGCGATGCGTAAAATCCCAACCAAACCGTGAAGCTCTCGAGATCGCCCGGGAGCGATTACGGAGCTCGCGACATAGAGCATCACCGCTATCACAAGCACCGTCTTGTGTTGACCGCTACGGGTGAGGTGCCAGCATCCCACTATCGACGCCGCAATAGCCACGACGGCGATGCCGACCAAGACTTTGCCGATGCCATCCATTTAGGCTTCTACCACATTGCCGAACGATTGCGATCAGCGGCTCGCGACCTTACGCGAACCACGCCGACCGATCTTATCGCGAGTCCGCTGCATCGCTTAGTTCGCTCGAATGCTCCCCCATGAACCGGCGGGTGTCCTCCGCGTTCTTCCAAAGACGATCCGACACGCAAAAGAGGATGCCGTCTCCGGGGAGCTTCTCAAGGAGATGCGAAAGATTAGAACGCGGGACGCCTTCGTGGCACACC
>JBIPMW010000141.1:0-5264 GCA_044376455.1 Crocinitomicaceae bacterium | reverse complement strand
ATCCAAGCACTTGTTGTGACACCAACGCGTGAGCTCGCCATTCAAATTGCAGAAAATTTCAGGGCATATGGCAAAAAACTCAAGCTGCGTTCTCTCGTGATTTTTGGCGGTGTCAAGCCCCATGCACAAATCCAAACGCTCAAGCAAAAACCAGCTATTTTGATAGCCACACCTGGCCGTTTGCTCGATTTACATCAGCAAGGATACATCAACTTAAAGCAATTGGAGGTTTTTGTTTTGGACGAAGCCGACCGCATGTTGGACATGGGCTTTATCCATGATGTCAAGCGCATAGTGAAGTTGTTGCCAAAGCAGCGTCAGACATTGTTGTTTTCAGCGACCATGCCTAATGAAGTCAAAAGCTTGGCACAAAGTCTGCTTCAAGACCCAGTGGAGGTAACTGTTACGCCTGTTTCATCTACAGCCGAACGCATAGATCAGCTGGCCATTCATGTGGCGGATCGCAAAGAAAAGGAGCAGCAATTAGTGCAGTTGCTTCAGGAAGATAAAGCCAACAGTGTTTTGGTATTTTCAAGAACCAAGCACGGCGCCGACAAATTGGTTCGCCTTTTAGGGAAAAACAAGTTGCAAGCGATGGCTATTCATGGTAATAAGTCGCAAAATGCCAGACAAATGGCCCTGAGTCATTTCAAAGAAGGAAAAATCCGAATTTTAGTGGCAACGGATATCGCTGCAAGAGGTATTGATATTTCTGGCCTTGACCTCGTTGTCAATACTGATGTACCAACTGTCGCAGAGACTTACGTTCATAGAATTGGTCGGACAGGGCGTGCGGGCAAAGAAGGTCGATCGGTCATCTTTTGTGAACCGGAAGACAACAAATATTTCAAGAACATTGAAAAGTTAATCGCAAAAAAAATACGGGTCGCATGACCCGTATTTTTTTGAATTTTGCTAGGAACTAAATCGCAGCAATTTTATCTGACATATACTCACCAGCTTTTAATTTCCCTACAATTTTAGAGAAGCAATCGATTGTATATTTGACATCTTCAAGGGTGTGTGAGGCAGTAGGGATGAGGCGCAAGATGATCATGCCTTTCGGAACTACAGGGTATACTACCATTGAACAGAATACATTATAGTTTTCGCGGAGGTCAAAAATTAGGTTTGTTGCTTCTGGAATTGAACCACTCAAATATACTGGGGTTACACAGCTATTTGTAGGACCAATTTCAAAGCCAGCAGCCTTTAAGCCACTTTGTAATGCGTTTGTATTTTCCCAGAGTTTGTCTTTAAGTTCTGGATGATTTCTCATGAGTTCTAGACGCTTGAGCAAGCCCATAACGAGTGCAACTGGCATTGCTTTGGCAAAAATCTGAGAACGCATGTTGTAACGCAAGTATTCAACTACTTGTTCATCACTAGAAATAAAGCCTCCGATGAGTGCAAAAGATTTAGCAAAAGTTCCAAAATAGATATCGATGCCATCTTGACAACCTTGCTCTTCACCTGTGCCGGCACCCGTAGCACCTAAAACACCGATGCCATGCGCGTCGTCAACAAACAAACGGAAATTATATTTAGATTTGAGTGCAACGATTTCTTTTAAGCGACCTTGGTCACCACGCATTCCAAAAACTCCTTCAGTGATCACTAAAATAGCACCGCCCGTCTCTTCAGCGAGTTTGGTAGCACGTTGCAATTGCTTTTCGCAATCTTCTACGTCATTGTGCTTAAAAACAAAGCGCTTGCCCATGTGCAAACGAACGCCATCAAGGATACAAGCATGTGATTCTGCATCGTAGACGATGACGTCGTGGCGATCCACGAGGCAGTCAATAGCAGAAACAACAGCTTGGTAACCAAAGTTTGCTAAAATGGTATCTTGTTTACCTACAAAGGCAGATAGTTCGTTTTCGAGTTGTTCGTGGTAGTTTGAGTTACCTGACATCATTCGTGCTCCCATTGGAGAGCCAAAGCCATACGCAGCTGCGGCATCTGTATCGGCTTGACGCACCTCAGTATGGTTTGCTAAACCCAGGTAGTTGTTGAGCGACCAATTGAGTTTTTCTTTCCCTCGGAAGTTCATGTGAGGGCCGATTTCACCTTCAAGTTTAGGAAAGGTGAAATAGCCATGAGATTCTTTTGCGTGCATACCGAGTGGGCCACGGTTTGCTTGAATTTTTTCAAATATATCTGCTGCCATGCTATGATTTTTCTGCAAAGTTAAAGGAATATCAGGAGTAAATAAACGCTTAACTCCTTAGTTATTAACAGGGCAATGCACAAAAGCTTTGAATTGCTGAGTTAGAATTTAGATTTCAAGTAGATGCCTGTTTGATTGTCTTTGCTTTTGGCCAGGTCTCTGGGGTGTCCTTCAAATAACAAGGAACCACCATTTTCACCGCCATCTGGACCCAAATCTATGATGTGGTCCGCGCATTTAATGACCTCCATGTTGTGTTCAATGACGACAAGTGAGTGGCCTTTGTCTAGGAGTGCTTGAAAGGCGATCAGTAACTTCTCAATATCGTAAAAATGTAAGCCCGTAGTAGGTTCGTCAAAAAAAAAGAGGGTAGGCGTGCTTTGTGTGCCTTTGCTCAGGAACGAGGCAAGTTTAATTCGCTGTGCTTCTCCGCCTGACATCGTGCTTGAGGATTGCCCGACGCATAAATAGCCTAAACCTACATCGACCAGCGGCTGAATTTTTTCAGCGACCTTCTGATCGAGCTTGTCTTTGCCTGCTTTGAAAAAGCTAAGTGCTTCATCAAGGGTCATTTCCAAAATTTCAGCAATATTTTTGTCGCGATAACTCACGTCGAGCGTTTCGGTTTTGTAACGCTTACCCTTACATTGATTGCAGGGAAGGGAAACATCGGCCATGAATTGCATGCTAACTGCAATTGAGCCTTCTCCTTCGCAGACTTCACAACGGCCGCCTTCCACATTAAAAGAGAAGAAGCCGGGCTTGAACCCGCGCAATTTTGCCAGGGGCTGACGCGCAAAAATTTCTCGGATGTCGTCAAAGGCCTTCACGTAAGTAATTGGATTGCTGCGTGAGGATTTGCCGATGGGGTTTTGATCGATAAACTCGACATGACCAATTTTTTTGATGTCGCCGGTAAGTCCGTCGCACTTGCCTATTAAATCACTGCTGAGTCCTAGTTCTTTGCGTACCAACGGATAAAGCAAGCGCTTGATAAGTGTTGACTTGCCCGAGCCGGAAACTCCGCTAACACAGACAAGTTGTCCGAGCGGAATGCTCACTTCTAAGTTCTTCAGGTTGTTTTGTCTGGCACCATGAATGGTGAGTTTTCCTTTTGCAGCCCTGATTTTTGTTGGAACAGGAATGACTCTTTCGTTATTTAAGTAGCTTGCCGTCAGTGATGTACTCTTTGAAAGCGCTTTGAAATCTCCTTGAAAAACAAGGGTGCCGCCTTGGGAGCCGGCAAGTGGGCCAATGTCGATGATTTGGTCTGCTGCGCGCATTACTTCTTCTTCATGCTCGACAACAATGACGGTATTCCCTTGATTGCGTAGTGCTTGTAGCACGCTGATCAATTTAGCGGTATCTCTGGGGTGGAGCCCTATGGATGGCTCGTCCAGGATGTACAGTGATCCTACTAGACTGGAGCCAATTGAGGTGGCGAGTTGTATGCGCTGTGCTTCTCCACCTGAAAGCGTATTGGATGTTCTGTTGAGGGTTAGGTAGCCTAAACCTACGCGCTGCAAGTAATCAAGTCTGGTCTGGATTTCTGGCAGAATATGTTTGGTAAGTTCTTTTTCGTAAGGTGTTAAGCTCAGGTTTTGAAAAAAGTGACTTGCTTCCGTAAGTGGCATCAGGACCAGCTCTTGCAAACTCTTACCGTTAATTTTGACAAATCCAGCATCTTGTCGCAAGCGCGTGCCTTGACATTCAGGGCATATGGTTTTGCCGCGGTAGCGCGAAAGCAACACTCTATATTGAATTTTATATGTCTGACTTTCAATGAATTTAAAAAACTCATTTAAACCAATGAAGTAAGTGTTGCCTGTCCAAAGCAAGTGGTATTGTTCCTTGCTCAGTTCTTGAATGGGGCGGTGGATCGGAAAGTCGAATTTTTGAGCATTGTACAGCAAAGCCTGTAGGTATTCCTGCATGTTTTCGCCTTTCCAGGCTGCAATTGCACCGTCGTAAACACTTTTCTTGCGGTCGGGAAACACTAAATCTTCGTCAATCCCTAGTGTCATGCCGTAGCCTTCGCAACGCTTGCAGGCGCCGAAGGGATTGTTGAATGCAAAGAAGTGTACGTTTGGCTCTTGAAAGGTAATGCCGTCCAATTCAAAGCGCTTGCTGAAGTGTTGAAATGATTTTTGCTTGGCGTTATACAAGGAGCAGAGGTCTTTGCCTTCTTGGAAAGCGAGTTCGATGGCTTCGGTGAGGCGGCCTTGTTGTGCGTCATCGCGTTGTTGATTGGTGAGTCGGTCAACGGATACGTAGACTTTTTCAGATATGTCTATTGAATCTTGAATGTCGTCAATGAGGATGAACTTACTATTGATAAATATTCTTGTAAAACCTTTTATATTAAGTGATTGAATTTTTTTATTTAATTCTTCACTTGAATTAAATTTAAGTTCATAAAGGACTGCAAAGGGCTCATCTTTCCAATTTGCTTCCAGAAATTGAAGGACATCTGCTGTTTGTTGTTTCTTAACCTTTTGCCCTGTAATAGGAGAGTAGGTTTTGCCAATACGCGCATAGAGTAACTTGAGGTAATCATAGATTTCAGTACTCGTACCGATGGTTGATCTCGGGTTGCTTGAGCTTACTTTTTGTTGGATGGCTATCGCTGGCGCAAGTCCTTTGATGTCGTCAACGGCTGGCTTGTCTAATTTTCCCAAGAATTGACGTGCATAGGCGGACATGCTTTCGATGAAACGGCGCTGCCCTTCGGCATAAATGGTGTCAAATGCCAGGCTGGATTTACCAGAGCCGGATACACCAGTGATAACAGTGAGTTGGCCGTGAGGGATTGCTACATCGAGACTTTTGAGGTTGTGCACGCGTGCGCCTTTAACTGCGATGAATTTTTCCATATGCAAAAGTAAAATTTCTTTACTTTTAGTCCTTTAAAACTAACAGAATGTCTAATAATTCCTTGTTTCGCAAGAAAAATGTACAGCAAATCATGGCCCAGGCGCAAATGGCCGATGCCGATTCAGGTGCTCATGCATTGAGTAAGCACCTCAAATTAAGAGATTTAATTGCTTTTGGGATCGCTGCTATCATTGGTGCTGGTATATTTTCTACAATAGGG
>JBIPMW010000140.1:0-5268 GCA_044376455.1 Crocinitomicaceae bacterium | reverse complement strand
TTTTCGATCTCAGATGAGATTTTGGCCTCTTGTAAACTAATTGAATTTATCAGCATCCCTTGATTAGGTATAACAACACTTCTGCCTTGAAGCTTCGCTAACGCAGCTTTCGCATCTCCCAATTTTTTTAATATAGGAATTGAATCAATCAATTCATTTCGGATTGGTAATTCTGGTAAATCATTCCAAGGTTTATTGCGGTCTGGATTTATCAGATAAAGTAACTCGGACATAATTATCTTTTTTTGTAAATATACTACATTAAATTAGTAAACGGTAAAAATTGTAAAATATGCAGTATGATTCTTTTTTGACGGTAAAATATTATTTCAAATTAGAACAAACGGTAAAATATAGATATTTTACCTTTTAATCCGTTATTGAAGGTAAGGAATGGTGAAAGTTCTTTGATGAGTACTTGGTGAATTCTATAACCCCCTCCAAATCCCTATAAAAGTTAGACTTATCGACCCCCTCCAAATGAACACAATATACTAGGTTACGAGTAAAAACTAAAATGCTTATCTTTATTTCTTCCATAATAAAACCATGAACCCCTTCCACTTTATTTTTTGCTGCTGTTGGAATGTAAACAGTTATCACAGATGAGTTTTAAAAGTTATATCCTTAGACGCCATGGTTCAAAGATCTTTTTAACTTAGAGTAAATTAATCAAGAGGCAATTTTGGTATTTAGTTCGCTGACTTTTATTTTTTTCTTTCTGCCCCTGGCCTTAGCGGCATATTACCTTTGCCCAAGATCATTGCGCAATGCGGTTCTCCTTTTTTTCAGCTTGTTGTTTTATGCGAGCGGCGAAGTGAAATACCTATGGCTCATTGGCTTGTCCATTCTTTTCAATTATGTGTTTGCACGCTTGCTAGAGAGATACCACAAGATGGCAAAATCATTGTTGATTTTTGCAGTGGTGGTGAATTTAGCAACCTTGGTTTATTTTAAATATGCCGGTTTTATCGTGGCCAATTTACACATAGACATGGTCTATTTCCAGCATTTAATTTTACCGCTCGGAATTTCGTTCTATACCTTCCATTCCATCTCTTATTTGGTAGATATTTATCGGGGAAAATCAGCAGCCCAACGCAATCTATTTACCATGGGGCTCTATATTGTTAATTTTTCACAACTTGTAGCAGGTCCAATTATTCGTTATCACGATGTTGAAAAACAACTCAACAAGCGCTTACATCTCATCAATAGGTTCCAAAACGGCATCAAACTTTTCATTGTTGGGCTTTCCAAAAAGATGTTAATTGCGAATACAGCCGGAGAATTTGCCGATGTCTGTTTCAATGGGAGTTACGGGCCTATCAATGCGCCATATGCTTGGCTAGGCGCCTTGGCGTATAGTTTACAAATCTATTTTGATTTTAGTGGTTATAGCGATATGGCTATTGGCATTGGCCGTATGTTCGGTTTTGAGTTCAAGCAAAATTTCAAACTTCCTTATGGCGCTGCCTCAATACGCGAATTTTGGCAAAAATGGCACATTTCACTGTCGAGCTGGTTTCGAGACTACGTCTATATTCCTTTGGGTGGTAACCGTTTGGGGAATTTTAAAACGAGTCGGAATCTGGTCACTATTTTTGTTTTGTGCGGTTTTTGGCATGGCGCCAATTTTACATTTTTAATTTGGGGCTTGTTTCACGGCTTGTTTTTAGTTTTGGAAAGAACGATCAACATATCTTTTCCCAACAAGCAGCTCCAGCGCCTAGCTGCACATAGCTATGTTTGGTTGGTTTTGTTGTTTTCTTGGGTGTTCTTTCGGGCTGCAGACTTAAACAGTGCATTGCAGTACCTCCAAACGATGTTGTTTTTGAAGCAGAGCCCCACTATTTCTCCTGATTTAAGCTCCTTTCTTTCCCCATATTTGATTGGTACTTTAGTGCTCGGCTGTATTATATCCGTAGGATTTTTCTCTACCTATTTTAAAAAGTTATTGATCCAACGCGTACTAACTGTTGGCCAATTTAGGTGGATGGAAACCATTTTTCTGTTGCTTGTTTTCTGTTTATCCGTATTGCAGATCATGACCGGCGCTTTTAATCCATTTATTTATTATCGTTTTTAATGAAGCCGAAATACGCCCTTTCTTGGATCTTCCTGGCTATCCTAACGGTTCAGTTGGCTTTGTTTATCGTACTGAAAAAAGAAAAAGTCGACTTGCTTTTAAAACGCGACAAAATTTCATTCGAACAACTCAAAGCTTCTGATAAAGCAGTTATTTACAAAAATCTAGACACCTATCTTTCAGAGCACTTCCCGTATAAAAATAATTACATAGGTTTTTCAAATTATGTAACAAAGGGGGTTCTCGGCTATAACAATGCGAATCAGCAAGTCATTTGGAGCCATGATCATTGGTTGTTTTACAATGCGACGCGCTATGACGAGAAAGGCATCAATGAATTTTATGGCTACCATAAACTCACGCCTGCTGAACTTCAGAAAATCAAGCAAAACATCCAAACAATTCGAGATTGGTGCTGGCGCAATGGCATTTTATTTGAAGTGATGATTTGCCCGAATAAACATAGTATTTATCCCGAAAAACTGCCCGCCTACCTACATCAATTTATGCCTAATAGCCAATTGAATCAAATTACAAGCTATGATTCCAGCATCCTTGATCTCAGAGGTTTGCTTTTGGATAATAAGAAAAAGAGCAAGCTCGATTTGTATTACCAAACCGATACACACTGGAATCAATATGGTGCATTTTTAGCCGTAAAGGCACTGAGCCAAAGATTGGTAAAAAAGTACCCCAAGCTCAAATATTTGAATGCGCAGGGGAAAATCAAGGCTGATTACAAGGAAAAGGATTTAGCGAACATGCTTGGCTTGAATGGTTGCTTGCCATCAACCGAAGCTCAATTATTTTTTACCGGAGTTCCTAAACAAAAAATTCCGCACCTCGTGATTGTACACGACTCCTTTTTGCATGCCATGACAACTTCTTTAGAAAAAGTTTTTTCTAAAATTTCGCCCAAATTTATATTTGAAGCAGGGCTCCTCTCACCTGAAATATTATTGAAGGAAAAGGCCGATGTTTTTGTCATTGAATTGGTAGAACGCTATAAAATGGCACTGTGCGGAGATATCCATCCTGATTTTTATAAATAGCGCACTGTCTTTAGCGCTCCTCCACCCGAATCCTGATATCAAATTCAAAGGAACCTGCTTGATCCGCTCTGTAATTGGTGTGCCAATAATTATTAAAGACATACAAATAAAGTGGTGAAATGCTTTGATCTTGACGTTTCCAGACTTTTGCACCTGCTGTTTGTGTTTCGTGTATTGGTGCGCCAAGTTCTATAAGGTTGCAATCTGGAGTGAAGATGGTAATGCGCCACTTTGCATCTTCCAACACCAAATGATCTGATACACAAATAAACTCTTTATTTGACCCAGGAAGTTGGTTTTGAGGATACGAAACAACGGATTGATCGCCGTAATTTAAGGTCTGGTTTTGCAAATTAAATGGCAAGCAAATATGCAGCGCTTCTTTGTCGCGAATGGCTTTCTTATCAATGGTGTAATGCAATATAAATTCGTTTGGATGCGCTGTTGGCTGGAATTGAACGGTAATATTCAAATTGGGATGCACAATAGTTTGAGTGGCTTTTTTTAGCTCATTTTGCTTTGGCAATAATACTTCATTGACCTGCGGCGAAATACCCAAACTATAAATACATGCACCAAGCCCTGGTGTGGCTTGCCGTAGTAATTCAATTTCATCATATTTAAGTGATTTGATTCCCGAATAGGTATCATCCCAATGAAAACTAAGATTCCAAAGAAAACTAAGATTACTTTTTTCCCGATTTTTGCCGCCAGTTACTAAACGGAAATACTGCGCCTGCGCTGAATCTAAAAAGGCTTTTTTGATGCGCCATTGCTCGGTTGTAAAATAAGTGTCCGGCGCAGAGATACTACACCAAGCCCCCCAAGTGTGCTCATGAAATAATACAAGATTGCGGTGGATTTCGCGAAGTTGGGCTTGATATTGTAGTTTTTGGTCCGTATTTAATTTTTCTTCAAAATCAATCACTTCTTTAACCAAGCGACGCATATGTATTTCTTCAGCCGCAGTTGAATAGGCGCCGTCTTCCCAATACGGGCTGATTTCACCCGTAACAAGTGGAAGTTTGGCTTCATACCGGTTTAAAAACTTGGCAAACAAGGTGTCAATATTGGAAATTATTAATTGTGGCGAGCTATATTTTTGATTCCAGTCATTGACAAACTGACACAACATGGTGTCAACCGGACCGTTGTCGGCGTTTTTGGTGTAGCGCAGTTGTACCATTTCAAAAGGATACTTTTGCAATTCTTGTGTGTAAGCAGAAATGCGTTTTTCCCATTCAAAAAATTGTTGCCCTGCCGCTACATTATGAAAATATGAATAGCCTTTCCCTGCGGTCCAGACAAACAATTGCTGACTTGTATCCGCTTGCGGGTGCCACAAAAAGGGCCAGTCGCCAGTTTCATTGATGACACCACCTACCCGATCACCATGATCTGGTAAGTTGTGCACATAATTCGGGCCTAATGATAAGTACGGAATCTGTTGCTTGGTGTAGGCTTCAAAAGCGGTATAGGTTTGCCCCGGTATATCGGTGACCATCGCATTGGAAATCTTGAAGCCATATTTTGCTTCTAGTTCATGGGCATAGGCCGTAAGCCACTCAAATTCTTGCTGGCGCATCAGTCCCGTGAGGCAATTGGCATAATTGGCTGAAAGCACGAGTTGTCCGCGCTTTACCGCTGCCACAAAAGCAGCCTCCTCTGTAGCGCTTGCTGCTTTTAAAAAATTCTCCACAGCCCATAAAGATTCAATGTGCCAAATGGGTTTTTGTTGGCCTAAAGGGCCTTTCGCGATCCATCGGAGCGCCGAGCGAATATTTTCGGTCTGAATTTTGGCAACTTCGGTTTGCAGATGCGAATAACCGATATCGTTGTGTGAATGGTGAATGATATGAAATTCGAGGTCTTTGGTTGTCAATACTTCAATGGTTAGATTTTTGATGTCGAGCAAGTTGCCATTTTGATACAAGGAAATTTGTAAAGCATCTTTGCCAGTAAAATCCTTGGGGTAAGCAGCAATGGTAATGGTTTGATATCCCGTTCTGACGCGTTTGCTAAATTTAAAAAAAGGCGATTCTAGGACCAAACTATCGATCCCAAACGGAATGACACACTCAAAATTCAAGGGGCGCATTTGCTCGTTGCGCAGCACCAACTGACT
Source organism: Crocinitomicaceae bacterium (assembly GCA_044376455.1). Classification (GTDB taxonomy): domain Bacteria; phylum Bacteroidota; class Bacteroidia; order Flavobacteriales_D; family Crocinitomicaceae; genus UBA952. The sequence continues at coordinate 2 of JBIPMW010000140.1, read as the reverse complement.
GG
>JBIPMW010000358.1:0-5269 GCA_044376455.1 Crocinitomicaceae bacterium | reverse complement strand
CGGCCCGGATCCTGACTGCGTACGGTGAAAACAAACCGAGCATCAAAAGTGCCAGAATACAAAAGATTCTTCTTTTCTTTCACCAATTCGAACGCGCTTTGCATGTCGACCGGCTCGGTGATAAATCGCTTGCTATAGTCTCGCGTACCGGACTCAATGAGCACCAGACAGCAGAACCGTATCGAGCCCCTGGAGCTTGCGCAAACCGAAAATTCTCGACACGAGGAAGTAACTCGTTCCTACCAAAGCCCACGGAAAAACCTGTGCGATCATCTTCATGTAGAAGGCTAAGCCAGATAGGGAAAAGGATGAATCGGTTTTTTTGAAACGAGCAAACTCCTCGACCTGCCCTCCGGCCGCAACCTTCAACTGGTCTTGGCCAAGCATCAGCGTGAAGATCAGCAAAGGGAGAAGCAGAACGAAAAATCCCGATACAACCCGAAAATATCCAACAAAAGGTTCTCGTGCACTGGAATTGGAAAAGTCGGCTTTTGGCCACACCCAAAGAAGACCGGCTACGGCAAACATCGCCACAATCAGAAAAAGGGATAGTTGATAGGTGTACAGAGCACACAGACAGCAGAGGGCAAAAAAGACTCCATCGGTGATGCGCGACTCGGTCCGCCATAAATCCCAAAAGTAAAGCCCCCAGATCGCCCAAGCCATCGTTGGCACATCGAGCCAGACCTCTTGGATCGCTCCGATTCTGCTGGTAACCGCCAGCAGGATCAACGTGGCAGTGATGGCCAACGCGCTATCTTTGAAGTAACGGTGTGCGAGCAGAAAAAACCCCAAGCTCCAGGCAACGGTAAAAACCAACAGTGAAAGTCTTGCGACAACATAATTGGTGCCAAAGAGAGCGAAAAATCCACCTTCCAAAGCAAAAAATAGCGGCGGATGCCGCCTTAGGGATATTGCTGGGTACTGGTTGTAGTACTCTTTGGACCACCCCGCAGGGGATTTGAGAAACCCCCCGAGCTCTTCAAAAGCCGAGGAAAAATAGGTGCCCGTTGCGAGAAATGCCGACTCGTCATAATTGTACGGCTCTTTGTCGATCAGGAGCGAGGGGCTTGCAAGAGCGATAGCGATCATCGCGACGACAGCCAAACTCCAAAAACGGTATTTGGATGGCTCGACGCCAGTGGGGGCTCTGCGTGATCCTAGAAGCTTTCATTTTCTGTTTTTCCTGCAATCTGCTTTTCCTTCGATAGGGGCGGCATTTCGATCCACTCCGCATAACGGCTTACAGTACTCGAAAGCCGGGAATAAATCATCCCGGTTTGGTTCGTCTGCGGTGGTTTTTGAATTGCCGAATTTGTCCGATGCGAGATCCGAGTGTTTTGAAACGTGCTGCAGATTCAAAATCCGATTTTTCTCTCTTCCAGGTTCCAATCCCTGAGGTAAACTATCGTCGCGAATTCCGGCATCCTGGAGACCAGCACCTCAGGGTCGAAGGGGGGCTTGACGCTCGAAGAAAAAACTTTCCCCTCTTCCCTGCCAAACTCTCAGAGCAGTCCTTCGGTGTCACCGACCCTAGCGAAGCTATAGGCTACAAGGCTCTGCGGTGTTCCTAGGCAAAGTTAGTGGCTGCAAAGGTCCCTCAAAAGGGGATGTTCAGAGCATCCGAGGCAACCAAGATACCCTTTTTGGATTCAGATCGTCCACCACCCAGATTGGATCGTTAATGTCTACCCCACTCACCGATCGACAACTCAGAGAAGTCGAATACCATCGAAAACGTGCAGAGCAATTTCGAGAGATCATCGACAAGCCAATATCCTGGCAAGTGGTTGAAAATCCTGCTATCCGCTGGTGGAATTCGGCATGGCAGATGTTTTACCACTTAAAAAAATGCGGCATCCAAGGCAAAAATGTTTTGGTGATCGGATGCGGTTTCGGTGACGATGCTCTCTTCGCTGCGAAGATGGGGGCCAGCGTATCCGCGTTTGACATAAGCGTTGAATCCCTAGAAATTGCAAAACTCAGGGCTGAAAAGCACCATTTAGAGATCGATTTCCGAGAGTCCCCGGCTGAGTCGACCCCTTTTCCAAGCGGGTTTTTTGATGTCGTGCTGGCTCGTGACATCCTTCATCATGTCGAGATAGAACTTGCGATGAAGGAGGTATGCAGGATCTCGAAACCGGATGCGGTTTTCATCGCATCCGAGATCTACACCCATACCCTTCTCGAAAAATTGAGGCGAAATAAGCTTGTCGACAAATACCTGTACCCTCGTATGAGGAAACACATTTACCGCAACCCTACCGAAGATTACACCACGGAAGACGAGGAAAAGCTGACGCAGAAGGATGTGCGAGTTCTTCAGTCTTACCTTGAACCAGGTGGGACCACCCAATACTTCAATTTTATCATTGCCCGAATCGTACCCAAAGGCTCTCTATGGATGGCGAAAATGGACCGGCTGTTTCTGAAGTTGGTAGGTCCTTTGGGGGCTCTGCTCGCCGGACGCGTACTACTTCGTAGTAGGCTTTCCTCTAAGCCCCCTAATTCCGCTGGTGGTTCGACTCGAGAATTCGCGTAATGCTTTCCCTGGGTTTTAGGCAAGTTGTGCTTTTTTGTTTGTTCTCGTCACCTAGTGGTTCGGTATGCGTTGTTTAATCACGGGCGGAGCTGGCTTTATCGGCTCGAACTTGGTTCGGTATCTGCTTGGCCATGGCCACGCGGATTTTCATCACATCCCTCTGCACAACTCGCTGTTTGCGGCCACCCTTGGCTCAAATCACTACCATTTACCCTATACCGATGATCTCAGCGGAAGGTTGCTTCGATTGCCACTCTACGCAAGCCTCACAGATGAGCAGTGCCGTAGCATCGCTCAAGCGATTGGAACGTTTACTCAGTATCATCATGCGTAGGAATACCGTACTGACATGATGGGAACAAATACATCTGTACCCAATGAATCCTGCGAACGAGCCTATTGGATTTGCCAACTGAAAGAAGTACAAACCTAAAAATCAATGCTACGTTCAATCACAAAAGAGTTTATACAATGGAAAAGAGCTTTTCTTCAGTCGATCCCAGGAAGTACAGGAGAACAACTTAGAAACCGGTACTACGGATACAACCACGGGTCAGCAGTCCGAGTCCTAAGGGCTGTTACGATTTATCATCCCGAAAAACTATTCATTGGGACAGATACTGGCATTTCCTCTGGAACTCAGTTAAATGCTGCGGGTAGCATACGAATAGGTAAGAGCGTTCTCATTGGTCCGAACTGCGTGATTTGGAGCCAAAACCACAACTACAAAATGCCCAACATTGAAATTAGGCTTCAAGGACATGAAAATTCGCCAGTAATTATCGAAGATGACGTTTGGATTGCTGCCTCCTGCGTGATACTTCCAGGAGTAACGATCGGAAAGGGAGCCGTTATTGCCGCAGGTGCTGTTGTTACGAAATCGTGCCAAGCTGGTGCTGTGGTTGCTGGGGTGCCGGGAAGAATGATTGGTAATCGCAATGAATAGCGAAGAATGATTGGTAATCGCAATGAATAGCAAAGAGGTTGGAGCCCAAGAAACTCCTCCGATCGTCCTGAAAAACAACCATGACGATCCACTTCCAAAGTCTACTAAATCCACTAGTGGGACATCTGCTTCGGTTATTCTAAGGAACGTCGGATCGGTTTGGGTTGGATTTATTATAAATCTAGCGATTACTTTCTACCTGACTCCTATACTTATCAAGAAACTTGGTCCGGAAGGTTATAGCATCTGGGTTCTATTGGAAAGCCTGACCGGGTATTACGGTCTAATCGACATGGGACTTCGAGCTGGGGTAACACAGACAGTGACGAAAAGGATCGCCTCAGGCGACAACTCACGCGTTGTAGACTATATTAATGGCATACTGCCACTGCTTGCAAAAACGGCTCTCTTTGTGGTATTCGCGGGGATTATATCTGGATTCGTTCTTTCGAACACACTAAGTGTCAGTCAACCGATACAAGAATCCTTATGGCCGATGGTTTTTTTTCAATCAATCGGCATAGGCATTACGATGCTCAGCTTCCCTTTTTCCGCAATTTTGGTTGGTTTTCAACGATACGATCTATCGGTGGGCTTAGCCACCTTCACTCGAATTATTTCTTTGATTTGCACACTGCTTGTATTGCGTTATTCATCCAGTGTACTGTATCTGTCTATTTCGATACTTTGCGTGAATGTATTTGACCAACTTCTTAGGTATTTGGTTGCGATCTACTTCATGCCACAGTTAAGGCAAATCCGGCCAAAAAGCAATCGTACCGAGTTGAGAGAGCTCTATCGAGTCGGTGGATGGAATTTTGCGGTTAACATCAGCCAGCAGTTGCTTCAACGCTTCAACACGTTAATTGCAGCATATTGGTTTCCGATCTTTGTTCTAGTTCCATACAACATTGCCCAGTCGCTTGCGGAGCAATCTAGTAAGGTCACCACGCTAGCTTCAAGAGTTCTCTTCCCTTCATTCGTTCATTTAAATCACCAAGACAAAGCCGACGAAGCTCGTGTACTCTTTCAAATCACTTCTAGGATCAGCATAACATTTTCCCTCGTTGCCATCACGGTTGGCTTGATTTGGTTCGAGCCTTTTATGAATTTATGGCTTCATAGTATCGATGATAGGGAGAGCGTCATTTCATTAGCAAAACAATTTTATGTGGCTTTTGGAATAATAAATGTCTTGACTTCCCTTCGGGCTATCGGGTGGCAATTGCTTATGGGAAGGGACAAGATGGAGTTCTTCGGAAAGGTCATGATGTTTGAGTCCGCGTCAGCGATCGCTCTGGCGTTGCTTCTTGGAAGCAAATTCGGAATCCTTGGGTTAGCGATCGGAAATTTAGTTGCTATGGCTATCTCAACTTTCGGGATCTATCTACCAGAATTTTCAAAACTTGTTAATTCCTCTGTAGCGAGCAATCTTAACGCTATTTTTGTACGGCCAATCGCGTACAGTCTTGTCACCGGATTGAGCACTGTTGTACTTTCGCGAGCCGCCGATGTTCCTAAAGATTGGATGTCGCTTTTCATCTATTGCTTTATTCCAACGCTCGCGATACTGACTCTAGCAATTCCATTGTTGCTTACAAATTCAGAGCTAACGCATGCATCCCGAAAGCTGCTGCGATTCATGAAATTTGCTTAGAGCCTATCCGAAAACCCCTGCACGTTTAAATGTGATGTAAGCGCATGCAAGGTGTAAGCCTGCGATGTTGTTGCTCAGTTTTTTGTCCCATCGCACCAGAATTGCTCGAAATCGATTCATCCAA
>JBIPMW010000300.1:0-5281 GCA_044376455.1 Crocinitomicaceae bacterium | reverse complement strand
GTGCTTGAGCAGAACATCACGAATACCCAGGAACGATTGGCTGACCAACTGGCCCGGGCTGGCCGGCACCGCGAAGCCATACCGCACTACGCGGCAGTGCTTCAAGCCAAGGAGGCCGTCCATCGCGTCAAGCCTGTGAAGGAGCAAGGTGCATTGATCGTGCCATTGATCGATCTGGCTACCGCTTACCGTTTTGCAGGCGACTATGCCAGGGCACTGCCTCTGTTTCTGAACGCTTTGGAGATTGCTGAAGCCGCGCGCGGCCCCCAGCACCCCAGCACCGGCACCAGCCTGAACAACCTGGCCGGGCTGTACCGAGACATGGGCCAATACGCCCTGGCCCTGCCGCTGTACCAGCGCACGCTGGCGATCTCCGAGAGGACCAATGGCCCCGAGCACCCCAGCACCGGCACCCGCCTGAACAACCTGGCCTTGCTGTACCGAGACATGGGCCAATACGCCCTGGCCCTGCCGCTGTACCAGCGCGGTTTGGCGATCTCTGAGAAGGCCGAAGGCCCTGAGCACCCCAGCACCGGCACCCGCCTGAACAACCTGGCCGGGCTGTACCGAGCCATGGGCCAATACGCCCTGGCTCTGCCGCTGTACCAGCGCGGTTTGGCGATCTCTGAGAAGGCCAATGGCCCCGAGCACCCCAGCACCGGCACCAGCCTGAACAACCTGGCCGAGCTGCACGGAGCCATGGGCCAATACGCCCTGGCCCTGCCGCTGTACCGGCGAGCGCTGGCGATCTCCGAGAAGGCCAATGGCCCCGAGCACCCCAGCACCGGCACCCGCCTGAACAACCTGGCCGGGCTGTACCGAGCCATGGGCCAATACGCCCTGGCCCTGCCGATGTACCAGCGCGCGCTGGCGATTGCCGAGCGCGCGGGAATTCCTGAACTGGCCTGGGTGTTGCACGGCAACCTGATGAATCTTCACGGCGTCAAGGTTGAGGCGGCGCCCAATCTGCACCAACCCGCGCTGGCCATCTGGTACGGCAAACAGGCCGTCAACACCCTGCAGTCGGTACGCGGCAACCTGCAGGGCTTAGACAAGGACCTGCAGAAGGGTTTTCTGGAGAAGAACCAGAAGAGCTACCAGACGCTGGCCAACTTGCTGATCGAAGCCGGCCGCATCCCGGAAGCCGAGCAGGTGCTGGCGATGCTGAAAGAGCGCGAGCTGGGCGAGCTGTTGCGATCCAGCACCGCACATGCGCAGACGACCCAGGCCGACTACGTGGGTGTGGAAAGGCGTGCGAGCCAAGAGCGGGCACAACTGGCGGCGCGAGGCGTGCGTGACGCCACCGAGCTGGCTGCGCTGGAGAAGCGCATCGACAACGGCGAAACCCTGTCTGCCGCCGACGAGGCGCGCCGCCAAGCGCTGATGACCGCAGCCGAAGCCTGGCGTGCCGAGTTCCAGCGCTACACCAGCAGCCTGAGCGAACTCTTTGCCCAGAGCGCTCGCAGCCAGACCCGCGAGGTGGCCGAAAACAACAGCACGCGCCTGCAGGCCAAGGTGGCGCTGGATGGCGCTGGTGCGGTGGGCCTGCACTACGTGGTCACCGACGATCGCGTGGCCATCATCGTGGCCACGCCGCAGGGCTCGTTCGGACGCTTCAGCCTGATCAAACGCACAGAACTCAACCGCCAGATCGACGCGCTGCGCCAGGCAATCACAGGTAAGCGAGACACTCGCGAACCGGCCCAGGCGCTGTGGCAGGTGCTCATTGCCCCGGTGCAGGCCGATATCGAAGCTGCGGCCGCCAAGACCCTGGTGCTGAGCCTGACGGACACGCTGCGATATCTGCCCTTTGCGGCTTTGCAGAACCCGCAAGGCCGCTATCTGGTGGAAGACCTGGCGCTGAGCCTTTGGGCGCAAGCCGCCGACGTGAACCCCACCGCCAGCACCCGGCCCTGGCGGGTGGCGGGGCTGGGGCTGACGCAGGCACGGGAGGGCTTCAGCGCCCTGCCAGCCGTTGAAGGGGAACTGCGCGGCATCGTGAAGACCGACCAGTCGCCTCAGGGCGTGCTGCCCGGGCGCATTTCGCTGGATGAGCAGTTTGGCCGAGAACAGCTCGATCAGGCGTTGCGCGGGCAAAGTAATGTGCTGCACATTGCCAGCCACTTCGACTTCACGCCCGGCGACGAGCGCCGCAGCGTACTGCTGCTGGGGCAGGGCGCGCCCATCAGCCTGGGGCAACTGGCCGTGATGAACTTTGCCCGCGTGGAGCAGCTCACGCTGTCGGCGTGCGACACCGCCACCGGGGGTGGCACCAACGAGAACGGCGTCGAGGTCGAGGGTCTGGCAGCGACGGTGCTCAGGCAACAAGCCAAGTCGGTGCTGGCCACGCTGTGGAAGGTGGCCGACAACTCGACAGCGGCGCTGATGCAAGACTTTTACCGCCAGCGGGCGCAAGACCAGCCGCCCAGCCGTGCGCAGGCGCTGCGAGCGGCACAACTGGCCATGCTGCGCGGACAGAGCGTGCAGCAGGTACAGCTCGACGTGCAACGCGGTGCCATCCGTTCTGATGCGACCAAGGCGGCTGCAGCCGACCCGCAGCGACCCTATGCGCACCCGTACTACTGGGCTCCGTTCGTGCTCAGCGGCAGTTGGTTATGACAGAAGTGGCGCCGGTCGTTTGAACACGCACCTGGAGTGAGGTAAGCGGATTTGCTGCGGGTTGGTTTGCTAGGGAAGACCTGCATATCCACGTGCTGACCCGTCTTGCGTAAGGCCCGACGTGGCATGTGGCGATGCGACCGGGCAAGCGCCGCAAGCTCAACCCGTTCATCTAGCCGGTGTTCGTGGCCGAGCGTGTCGAGAAGATGAAGGCCAGCCTACGGGCCAAGGTCGAGCACCCGTTCCGCGTGATCAAGCTGCAGGTCGGGTTCACCAAGGTGCGCTACCGGGGCATGAAGAAGAACACTGCACAGATCGTCACGCTGTTCAACCTGTGGATGGCGCGCAGGCAGTTGATGGGAACGCCGGGATCAGTGCCCCCGCAGCGCCTGAAACGGGAGCGCGAAGCGCGGGAAGTGCACCGCGAGAGCCCCGCGCGGTGGTCGAAGCAGACCTCAGCGGGCACGTTGATCGTTCGACGCCGTCAGTTTCACTCCATGCTCGCTGCGGAGTTTGTTCTGCTGACCTTGCCTAATTCCCGGCCACGCGCGCCAACTCCCGGTCGCGCCCGAAATGCATCATCAGAGGCGTCTGCGCCGCCTTGCGCGTGGTCCGCGCCGGCGGCGCGCCTACGACTGTCGCACCGCGCGATCCAACACCGCCGGTCGCCGCGACCGTGCGCTTCTGCGCGAACGCGCCGAGCTCCACGATGCTCACGAGTCCATCCGCATCGCGATCCACCTCGCGCGACTGCAGGCCGCGCAGCAGCTGCCCCGTGAAGAGCCCGTTGCCCACGCCATCGCTGTCGGCCGCGTACTCGGTGGCCTGCGCGGACGCATACAGGTGCAGCCCCACCTGCTTCGCGAGCGCGGCCATGCGCGCGTCGTAGAAGCCGGCTATGTTGCGGTCGAGCGCGCCCGACTGGCACGTGTCGAGCACGAGCAGCTGCGACCCCGCGCGAATGGACTTGGTGCGATCGAGGATGTCGACCGCTTCGACGAGGTTGGCCGGTTCGGCGCACGCGGCGTCGGCGCACCGGATGTCATGAGGCACCACGCCGAACACGCCTGATTTCGTCGTCGTGCCATGGCTCGCCACGAACCACACGAACGAGTCTTCCGGGCGCGCCTGCAACGCCACGTCGTCGAGCGCCGCAAGGATGGCCGTTCGCGTCGCCTGTTCGTCGAGCAGTGCGCCGCCGCCCGGCCCGCCCACGACGTGGATGTTCTCCGCCTTGAAGAGGCCGCGTGCGCGAGCCTCGTATTCGCGCAGGAAGTCCTGCGCGTCCTTTGCCGCATTCGTGAGCGTGCCGAATGCCTGCTGCTGCACGGCAAAGCGGTTAATGCCCACCGCCACCACCCACAGCCGCGGCTCGCGCTTGGGCAACGTGCTGATGAAGCGCGCCGCCGAGGTGCGGCCCTGCATCGTGTTGTTGCCGTTGAAAGCCATCACCGACACTTCGTTCTCGGCGCCGGGGATGATCTCGATCTCCACTTCGCCCTCGCATGCCGCACCGCGGCGCGCGCACACTGCTTTCGCGCCGCCCTCGCCCGCGCGGCCGGACACCACGAGCTTGCCGTTGTGGAACACGCGCACTTCGCCGATGCCGCCGCCCGCGTCGGGCACCGTGAACCGCGCGCGCGCGGTCGTCGCCTGCGCGGCGCGCGCGGCATCCTGCAGCGCTACTTTCACGTCGCGAGGCGGGGGTGCCGCGAGCGCGGTGGCGAACGTGACACCCCCCGTGCCCGCACGCAGTTCCTTGCCCGCGAGGCGCTCTCGCACGATGTCGGGGCGATAGAACACGTCCCAGAAGTCCGACGCGCCGTACACAGCGCCCTGGTAGTTCACGTTCACCGCCTCGGCGGCCGCGTAGGACGACGCGTTGAAGTAACCCTCGGGCGTGATCACGAGCCAGTCTTCCTTGCCCACGGGGATGAAGCGGCCGAGCTCGAAGCCGTCCGCGAAACGCCATAGGCGCAGGCTCTTGTCGCCGCCAGCGGTGTAGAAAAGGCGGCCGTCGGGCGAGAAGCCGGCGTCCTGCACGTTCGTGCCGCCGAAGGTGCGAGGCGCGGCGCTGCCGCTGTCGAGCGGCCAAACGAGCGCGCCGTTGAAATCGCCCGAGATGGCGAGCCAGCGCCCGTCGCGGCTGGGCCGCACGTTGTACACGCGGCGCGGCGCCTTGAACGTTGCGCGCTGCGCGCCCGAAGCCACGTCCCACACGCGCACCCCGCCGTCTTCGTCGGCGGTAACGAGCAGGCGCCCGTCTTCGGTGAACGCAGCCGCAGATGTGTTGACCTCGTGGCCCTCGAACGTGCGCGAAACAGCGCTCGTCGTGGGGTTCCACAGCACCACCTTCTTGTCCACGCACGCAGCTACCTGGCGGCCCGAAGACGCTACGGCCATGCAGCCGGTGAACACGTCGAGCGCGAGCTTGCCCAGCGGCTTGCGCTGCGCGACGTCGTAGGCGTGGAGGACGTCCCCGTTCACGCGGCCGAGCACGCGGACAGGGAAGAACACGAGCGTGGCAAAGTCGGGTGTGATCGCAGCCTCGTGCGGCTCGGGCACGGTGAAGGCGCCGAGCTTGCGCTTCTCCTCTGCGTCCCACTCGTCGTAGGTGGCCGTCTCGTCCTTCTCGTTGCGGCGCGACCGCAGCAGACGCGGC
>JBIPMW010000323.1:0-5285 GCA_044376455.1 Crocinitomicaceae bacterium | reverse complement strand
GTCGTTCTTCCGGCGCTCCTCGGCGAGGCGCGCCATCGCGACTTCCTTGTCGTCGGCCGCCTTCTGGAGCTCGACCTGGACCAGCTTGTCGGTCGGGTCGCCCTTCTGGCCCTGCTGGGCCTGCGCCGGGGGCGCCAGGCTCGGATCCCTGAAGTAACGGCTCGCGTCCTTGAAGCCGGACAGCTTGGCGAAGTCGGCGTAGGTGTTCCGCAGCTCCTGGAGGCCGCAGATCGGGTTGTCGGGGCCCAGGGTCATGATGACCTGCTCCTGCTTCTGGGCGATCGCCCCCAGGGCCTGCATCTTCGTCGCGTCGTCGGTCCGCCCGATCGGGTTGACCTTCACGTCCGCCTCGGCGTCCCACACGCGGGGGTCCATCTCGACCCACCGGCCGCGCAGGCGGATGGTGCGGGGCTTGTCCTGGTGGCGCGTGATCGTCCGCAGGATGCCCTTGAACAGGCGCCGCAGGCCCGTTTCGGCGAACGTGCGGGCGATGAGCTCGGACCGCTCCTGCGCCGCCGCCAGCGTGCTCGTCACGGCCGCGCGGGTGGTGCTCTGCAGCACGTCGGGATCGAGGCCCTGCGAGGCCTTGCTCTGGCCCGTGCGGGAGGCGCGGATGTTGTCGAGGTAGTCGAGCACGCCGAGCGCCTGGGGGCCGATGAAGGGCTCGGCGAGGCTCTGGACCATGCCGGGCGCCTTGGCCCTGATGACCCTGCCCATCTCCGTGTTCAGGGCGTCGTCAATCTCGACGGCGTTCTCCACCACCACCAGGGACGGGAAAATCGAGCTCGCCAGGCTGTCGAGGGTGTTTCGCAGGACGTGCGACTTGATGTCCTGGATGTCCATCGTGTCGTCGGCCACGGAGAGGCCAAAAATCGCGTGCGGCTCGGGGTTCGGCGAGAAGAGGGCGTAGTCGACGTCGGCCACGATCTCGTCGTGGAAGATCTCGCAGTTCGACCCGATCGCGCGGATCCAGTGCAGCTCGGCGACGCCGTCCCCGTCCGCGTCGGCGCGCAGGAACACCTCCACCAGGAGGACGTCGAGCTGGCTCTGGTCGGGGCTGTTGGACGATTGGATGTTGGGGTTGAGCTGGCGGATCAGGGCTTCGTTGTTGATGCCGAAGTCGCTGTCGCGGCCGGTGTTCTTGAGCACGATCTCGGGGTCGGCGCCCAGCTTGATCGCCTCGGACACCTTCACGTAGCGGCGCCTGCCCACCAGGGTCGCCGTGTCGATCGACTTGGCCCACCGGGAGATGACGAACTCCTCGGGCGGCACGGCCTCGATCCGCGTGTGGCCCTTCTGGGCGGTGCGGCGGATCTTGAGGTCGACCGTGACCTCCATCTGGGCGGCGATTTCTAGCTGTTGCTCGGGCGTGAGCTGCACGTCCGCCGGCAGGGCGGGGCCCTCGGCACGGACTTCCTGCGCCAGCACCTCGACGCCGGGCTCGCGCTCAAGCAGGCGCACCTGGCCGATCGAGAGGCCCGTGTACGTGTGCTCGGTGACGCACTGGTAGTCCTCCCAGCGCCAGGTGACGATCCCCAGCTTCTTCAGGAGGGCGTCCTTGAAGGCGGCGTAGAGCACCTCGAATTTCGAGTTGCCGTCCGCGTCCAGGATGAAGTCCACGTAGTCCGTGACCTGCTCGGCCTGGGGCACGGACATGGCCCGCGTCGGCTCAAACTCGACCACATGGTCGCCGCCGACGAAGATCCGCATGAGGTTCGGCATCATCGCGTTGACGGTGTCGCGGACCTCGGTCAGCACCACCTGCGAGCGGCCGTCCTCCTCGTCCCCGAACGGCTGGCCCTGGTAGAACCGGGCCGCCATCTCGCGGTAGGGCGAGACGTCGCTGTCGATGTAGTCCTCGGCGTCCTGGAACTCGGCGCGCAGGATCGTCTCAAGGTCGAACTCGTCGGCCTCCTCGCCGTCGTCCTCGTCAAGGTTCGCGAGGGCGTCCTCGTCCAGCTCCTCGGGCTCGGGCTCGGGCGCTGAGACGGGTCGACGTGCCATGCGGAGAGCTCCCGGCCTGCGGTGCCATAGTACCGCGCGGCCGGAAGATAGTCGTGTTCGTGTTTTCGTGCAACCTAAGCGGTTTCGCGTCGCGCAAGGCGCGCCCCTGCGACGATCAGGGCCGCCGCGGCGACCCAGGCCTCGGTCGTGCCGACCCCGACGACGAGATAGGCGGCGGCGCCGCCGACGACGAGCCCCAGAATGTGCATCACCGGATCCCCTTGATGTTCCGTTTCAGGGCGCCGCCGCCCTTGCCCTTCGGCAGGGAGGCGTAGCGCAGCATCATCAGCCCGTAGCGGGTCGCCGACAACAGGTCGTCCTGGACCTTCACGATCAGGCCGTCCTTGCGGTGGTAGATCCGGTACTCTTCGAACCACTCGCCGAGGTGGTCGAACACCTTCAGGCCGCCCGTCTCCATCCGGTTGAGCATCATGGCGACGCCGGCCTCCAGGCCGTAGCCGCCGTCCTGGAAGGTCGCCTTTTCGAACAGCATATTCATGCCCTGGCGCCGGTAGAGCTCGGCGAACGTCTCGCCGCTCGATCGGTCCTGGCTCAGTGCGTCGTGCGGCCACGCCCAGGGCATGTTGTCGCCCCAGGTCTTCAGGGTCGCCGCGTGCTGCAGGATGGTCGCGTTCTGCCGGTGGATGTTGGTCACGTAGACCGTGTCGGTGTCGCGGTCCCACGCCAGCTTGACGCCCGCGGTGGGGTGGTCGTAGCCGCCCAGGTCGATGCCGCCGAGGCGCGGCCAGTGGCTCGGCACCGCGAAGGCCGGGATCTGGATGCTCGTCTCCGGCAGGGGGAACACCCGGCCGCTGCCCAGCATCGGGATGCCCTTGGCGCGGGCCTCGCGTTCGTGCGCGGAGTAGCCGTTGACGATCGTCTGGCGCTGCTCGGGCGTGATGTGGGGCACGTCGTCGATCGTCATCTGGACGACGGCGCGATCCTGGGTCGAGGGCTGCGGGTAGAACAGCCGGACCACCTCGGACATGCCCAGGAGGGGCGTGAAAGTCAGGAAAACGAAGCCGCCGGTCGCGTTCGTGCGCGTCAGGCCTTCCTGGTAGATGTCGAGGGGCGGTTCCTCATCGAACCAGACCAGGTCGAGCGTCTCGCCCTGCCACTTTTCGCGCCCTTTTTCGTACGATTTGAAGGCCAGGCGCGACTTGCCGCCCGACTTGTGCTGGACCGTGACCTGGTCGAGGGCGTCGGCGATGCCGCGCGCGGCCGAGGTGTCCAGGATCGACTTTTTCGGGATCATGCCGGTGCCGTGAGCCCCGACGCGGCCCATCAGCACGCGCTGCACGGTGTCGCGGGTCGCTTCCGACGTCACGCCCGACGCCCAGGCGGCGATCGGCTTCTTGAACCGCCGGCCCGGCCAATCGTCGGGGTAGTCGCCGGTCAGGTGGTAGGCCACCTCGGCGCCGCCCGACCAGGTCTTGCCGAGCTGGTTGCCGGCCATCAGCAGGCGCTCGCGCTTGTCCTTCCCGAGCGAGTGGAAAATCTGCTGTTTCTCGTAGGGCCGGTAGAGCGAGAGCTGCATCTCGGAGATGAGCTGCGCCGCCGCGGCGCCGGCCGCCTTGATCGTTTTGGGGTCGACGGTCCGGTTCATGCCCGATCCTTCGGTTGGTGCCGGCCGCGGCCCCCAGAAGGAGGATGAGGCCCGCCGGCTGACGGGGTTGACTACGACGAGGCACTGTCCGTCTGATCCTCGTCCGGCCGTCCCCCAGGGGGGCCCCGCCGGCCAGGGTTCGCCAGCATCAAGCGATTACGCGCCCGACGCAAGCGGGATGCGGTAGACCTCGACGCCGGCCTCCCGCAGGAGGTCCATCGCCTGGCCGAAACTCTCATGCCAGGCGAACGGCGTCTCGGCCGGGGCGCGGTAGCGCACCACCTCGATCCCGGCCTGGATGATCAGCCCGGCGCAGGTCGCGCAGGGGTGGAGGGGCGACACGTAGATCGTGCAGCCATGCAGCGGCTCGCGCGCCGTGACGATCGCGTTGGCCTCGGCGTGGACCGTCCGCAACAGCTTGGTCGGCCGCTCGGCGTAGAGGGTGGGGTTGTCGTTGGTCCCGCGCGGAAACCCGTTGTAGCCGACGCTGGCGATCGTCTTGTCGGGGCGCAGGATCACCGCACCGACGCGGGTCGAGGGATCCCGCGACCGGCGGGCCACCAGGTCGCACAGATCGAGGGCCCAGGTGTCGAGGTCGGGGCGGTCCATCAGTGCCGGGCCTTCGGCACGGGGGCCTTCTCGAGCACCGCCAGGGGCCGCATCGCGGCGACCGTGCTGCGCCAGCGAATGAACGTCTTGGCGAGCTCGGCCGTGTCGAACGGGTATGTCTCGATCACCGTGTCCTCGCTCCGCATCTCGGCCAGGTCAGGATCCACGTCGGGGTAGCGAACCGCCAGGACGCCGGTCCCGTTCGGCAGGACGCGCCACCGCCGGACCTCGGCGTCCTGGGCCAGGATGAACTTGCTGGCCGCCGGGGCCAGGGCCTTATCGAGCGCGTCGGGCGCGTCGGGCTTCGGGGTCATAGAGCTCGTCCTCGTAGGGGATGTCGTCGTGGAGCAGCCAGAGCATCGTCCCCGCGCCCAGGCCGAACCCGACCAGCAGCGCGAAGACGACATACCAGAACGGGAAATCCATCAGAGGCCCCCCTCGCGCTCGATCTCCCGCAGGCCGGCCTCGCCGACGATGGTGATCGACGGGGCCTGGGAGCCGTTGAGGGCCGCCACGATCAGCTCGGCCGCGTCGCGGTCCGTGGCGATGGCAATCTGCTGGCCCTCGCCGAGGCCTCGCTTGGCGTCGAAGATGCCGTAGCCCTCCAGGACCATCTCGATCGGCTTCTCGTCGGTCACTTCGCCGTCCTCGTCGTAGACCTCGACGCGGCTCTCCTCGACGGCGACCGCCGTGTGCTCGTAGCTGAAGCGGGGCCTGTTCATCGGCTCCTCCGGTGCTGTTGCTGTTCACGAAACAGCTTGCGCCAGACGCAACTTGTCCGCCAGCAAAACCCGAAAAATTCGGGGCGGGGGTGGGGATGGATCGGGCGGGGCGGGGGAGGGGCCCCTACAGAGGGCCATGTCTGCCCCGCTCCAGCCGCCCCCGGCCGCGCGCGGGCCCGGGGGGCCTCCGCGGCGCCCCGCCCGCGCGCCCCCGCCCCGCCTGGCGCAGCTCAGATCGCGTCGTCCTCGTCTTCGATGGGTACATTCACCGCCTCCAGCTCCAGCGTCGGAGGCGAAACGTCAATCATTTCAATGGGTGCTGATAAACCCACAGGGTTTGCCAG
>JBIPMW010000139.1:0-5323 GCA_044376455.1 Crocinitomicaceae bacterium | reverse complement strand
ACCTGAACCAGTTTCACCGGTAAGGACACTGAATCCTTGCTTAAAGTGAAGGGTAACGTCATCAATGAGCGCGAAATTTTGAATGCGCAGGTGTAGCAACATTATTCAAGGATTGAATTATAACGAGTTGCGTTTGCAGGATCTAGTTTTTTAAGCATGTTCACGAGGTCTTGCTTTTCTTTCAGTTCTGAATCGGAAAAAATATTGGTAAGCTCGGTAGTTTTACCGAATAGAAAACTAACGATATTTACCGTATTTGGTCTTGTGGCCATAATGGGCGTAAGTAAGTTCAATGCTGCTACTATAGACTTTTTCCCTTCGGCTTTTTTATCATATAACTGATCAAGTCCTTGGCGGTGATACATATAAATACAAGTTCGATATGGCTCAAATACAGGTTGTAACATATTGTCCACCAAGAAAAATCTATTTCTTTTGCTACTTTCAGAAGATTTCCAGCCTGGCGCTCCTCCTGTTTGGGCGAGTGTTACGATTTGTTGCGCCTCTTGAAAATAAGGCGTTCCTCCTTTCGGTGAAAAAGAGTCGTAGTCCATGCCGATGATAAAATAGGCGTAGAAGGCTAAAATAGAAGTGAGGTTATCGCGGTATTGATTTGGTACATAATTTAAGACGGCTCCTCGTGAAAAACCAGCTTGGAAGTTTTCGTCTTGAAAATTGAAAAGGGTGGAATTGTAATTGCTATTGAAGGCTGGTCTTACACTTGAAACCTGGATATCTCCTTTGTAGACTCCTGTAGCCGGAATTTCGCGGATCTGAATTTGTATATTACAATTGATGCGCTCTTCGGTCTTGAATTTATCTTTGGTCCAGGCTGTATTGTTCATGATCTCAGTGATGCTTTGCTTCATCTGATTGATGATTTCTTGTTCAGTAGAACTGACTTCGACCTTGTTGTCAACCACAATATTTACCTGGCAATTGAGTTCTTGGGCCTGTACTAAACTTGAAAAACAAGTTAAAAACAATGCAATTAGACTATTTTTCATGTGTCTTTTCATCGAGTATTTCTAACAAAGCTTGAGACGCCGCTAACTTTGACATTAATGGCAAAGCAATTCTTTGACCTTTAGCTCCGAAGATAGTAATAATATTAGTTGGCGCGCCAAAACCACTGACGCCTTCTTGAGGCGTATTGAGCACAATGTAATCCAGTTTTTTGGCGCTCAGTTTCTTTAACGCATTTTCTTCCTGATTATTTGTTTCTAGCGCAAATCCGACTACTTTTTGGTTTGTTTTATTGTCTGAAGCCCAGGCCAAAATATCTGGGTTCTTTAAAAGTGCTAAGCTCAAGTGCTCTTCTTGTTTCTTGATTTTTGTACTTGAAACCTGAGCCGGTCGATAATCAGCCACTGCGGCCGTAAAAATACCGAGGTCCATTTGAGCCCAATGAGCTTGTACAGCGCTTAGCATTTGTTCGGCACTTTGAATAGCTATACGGGTAAGCTTTGGATGCCATAAACTCAATTGAGTTGGGCCCGTGATCAAAATAACTTCATGCCCTTTTTGCAATGCAGCTTGAGCCAATGCAAAGCCCATGGCACCTGTAGAATGATTGGAAATAAATCGAACAGGATCAAGGTGCTCTAGCGTTGGGCCTGCTGTAATGAGTATTTTTTGTTGTGCTACCTGAGCTTCATTTTTTTGTTGGACAAAAAAAGCAGTCACAAATTGACAAATATTTTCAGGTTCTTCCATCCGACCCTGCCCTTCTAAACCACTAGCTAATGCGCCAAAAGTTGCCGGAATAATGTGGGTTTTATCCATTTGAAGGGTAGCCAAATTTCTTTTGAAACTTGGATGCTGATACATATCGAGGTCCATAGCAGGTGCAATAATACAAGGACATTTTAACGATAAGTAACAGGCTAATAACAGGTTGTCACACCCACCATTGGCCATTTTTGAAATGGTATTGGCGGTTGCCGGAGCAATGAGCATGACATCGGCCCATAATGCGAGTTCAATGTGGTTGGTCCATTGGCCGGTCTCTTTATTCCAAAATTCGATATGAACAGGATTATCAGAAAGCGTAGCTAGGACAAGTGGACTGATAAAAGAAGTGGCGGATGGTGTAAGCACACAACGGACATCTGCCCCACTCTTTTTGAGCAGACGGACTAAGGAGGCAGTTTTGTAGGCGGCAATACCTCCTGTAATACCAAGAAGGATGCGCTTACCAAACATTTTTATTGCAAGGCCTCAGGTTTGCGGAGGTAGATTTTTTCTTCAAGCAACTCTTCCATGGCAATAGCCGTTGGCTTTGGCATCTTTTCGTAATGCTTAGAGATTTCGATTTGCTCGCGGTTTTCAAAAATTTCTTCGAGGTTGTCAGTGTGCGTTGCAAATTCTTGCAATTTCTGAGTCAATTCCTCTTTGAGTTCAGTAGAAATTTGACTGGCTCTTTTAGAGATAGCCACCAAAGATTCGTAGATATTACCTGTTTTCTCTTCAACTAAGATGGTGTCACGGGTAACGGTAGTACGTTCTGCTGTTGTGTTTTTGAAACTCATGTGTGTTTTATTTAATTTTTTCGAGCGCTGCCACGTAGTTTTCCAGTTCTTTTAGGTACTTCGAGGAAGCGTAGCGAATGGCAAAGTTACGGAATCTTTCAATAGTTTGAGAACTGCGCTCGCTTTTTTTGCTCTCAATGCTATTAATCGTCATGTAGTAAGAATTTTTCACGACCATGTAATGCACCTCTTCTAAAAATTTTGATCGGCTGTAATGTTCCATGAATATTTCCCCGGCAGCCACAGCAGCTTTGAAATTTTCAGTACGGTCATAGAGTGCCACAGCTTCGTATTCCTTGAGTTCGAGTTTGAAGCGCAGTTGATCGATGATCAGGTTACAGGAATCGACAAGATAAGAACCAGGGTAGCGATCTACGAATTGCTGTACATTACTGATAGCTAACTCAGTTTCGGTTTGGTCAAGGCTGTATTCTGGTGAGTTTTTTACGGAACACATCGCAATCATGAACATTACCTCTTCTGATTTATCACTGTACGGAAAACGCTGCATGTAAGAACTGTAGTAGTACTGTGCCATGTAGTAGTCTTCAATCGCATAATAGGACGTTGCCATGCGGTAATAAGAAACTTCTCCTTCACCTGACTTTGGTGCATGCTGATAGATTTGCTCATAGAGCACAATAGCTTTGTCGTATTCTTTTTGATCGTAGAGTTCGTTGGCTGTAACGAATTTCTGACTGTAATCAGAACCTTTAAGGATTTTGGCGTAGTCAGAGCAAGCGCTGAGTCCTGTGAGCAGGATGGTGAGGATCAATATATTTTTCATGTTACTTGACTCTTAGACTGCGTCCTACTTGAAGAACGGAAGTGGGTTTAATGCCATTCATTTGGCACAATTGTGAAACTGTTGTGCCGTTGCGAGATGCGATTTCGGTAAGGGTATCACCAGGTCTTACTTTGTAATATCTTACTTGAGGTGTTCTGACAACAACTGGTGCTTGAATCACTTCAGTAGGATGATCTTCGTAATAATCTGAAGGTTTTGCACCTGGCCTGAAAAGGCCTTTGTGTACAAAAAGATTTTCATTTTTGAGGTCCTTGGCAGCGAAGTCGATGACTTCTTCTGGATTCATGGGCACATCATAGAAACGGATTTCAAAGTGCAGGTGCGAACCATACGAGCGACCAGTATTCCCACCAAGACCTATAGGCTCACCAGCCACAATGTCTTGATCGGGGTAAACCAAGAACTTGCTCAAGTGGGCATAAAGGGTTTCAAGGCCATTGGGGTGCCTGATGATGACTAAATTGCCATAGCCGCCATCATTGTATTTGGCATAGCGTACTTTACCTGACCAAGTTGCGTATACGGTGTCTCCTGTTTCCAAATCGATGTCGATGCCATTGTGGCTTCTTCCATTACGAGGACCATAGCGAGATGTAACAAGACCAGGGGCTGGCATATGAAAATTTTGATCGTATTCGTCGTTGACACAAAGCCAAAGGGTGTCTTTGAGCTTCCCCATGTCATTGCGACTCGTGAAACAGACATCGTTGCTCCAAGGGTGCTTGAAACTAGGATCTTGAGCGAGCATTTCGCGATGAATCCGTGGATTCATGATGCCATCAAAAGTGGATACTTGTAGAAAAGACCAGGTTTTATTGCTGTACAAAACAATCTTACCAACCTCGGTTTCGATGGTGTCAAGTGCCCGCTGCGCTTGCAGCACAGATGCGGTAAAAAAGCAAACAATAAATAGAAGGAAAACTTTCTGCAAAACCAATAATTTCAATGCAAATTTACAGAATTCTTATGAAATGGACCTGACTCCTAGGATATCCACCATAAAGAAAACAGATTCATCCGGACCAATAACGTTGTTGTATCCTTTTTTGCCGTAGGCCTGCTGAGGACTCAGAATCACGTAGTAGCGCTCTCCTTTTAAAGCATTTTTTAAGATTTTCCTCAGGCCGGGAACCACTGTTCTTTGCCCTGGCACAAAACGCAATGGGAACTTACGTGCGTTGATGGCATTGGATCGGCTCGGGGTAGATGCGATGAATTCATAAGCGATTTCTTTCTCAGTATCAGCAGCCAACTCAAAAGGCTCGCCCTTGGCCAAGCGCCAACTTCTGATACCGTCAGCATCTATACTTGGCTGTACTTTTGATATCACTTTAACAAACAACCAGTTATCTGTATTTGGCTCAATTACGTTTTTGATTCCTTTGGATCCATAAGCCAAGACCGCCGGAATTTCTACTTTAACGAAGTCACCTACTTTCAGTTCTGTAAAGGCGAGGTCCCAACCGGCAGTTTGCATGCTGTAACCAATCACAAACGGAATAAATGGCAGCTTAATACGGTTATTGCCATCAACAATTTTACCATCTGGCAAAGCCAAGCGGTAGTCAATGAGCGCCATTTCACCCGCCTGTAAACGCGGCCCCTTCCCTCTTTTGATCCATTTGATCACAATACCATTGGCCAACTTCTTGGTACTGCTCACCTTTCCTTTTTCAAAATTGATCAGGTTTTGTTTGGCGGCACCTGCACTGGTATCAAAATCAGTGTTTTGTGCCGTATTAGCTTTCACAATATTTTTTGCCTGACCAGAAGATTGAGGCGTGTCATTGCAAGACCACAACAGCAAGCAAAGTGTAAAAAGACTTATAACATATTTCATTGTAATTCAATCAGTTTAAGATCAATATATAGAATGCTTTGAGGAGGTATTGACTGTCTGTCTCCTAACAAACCATGCCCTAAATAACTAGGCAATATCAATTTAGCAGACTCTCCTTTTCTCATGAGTAATAACGCTTCGTGG
>JBIPMW010000138.1:0-5327 GCA_044376455.1 Crocinitomicaceae bacterium | reverse complement strand
CGATCTCTTGATGGTCTATATCGGCACCCCCGAGAACCTCAAAAAATTAGGTGAAATCAAGCAAAAACACCTCATACAAGCCCAAGACGAAAAGCTGGCTATTGTTTGGTTGTCTTACAATGTACATGGCAATGAAAGTTCTGGTACTGAAGCTGCCATGCAAACGGCCTATCATTTGCTCACCGACAAGGCTGCTTATCTTGAAAACACACTCGTGATCATGGATCCGTGCTTGAACCCCGATGGCCGTGACCGCTATGTCAACTTTTACTATCAATATGGCGCCAACCCAATCGATATGGAACGATTCAGCGCGAGCCACAATGAAACTTGGCCGGGTGGCCGCCCGAACCATTACCTCTTTGACCTCAACCGCGATTGGGCCTGGATGACACAAATTGAGTCTGCTGTTCGTGTACAGCAATACAACCAATGGTTGCCTCACGTTCACGTGGACTTCCACGAGCAGGGCATCAACGAACCCTATTATTTTCCGCCAGCTGCAGAACCATACCATGAAGTGATTACCAATTGGCAACGCGACTTCCAAAAAGAAATTGGTAAAAACCATGCGGGCTATTTTGACAAAGCAGGTTGGTTGTACTTCTCTAAAGAAATCTTCGATTTATTGTACCCGAGTTATGGCGACACCTATCCAACCTACAGTGGAAGTATTGGCATGACCTACGAACAGGGTGGAAGTGGGCGCGCAGGTTTGGCTGTCATTACGCAAGTAGGCGATACTTTGCGCTTAGCAGACCGTGTTGCACATCATGTAACAACAGGTCTCTCGACAGTTGAAACCAGTGCAAGAAACGCACAGAAATTAGTAGCAGAATACCAAAAATTTGCCAAACAAAAAGATTTCAAATACGATGCATATGTTATTAAAGCAACCAGCAATCAGGTAGAACCACTGTTGGTATTGCTCAGTAAAAACAACATTGATTGGCAAATGATTTCCACAAGTACGCAAGCAGTTGCCGCCAAAGGTTTCCATTTCAAAACTGGTGTTCAGGAAGCATTTAAGTTAGAAATTGGCGATATCGTGGTCTCTACCCAACAAGAAAAAGGCACCTTGGTCTCTGTTCTTTTTGAACCACGCACAAAATTGTCAGATAGCCTTACTTATGACATTACTGCGTGGTCTTTGCCTTATGCTTATGGACTTGATGCCTACGCAGTAGAAGGCCCATTGAAAGCCACAGCCTACCAAGCAACGGAAAGAAGTCAGACCGATTTTTTCGCAAGAGAAGGTTTTGCTGCGTATGCCGTACGCTGGGAGTCTATGCAAACTGCACGTTTTTTGAATGCCGTGCAAATGGCGGGTCTGAAGGTTTATTTCCACGAAAAAGGATTTACTTATCAAGGTCAGAAATATGCTCCGGGAACTTTGTTGTTACTGACCGGTGAAAACAAACGCCCTGATTTTCACAAGATGGTCAATGATTATGCGAGCAGATATGCCGTAGATATCAAAGGCTTCATCACCGGAATGGTAGATTCAGGAGCAGATTTTGGGTCGTCAGCTGTTAAAATGGTACCAAATCCTAAAGTAGGTATTTTGGCGGGCGAAAACTTCTCTTCATTGAATGTCGGCGAAATCTGGCATTTCTTCGAACAACAATTGAATAAACCTGCACACCTTATTTTTGAAGATGATCTAAATGCCGCACTTTCTAGCCTCGATGTATTATTTGTACCTGAGGGTGGCTTTGATATAGCGGGCAATGCTGCACTCACCAAATGGGTGCGCGAAGGTGGAACTTTGATCGTGACAGGTGGCGCCGTGGATGCCCTTGCAGACCAAGAAGGATTTGGCCTCAAACGCAAAGAAGGAAGTGCTGGGCCAAGCGCACCTGTCAGCTACGGCAACCAAGAACGCGACCAAATTTCTGACGCCATCATTGGCGCCATCTATCCTTGCAAGCTAGATAATAGCAACCCAATGGCTTTTGGCTACAATCATTATTACACCTTGCGTCAAGGAGCCAGCGTCTATGAAATGGAAGGCCAGCCTGTTTTTGAATTGGAGAAAAATGCCACAGCAGTCAATGGTTTTGTGGGCGCACGCGTTCAAAAACAACAATCCGAAGCAGATATCGCTGGAACGGTACAATACGGCCGCGGCACCGTTATCTATTTGATCGACAATCCACTCTTCCGCGGCTTCTGGGAAAGCGGCAAATTGATGGTCGTCAATTCAATTTATTTTGTAAATCAATAAGATGATGCTGAGACTTCTTGTACTCGTTTTGTTATTTTCTGGGTTTTCATTTGCCCAAAACTGGGCTCCCAACGGTGCGCAATGGCATTATTCTTACTACGGATTTTTCCCTGGCTATGTCGATATCGCTTATTCTGGTGACACCCTTATTGATGGGCAAGTCACCAAAAAACTATCCAAAACTTTTCATGGTTTAGGTTGGGGTATGGGCGTTACGTCATATAGCATTGGTACAGAATACACCTACGAAGCCAATGGCGTGGTCTATTTGCGTTACCAAAACCAGTGGGATACACTTTACAATTTCAATGCGCAAGTTGGCGATAGCTGGCGAGCCAAGCAACCATTTACAAATGTAGCCACTCAAAATAGCCGCATTAAAATTTTAGCAACGGGCAATCTGACCATTAACAATGAAACCAGAAAATATTTAGTGGCAGAAAAATGTGATTCAAATAATATTTCTTTGGGATGGTTAAATGATACAATAATTGAAAATATTGGCTTCCTTCACGATTACTTGCTACCTTATGACCAATTCGACGGTGCTGTGGACGGCAATGAAGGAGGTCCTTTCCGTTGTTATTCGGATAACAATTTTGCTTTATACAAACCAAACTATTTAGAAGTTTGCGACTACATTATGGGGACCATAGAACTCGAAGGAAGTGCTTCTTTCCAAGTATACCCTAACCCAGTTTCTGATCAAATCAATATTCCTGAAACATTGATTCAGCAATACAACCATTACCGCATTTTATCCAACGAAGGAAAAGTCATTCAAGAGGGTCAAACTACTGCAACCCTTGACGTAGCTAACCTACCTGCCGGTAACTACACACTACTCATCGAAAACCCAACCCAAAAACGCTTTGCGAAGGTTTTGGTGGTGAGGTAAGGATCACCTCCCCCTCTTCGCTAGCGCTTGGTATACCACATGTTGGAGGTCGGTGCGGATGTTGAGGTCGCGGAGTTTCCAGTTGTCTTGGTTGGGGTGCACGCGGTTCGATAAGAAAATAAAAATGACCTTGTTTTTAGGATCGGCCCAGGCGAGGGTTCCGGTGAAGCCCGAGTGCCCAAATGATTGCTGGGATGCCAAGACGTCACAAGTACCGCCTCCGCTTGCATTAGGGCGGTCAAAGCCCGCGGCGCGTCTGTTGCCAGGGTATTGCTGCTTGGTAAATTCGTTGTAGGTGGCTTCTGTAAAGAAACGTTGCCCTGCCATTTCTCCTTTGTTCAAGAAAAGCTGCATCACGTGTGCCAAACTCCAAGCATTGGCAAATATCCCGGCGTGTCCGGCAACGCCGCCAAGCATGGCTGCGCCAGGGTCGTGGACGTAACCGCTCAAGAGCTGCTTGCGAAATGCTTGGTCATCTTCTGTAGGGACGATTTGCTTGCTGCTAAAAAATTGCAAGGGTTGATAAGTCATTCGATTGAGCCCAAGTGGTAGGTAAATATTGCGTCGCAAATAGCTTGCTTGACTTTCGCCGATGAGGCGCTCCAAGATAGGTTGGGTAAAATAATAGCAAAGATCCGAATACACATATTTTTTAGGCCCCAGCTCGGAGCGTAAAATTTGGGCATACATGCTGTCTTTGTAGTTCTTGTGGATGTACATGTCTTTGGCTACCTCGAGCGGAAAATCAGCAGATCGCTCTTTTTGGTATACAGTAGCCTTCCAGGATCCGTCGGTAAGCGTGCGCTTATAAAACGGAATCCAAGGCGTGAGGCCTGCCTGATGCGCCATGATTTCTCTGATTTTGAGTGCTCCGAATGCAGTATTGCCCACCACTTCAGGGATGTAAGAGCTTAGTTTTTGATCGAGGTCAAACTTGCCTTGTGAATGCTGTTGCATGGCCAGTAGGGTAGAGGCGGCAATTTTAGTTACTGAAGCGATGTCGTACAAAGAATTTTGGTCAATTTGTAGTGCCGTAGCTTCATAGCCCTGCTTTCCGTAGGCCTTGTGCCAAATGATTTTATCTTCAACGGCTACCAACAACTGGCAGCCAGGGTAGGCGCCTGCCGAGATTCCTTCCTGTGCGATGTCATCGAGTGCTTTGAGATCAGTGCTCTGAATACCGATTTCTTCGGGTAAGGCAATTCCTAAACGCCCATTGGCTTGAATGCCTGCGGCACTTATACCTCCCATGATGAGTTGTGCAATTTGGGCTTGCGCAATGGCGTGGTTTTCATGTGCCAAGATAATGGCGTCAAACAAGGATGTATCTATGGATTTGAGCGCTTTGTGCTCGCCAAACAACACCAAGATATTTCGGTCATTGGTGTCGAGTAATTTCGTTTTTTCGAGGGCCCAATTGGCAATGTGATTACTTTGTGGTTTGTGGGCATGAAGACTATAAATGCAAACTTCAGGTTCGGTTAACCCATAAAATTTGTCGAGCGCAGCTGGAATTTGCAGGGTATCAGCTGCAAAAAAGGCCATGCGGTCGGCGTAGAGGTCAAGTGTTTCTGTAAAAACGCTTGAGTTGCCACCAAGCGCAATACACGCTAATTTTTGATCAAGGCGACCTAATGGCAGGGCTTGACGTTTGTTTTTAAGGATTTGAATGTGTTTGCGGAAGCCGTCATGTTGGAGGTGAAGCGCGAGAGCGTTCAAAGGAGCCAATTCACTATTGATCCATTTATTTGGAAGTTCATATCTAAAGGAAGTAGATTTTACTGTCGATTTTACTCGTGGATAAAGTTGAATGATACTGAATCCGAGCAGTGAGACAACAAGAAGGGAAGAGAAGAGGCGCATGCGTTTCATTTAGTTTCAAAACTAACGAAAAAGCACCGCTTTTCAAAACCCAAAGTGTAGTTCTGACACTTACTTTAATATAGTGTTTTTTTGCTAAAAAAGCAAATTAAGTTCTGCACATTTCTCCACACTTGCTGTTTACAAAAACCTAATATAAATCATAGTTTGCAGGGTGAATCTCACGTAAATTTGTCGGGTCAAACACTCTAAAAACAGAACATGGAACAACATGGCAAATTCGGTAAAAATGCCGACCTCGCTCAGCAGATTGGTTTGTCCGAAACTGGCGATCAATTCTGGAACCTAACCCCAGCAGAACTCATCGAAGACTGCATTTTT
>JBIPMW010000137.1:0-5341 GCA_044376455.1 Crocinitomicaceae bacterium | reverse complement strand
AGGTTGCAAGGCTATATTGTATGTTCATGAAAACGTGCTACTTCAGCAATCATGCTGTGATAATACTTATACCAGCGATTCATACCGAGCACTTTTGCTTCCTGATGAATGGGGTGCTTAGCCCATTCTTGAATCGCTTCTTTACTTTTCCAATAACTGATAAAAGTTCCGCGCCCATCATGCTTCATACTTTCATAGCCTAAAAATCCCGGAATTTGCTTCACTAATTCTAAGGTTTGTAAGTCATAGGCTTCGTATCCTTCTAAATCATCAGATAAAAAGTAATTGAAAATCGAGGCGTAAAATGGCGCTTGGGGTGGAGTAGAGGTTTGCCAGTTGATCATGTTTAAAGTTGTTTCATTCATTGATTTTTGAGTAGGTCAGCAATTTGGTCCAAAGCTTTTGGTCCGAAACCATGCAATTGCGATAATTTTGAAAGTCCAAAACTACGAAGGTCTTCTATGTCAAATAAACCTTGATTTACTAATGCCCGCAAGGCAGGTTTAGAGATTTTTAAATTCAAGATTTCCTCGGGAAGCTTTTTTATTGCCTTCTCGTAATAAAGACTTTTATTTACATCAGTTTGAATATCACATTTATTCACAACAAAAAATGGTTAGTGTTGAATCAGTTGTAGCACCTCCTTTGCTTGATTGATATGACGTGTCTCATGTGTCACAATAATATCAAATGCTGTGGCAAGCTTATAAACGATTACTTTGCTTGCCGGAGAATGAATGACCGAGTGCCTAGATAATAGGTCAGCTGCATTTTCAAAGGCCTTTTTTAACTTTTCTTGATGTACAAGAAATCGCTCAATAATATCAGTCGAAACAACACTTTGTTGGGGTTCCCAAATAGGGAAAGTTTTCATTTTTTTGTGTCTGCTTGGCTCAACGGAGTTCAGGACAAATTTTCCGAAAAAACCCACGATAAAAGAGAATTTGGCATGAAAAGGAGCATGGTATGTTTTGTTATGTAGCTCAGTTAATATCGGGAAATAACTTTCGTTAATAACAATCAAATGGGCTAAATTCTGTGCAATACTCCAAGTACTTGAATTAGGTTGAAGATTGAGCTGCTCCTCGTTTAAATTTGAAAATAATTCTTGGACCAAGTGTGAATTTTGATCGATTATTTCCTTCCAGTTTAAATGTTCCATTTTGAATATTTAATAATTCTTTCCTTTTTCTTGCAAGAGCTCAAAGGCTTCATTCCAAGTAGGAATTGTATCAGATTCATAACCAAAGGTTCTGCCTGTTGCGATGCGATTAAACGCTTTCATGGCCTTTAAATGAATACCAGAACGCATGAAGTCGAGCATGGCATCACGGCTTTCCCAAGCAGTCAGGGTGCATTGAAAACCTTTAATGCGTTTAACTTCACAAAATTGAATGCCATTGGCTTTTCGGGCTTGCTCAAACGAGGGGATAGCCAAACGCCAAAATCTGAAAAAACTGAAAATTCCTTTTGGCTTGAGACCTGTGATGGAGATGTAGTACATGGGGTATTGAGCTATTTCACTAATGAAATTAATCAATAAATTTCTTTCGTAGTTCAATTGAATAAGAAAAGTACGGTTTGAGAAAACACTTATCTTTGGTTCAATGCAGCTCCAACAAATTACATTTACACGATTTTTAGCAGCAATTTCAATTGTTTTCTTGCATTTTGGCTTGCTCTTTGTCAAAAACTACGAATGGTTAAAACTAAAAGCAAAGAAGTATATTCAAATGGCAACGGTCATTGCCTCGCTTTTGATCCTATACACCGCTTATAAAAACTATGCTTTTCACGATAATCAACACAATGGCTTGCTATCGCCATATTACCTTTTAGTCATTTTTAGCTTGGCGCTCACAGAAGGTAAAATAGGCGCGCTGCTTTCGTCTAAATT
The DNA here is from genome assembly GCA_044376455.1 of Crocinitomicaceae bacterium. Lineage (GTDB taxonomy): Bacteria > Bacteroidota > Bacteroidia > Flavobacteriales_D > Crocinitomicaceae > UBA952. Next base: position 3,444 of record JBIPMW010000137.1, on the reverse strand, counting down.
CATGGTCTTTTTAGGAGGCATGAGCTATTCGCTCTACATTTTGCAATTTCCAGTCTACGTGATTTGTCAAAAATATTTGCCGTGGTTCAAAGACCAAAAACCGGAAGATATTTTCTTTCCATATCTGCTCGTCCTACTGATTACCTCTTCATTGACCTTCCTTTTGATCGAAAACCCGGCCAGAAAATGGTGGCTATCGCGCAAGATTAATTCTTCAAAAAATAAACACTAACAAAACAAATGGCTACAACATTTTCAATTTGCCTTTGGCATCAGGACGCACAAGCAATGGCGCATTACTATCAGCAAATCTTTTCAGACTTTAAACTGCTCTCCGAGAACCCAATGGCTGCAGTTTTTGAGATGAATGGCGTCCGGATGATGTGCTTAAACAACGCTGTCCCTGACACCTCGTTCAACGAGAAAATCTCTTTAGTACTCACCGTTGACACACAAGAAGAAATAGATGCTTACTGGAATTATTTTACCAAAGAAGGAAAAGCAGGGCAGTGCGGCTGGCTTGAAGACAAATACGGCGTGTCTTGGCAGGTTGTTCCACGTATTTTAGGCCAACTCATGACCAACCCTGAAACTGCCCCAAAAGCCACCTATGCATTCATGCAAATGTCTAAGTTTGATATCGCGAAGTTAGCAGAGGCGGTGAGGTAGAAGGTAAGTAGTAGTTATTTATCCTCTTTACTAAAGGAGATGTCGAGCACAAAAAACGGCTTGGCGTCACCCGAAGGAATATAGGATATCATTGAAATAGCTACTCTGTAGTAAGGTTCAAAACTATCGAAAATTTTTCCGCTACACTTTTGAATTCCATTTTGTTGACCTATCGAGTAATCAGTTTCCCAATTGTCATCCATAATTGAACTTGTATCAGTGAAAATCGTTTGAACCAGGTTTAATATGCGTCTACATTCCAGTTCAGCACTTTCTCTATTAGAAAAGTAATACTGATACTCTAAAATCATCGGATGTTTGGTACTGTCTTCTCGTCCACCTTTTTCGGTTTTCAGCGAAGCGTTGCCAAAAATCAACATGACTTGAATAGAGTCGGGCTTAGTTTGAATGAGACCTTTGTCTGTTGTTAGACCTTTGAAAAATGTAGAAGGAGGGAAGTTATTAAAAGTAGTGTCAGTCAGAATAAACCGCTCATCATTTAAAATCACTTCACGAAGTTCTAAACGAGATTTATCGAGGGGGAGGCCACTAAATATATTTTGAATAGTTGGATGAATTTGAACAATAATACTTTGTTCCTTCGGTTTGAATTTTACAAATGCATTGCCGTTAAATTTATATGCGCCGTTGTCATGTGTTCCGAGCCAAAGGTTTCCATTATTGTCTTTATAAATAGAGAATAAAGTGATGTCTTTTGAATTTTCTTGGACTTTAAATTGAGTAATTTTTGACCCATCGTATTTCCAAACACCATTGCGATAAGTAACAAACCATAAATTATTTTCGTTGTCTCTAACAGACGAAAGATACTCGGTTAAACCGCTTATATTTTCCCCATCTAAACTCCCAATACTCTTGTGTCTTTTATAAAACTTACCACTTTTAAAAGTTGAGCTATCGTAGACGCTATATCGATTTTCGGTATTGAACCAAAAATCCCCATTTTGATCTTCTGTAATCGATCGAACTCCGTTTGCGCCTCCCGGACGAAATTCGGTCACGTCGTCTTCTGTAATCCATTCAAATGATTTGCCATCATAACGGCAAACACCGACTGGGTTGGTACCAAACCAAATGTTTCCTTCTTTATTTTTGTAGATACTATAAATTTCAAATGGATTGGGAAGTGATGGTGGTTTTGGCAAGGTCAATTCAAAAAAAGTATTTCCGTCAAACCGATATACTTTTTGAGTTGGATAAGCATTTTTAACCCACAAATCGTTGTCTTGAAGTTGCCAGTCAGTACTAGGTATTGTTTGAACTTTAGAAAATGATTGGCCATCAAATTTAGTAATCGTAGAATTGGGGTGGCAACTGATAAAGTAAATGTTTCCATTTTGATCTTCTGTAATTTGCTCAATTCTATTGTTTGGTAAACCGTCCTTTATGGAATAATTGATCATTGACTTGCCGTCATAACGATACACTCCCGTTTCCCAGCTTCCAAACCAATAATCGTTCTGCATGTCTTGATAAATGAGCATGATATTATTCCCAAGGTCTTTTACAGTGTCGCCAAAAAAACCTATTTCATTTGATTGAGCAGCGTTGAGCTTCAAAAAAGCAGGCAACTTATTACTCAACGTTAAATTGGAAACTAAATAAAAAAATAGGAGGAAGCTAAACTTCATTAATGGTGGTTAACTGAATGCCCTTGATTGATTTGAGCGTAAAATACGTCAATTGGCAAGGCTCGTTTAAAGATACAAAAAAAAGCCTCACGTTTCCGTAAGGCTTTTGCTCCCCCTGCTGGACTTGAACCAGCGACCCTCTGATTAACAGTCAGATGCTCTAACCAACTGAGCTAAGGAGGAATGTCTCAATTCGAGGATGCAAATATATGTAATTTTTCGAATTCAAAAAGTGAATTATTTAAAAATTTCATCACTTTTTTTCATCTTTTTTCTAAGTTATTCAAAATCATCATTATCCAACGAAAAATCATCCAGGGTAGTTTGGTATTGATCGTCGTCTTCGTCGTGATCAACATAACCAGTGGCTTCTTGATCCTCTCTATTAGCTGGTCTTAGAATGTTTGTTTTGGAAACATTCAAGCGAATTTCAGTGCGCGAGGTACCGTCTTCCATTTGAATGGTTTTGGCAAAGGGTGTGCCGATGATTTCAACGAGTGTTCCGCGAGTAAGAAAATCAATGATGCGCATATTGGAACCCTCGCGCTTCCAGATGGTACAATTAACCCAAGTGGTTTTGGTGCGCATTTGGCCAGATTTTTTGTCCTTCCAGTTTTTGTTGTGTGCGACCGGAAAGTTAATGGCTACAATGCCTCTTTCCATGGTTTTAACGTGTGCGTCTTTGCCGATATTGCCAATAAGTCTGGTTTCAAATACAGTTGCCATTTCTTTGTAGAATTAAAAAAGCGTGTAGTGGAATATACCAATACACGCTTCTAACAAAGTAAGTGCTAAATTGTTGCGGCTTAGTGCTGATGACCATGCGGACCATGCGCATGACCATGGGCCAATTCGTCTGCATCCGCCTCGCGAACTTCAAGAATTGTGCCTGCAAAATGAAGGTCAGTACCTGCTAATGGGTGGTTGAAATCCATCTGAACAGTTTCGTCTGTAATTTCTAGAATACGACCACGCAATTGATTGCCATCGCTATCTGACATAGGTACCAAACTACCTACTTGGAACATAGCGCCATCAAACTGACCATCTTCATTGTGGAAGATATTGGCAGGCAACATCACAATATGCTGTGGATCTTGCTCACCATAAGCATTGGCTGCTA
>JBIPMW010000136.1:0-5363 GCA_044376455.1 Crocinitomicaceae bacterium | reverse complement strand
GTCAGTATATTGAGACCACGCGCTATTGAGCATCTTGGCAAGTTTGTCAGCGGTTGCGGGCAAAAATAATTGACATGCAATTTGAAGATTGGCTGTGATTTGCAAAGCCAAATGCATGATGGTTTCAACGCGCTCCGGATCTGTTTTGACCAATTTCCAGGGCTCGTTGTCTGCCAAATATTTGTTGCCTAAACGCGCCAAATTCATCATTTCTGCTTGTGCTTCGCGCAGCTTATAAGCGTAGGCCAATTTGGAGATTTTGGCCGGAATTTCTTGGATTTGAGCAATTAAATTTTGGTCTTCAGGTGTCATGGCGCCAAGAGCAGGAACCTTGCCGTCATAGTATTTGTTGGTCAGGACCAAAGTTCGGTTGACGAAATTTCCCATGATGTCGGCAAGCTCAGAATTGACACGAGTTTGGAATTCTTTCCAGGTAAATTCGGAATCTTTTGTTTCAGGGGCAATGGAAGTAAGTACGTATTTAAGCTCATCGGTTTTATCCGGGTATGCTGCGATATACTCGTGAAGCCATACCGCCCAATTTCTCGAGGTCGAGAATTTATCGCCTTCTAAGTTTAAGAATTCATAGGCCGGAACGTTATCAGGTAAGATTAAATCACCGTGATTTTTTAAGAGGATAGGGAAGATAATGGCATGAAACACAATATTGTCTTTGCCAATAAAGTGAACTAATTTGCGGTCTTTTGCCTTGGACTTCAACCAATACTGTTCCCAATCTTTACCGTTATCAAGCGCCCATTGTTTGGTGGCTGAAATATAGCCAATTGGTGCATCGAGCCAAACATAAAGTACCTTGCCATCTGCACCAGGAAGTGGCACTTTGACGCCCCAATCGAGGTCACGGGTCATGGCGCGGGGCTTGAGGCCTCCGTTGATCCAAGACATGCATTGACCAATCACCTGATTGCGCCATTCTTTTGGATTGTGTTGAACCTCGCCATCTAAAATACCTTCTTGGATCCAGTCTTTGAGCCAGCCTTCATGTTGATCCATTGGTAAATACCAGTGCGAAGTGCTTTTCAATACGGGCTTACTTCCGCTGAGCGTTGAAGTTGGGTTGATGAGGTCTGTAGGGCTGAGGTCAGAACCGCATTTTTCGCATTGGTCACCATAGGCACCCGCGTTTTGACACTTGGGGCAGGTTCCGGTAATGTAGCGGTCGGCTAAGAATTGTTGGTATTGCTCGTCGAAATATTGTTCTGAAACTTCTTCAGTAAACTGGTCTTGATCGTAGAGTTTTTTGAAGAAAGCAGCTGAGGTTTCGTGATGTAACGCTGATGAAGTTCGGTGAAAAATATCAAAGCTTATTTGAAAATCTTGAAAGGCATTTCTGATGATGCCGTCGTATTTATCGACAATATCCTTGGGGCTGAGGCCTTCTTTTTTGGCGCGCAAAGTGATTGCCGCGCCATGTTCATCAGATCCACAAATGAAGGCTACGTCATGGTCATTCATGCGTAAAAAACGTACAAAGATATCCGCAGGTAAATAAACACCAGCGACATGACCTAAATGAAGGGGGCCGTTGGCATAAGGAAGTGCTGCTGTTACAGTATAAGATGCTTTTGACATGTAGCAAAGATAGCAAATAAAAAAGGGACGGTTGCCCGTCCCTTTTCGTATCAAAAGCGAAATAGCTTATTTTTTCACAACATTGAATTGTGCTGTTTTACCGTTTTCAAGTGTTACGTTGAAAATGTAAAGACCAGCTTGAAGCGCATCAAGGTTCACGTTAGCTTGGCCAGCAGCCAAGTTAAGTGCACTTGACATCGCTACTTTACCAGAAACGTCAGTTACAACTAATTGAGCAGCTCCTTCACCGTCAATAGATACAGTAACTACATCTGCTGCAGGGTTAGGGAAAGCTTTACCTTCGATGGTGTTCAATTCAGCAACATTTACATCGTTATCCATTACTGCAACAGCCATAGAGCTTGGAAGATCTGAACCAAAACCAGCAGCAAACCAAGAACCATCACTTTCGTTAGGCGTCATTGGTTGAAGGTAGTATGCTTCGTTCCAAGTAAGGTTTGTTCCGTTTTCGTGACCTAAGTATAGGTTGAGGTTTACAGTTTGTACACAAGCTAAATAACGTTGGTTGTCTTCAAGAGCAACTGGTGTAGTGAAAGCACCGTAAACAGTTTCACCTTGAAGATCGTCTGGATAGTAGTAAAAACCATTCGCTACTTCTGTAAGTGTATTGAATGCCAAGTTTGCATCGTTTAAGTCAGCAAATACATCTTCCCACTTATATAGGTAAAGTGCCATTTCTTCTCCGGTTAATACCGCTCCAGAAGCTGCAGAAGTTGTTGCAGAGAACCAAACTCCTTTTGCTTTCAAACGGCTCGCGTTGGCATTGTCAATGACTTGACAAGTTGAGAAAGTTTGGTTGTTAGTTGATGGACGGTAGTAGTTGCCACCTGCAGGAACACCAGTTGTTGCATCAGCTTGTGCATAGCCAAACAATGAATCAGAAACGGTGAAAGTAGTAGTAAGTGTGTTATCTGCATCGTAGCTATCAGGAACGCCTAAGCTTACAGTATATGTAAGTGTGTAAGTACCAGCAGGGTAAGATGCCAACGAGAAGTTTGGTAAGTTGTTAGCTTGGCTAGGATCTACGTCTGTGGAGTCACCAGCACCGATAGACAAACCAGAAACGGTATTGTCATAAACAGTTGCACCTGAAGGGTTTGTAATGGTAGCCTTCAAAGAAACGTTGTTTTGCGCTTGGTTACCATAGTTGTAAACGCGAGCACCAAGATCAAAGTTGAATTCTGTTCCGTTTTGTGCCAACTGAGATGCAATGATTGCCTGACGCGGCATTAAAGCTGCACCACCAGAAATTCCGGCATCGTTAGGGAACAAACCTGTTTTGTTACCTAAGAAAGCAACAACTGGACCGTTTGCCATTGCTGCGATCAAAGCCAAACCGTCGTTAATGTCTACCATGACAACAGGAATGGTTACGTTAGCACCAGTTGCACCAGCTCCCATTGCAATAACTTCACCTGGGTTGCGGTTTACTACAATAACACCAACAGCCCCTGCATTTTGAGCATTGAGTGCTTTCATACCGAACTCACAAGTATTACGGAAAACAACCGCAATTTTACCTGTAAGATTATTAATAAGTGGGTTACAGCCTTCAGCTGAAATTGGGTTCCCTTGTGCGTTTGTTCCGGTAGAACCGTCGTCAACGATCATGAGGGTATCTTGAACATAAGTTCCAGGGATGTTGAAGTCAGGTGTACCCCAACCACTTCCTGGATCTGCCCAAGTGTGAGTGTAATTGGCAACGATGCTCTGTGGAGAAATCCCGGCAACGATTACCTGTGCATAGGTTGCAGCAGAAAGCGCAACGGCACTAATAGTTAGTAAAAGTTTTTTCATAGTTGATTTTTTAGATTCGGCTTAAAGTTAACGAATTTTCAATTTTTTACAAATACAAATGAATATTTACTAAAAAAGGGCACATATGTGCCCTTTTTCATCGAAAATTTATGTTTTTACTACTTAAACCAAATAATGAGGTAGTAGAATATAGCAGCGAGTAGACCACTTACCGGAATGGTTAAAATCCAAGCCCAAAGTAAGTTGATGGTAACCCCCCAACGAACGGCGCTGAGTCGTTTTGTGGCACCTACTCCAATGATAGAACCAGTGATGGTGTGTGTTGTTGAAACCGGGATTCCAAACTGAGATACGGTAAACAAGGTTAAAGCCCCTGCGGTTTCGGCACAAACACCTTCCAATGGCGTGACCTTCGTAATCTTAGTTCCCATGGTTTTGACAATCTTCCAGCCACCCATCAATGTTCCAATACCAATCATGAGGTAACATCCAAAGGATACCCACATCGGCATCGTGTCTGAATGTACCTTGGTTTTAATTTTATGACCTTCTTTGAGTTCACCCGTAGAGCCATCTACATATTCACCAAATACGCTCGCATATTTGTAGTTTTTATTCAGTGTTTTTTCTAAGAAAATGGTGTCGTTTGTTTTGGCGTCACACAAAGCATCTCCAAATGTGAAGATTTCAACTTTTTCAAGCGCTTCATCAATTACCTTGAATGGAGCAGCACCTTGCACTTCAGCTAATTGTTTACCATCTTCCGCATAAATGGCTTGGCCACTGTTCGCATCGATGATTTCTTTGTGATCCACAAAATAGATTTTTCCGTCAACCTCCGCTACCTCTGGCTTGAATTTATGTTTCTTACCATCTGCAGAGTTGAATTCAATTTGCATGAGTTCAGTAATGCGTAAGTCTTTTGGTACTGGCTGATCTAATTTGCCTTCGCGGCCCATGTTTCCATAAACCAACAATGCTGCGCAAATAATACCCATTACTTTTTGAGAATCGGCACCACCATGTCCTAATGAAAAGGCAGCAGACGAGAGCAGTTGAAGCTTTTTGTGCATGTTGGCCTCCTTTAATGCAGACGGGCGCTTTGTACCATGAACGATTTCAAACCAAATGTACACCAAGATGAAGACTGCAATCATTCCAATTACGATATACATCATAATTGGTTTCATGTCGATGAAGTCAATCATGTACTGCATCACTGCAATGGTAACGCCTGATAGCAACAGAATGACGAGCATCTTTTTCCAAAAAGATCGCGAGATGGTCACCACTGCAATTAAATAGGCAATGAAACCACCAATGATTGGAGCCAAAAAGATAAACAAAACTACTTTGAGGATTTCACCGCTTTCAATGACACCAAAGCCGGCATGTGCAACAGCTGCACCTGCAAAGCCTCCAATTAGGGTATGTGAGGATGAAGAGGGGATTCCTAACCACCAGGTGAGTAAATTCCAAAAAGTGGCAGCTAGCAAGCCCGAGAGAATTACCCAGAGGTCAATGGCATTGTTGTCAACAGTTTTAGCTACCGTATTTCCTACACTCATATCGAATACCCAAAAGGCAATGACATTGAACAAGGCAGCCCAAAGTACTGCTTGAAAAGGTGTTAAGACTTTAGTAGATACAACTGTTGCAATAGAATTGGCAGCATCGTGAAAACCAGTAAACATATCTTATGTTTTTTAACTTGACCTAAAAATTAGGCGTATTTAACAACAATTGATTCGATAACGTTTCCAGCATCTTCACATTTGTCAGTTGCAGTTTCCATTACCATGTATAATTCACGTCTTTTGATCAATTCTTTGGCGTCAACATCTGAGTTAAAGAGTTGCTCGATACTCATATCAAAGATATTATCAGCATTGTTTTCAATGCTATTGATTTTGATGACACACTCAATGATTTTTTGTGTGTTTTTCAAGTTGCGCAATTCCATAACTGCAGCTTTCACAGCAACAACAGCA
>JBIPMW010000135.1:0-5413 GCA_044376455.1 Crocinitomicaceae bacterium | reverse complement strand
GTACCCGTATATTTCGTTTGGAAAATTTGTACAGAGATACCCCATTGTGGAATGATCTGCTCGTTGTCTGAAGCAATGGTGCGCTCTGAGCTCACTGAATCAATTGGTGTGGCATCGCCTTTGTTGGCATAGCGGTAAATGACCCAACTAGCAGTATCGGCACTATTGCCGATGTTTGGGGCTGTGTAGTCGCGGAATTTACACTCAAAGTAGCCGTTAGCTAAGTTCAATGGATCTACCACTTTGATGTTTACAGGGCCCGCACCGTAGTCATAGGTTGGGTTGGCCATGTAACCGTCATTTAAGATGGTTTTTAAAGACTCGTCGGTTAACTCTAAGCTGCGGTTGCCATTGCCATAGCCGTCAAGGCGTGTGATGCGTGGTGAAGAACCATAAGCAACTAACTGTGCCGTACCGCCTGCCTCTGGCATTGGGTTGTGTGGGATCACTTCAATGACTTTGATTTCACCGACTGCGGCTTTTCGGCTGGCAATATAGCGCTTCTTTTGACCATCTAATGAAAGCGGATCGTTTGGTGAATAGTCTTTGTAATTGTTGTGGGCATAGGCAATGGCCATGTAATAGTAGCGCTTGAAATTGACTAACTTTTTATCGCCTTGAGCAAATTGATCTGTTTTGATTTGAAAACTATGTTGGATGCCCTTGTCTTCGCCATTGACCCGGAGCACAGGAATGGAGGCATTGAGTTCATCGCTGAATTCAAAATTGATGATTTTACCGATTCCGTCTTTGATATCGCATTGTGCTACCAAGCGCGCTTGATCAGGGTCTTGTAATTCTGAGCTAGAAACTTTGGCATTGGCCAATTGAAAGATTTGATAGCCTTGGAAATTATAATTTTTATCTGCATTCGGATCAGATGCAACAATAAACGGATCAAACTCTTCGTAAGCCTCTTTGTAATTGTTTGAGTTTACCGGATTAGAAAGCATTAAGATGACTTCATTGGCCAATTCTTGCGACTGCACCTCTGGGGCATGAGGCCCGTCAAGTACTTTGAAGCAGTTTTCAAAAAGCGCTTGGGCTTTGTCATCGGCACGGCGCAAAGTTTCCACAGAAGCAAACGGATCACCCGCACCTGAGCGCGCCCACACGACACCAACAGTGATGTTATTGACCGCCCCGGGTTTTAGAATAAAGGGCCCGGCAGATTGTACAAAACGACGGTCGTTGGGTGTGTTGTTGGCGGTTTGTTCGGTCCAATTGGCTTGCGGATTACCGCCGGTGCCCCAGCCCAGTGGATCTGTGTTTCCTGGAAACATGAAATCACAAGGCACATTTGGATCAGCTTCTGGGTCAGAGATATGCCCGCTGCCGCCGTACACGAATTTGGTGCCATCTTTCCAGAAACCGCGCAAATAGTTGTAATAGTCGCCAGCATTAATAGGGTCTGTTTGATTCGGGTTAGCGCCATTGGTGGTATTCGAGTAATAAAGGAAACGACGCATTCCAAAGCGCTCGTTATCGACCACGCCGTCGCCATAACCGATGCCGTTCAGGGCTTCGTTGTCCCAGATGCCAAAAGCGTTATCAATGCCGTCGTTGTCTTGGTAAGGGCCTTCAAAGAAATCTACGCCTACTGCGGGCGGCGAATATCCATAACCCTTGAAACCTGAGTTGTCGCCATCATAGTTGTCACCGTTGTAGTAATAGCCTAAGCCGCGGTTGACATCGCAACCAACGTAGTCATCATAAGGATCTCCTAATGCACCATCTGTAAAAAATCCGAAGTAGGTGTTGTAGAGCGTTTGTGTACCACGGTTGATCAATTCGTAGTTGTAAAAAGTCATGTTATTGACTTCGTCATTAGAAGCAAAAGCAAAAGCTTGCGCCCTGATTTCCATACCAATTGGGTCGGCACCCGTTTCAGTATGGATATTGCCTTTATCGTTCATCACCCACCAATAATTGAGGTCGCCGTACAGGGAAATTTTTCTTTCTGTGCTGCAGTCTTTGGTTTTTTTGATGTCGTACCACGGGAAATCGCCGTTTTCCCAATTGTAAGTTCCGTCGTTATTGTAGTCGTAAAATGGCGCTAGATAATAATCTTGGCCTTGAGAGACATCGCCATGAGCAGGCCATTCTTTGATGATGTCTGGAACTTGATAGTTGGGGAATAAATCTGATTGCGTACTTGTCCCATTTTGTTGGTCGTAAATACCGGCTTCATACCAGGCATTGAATTCGCGTATTTCATCCTGACTAGACACAAAATGCTTGTCAAATTTGCTACAGTTGTCATAGGTAGTTTCGGCAAAAACTTTAGTGAGCGGCCCTGTCCAGTAATCTTGACCGTTTCTGTAACGCAAGGCAGCCAATTTGAGCTGGTTATTGACGTCCGTTCCGCCTAACCAAAGAGCTGCTGTGAAGAGTGCATTGATTCCAGAGTTCTTTGGCACTTCGTACATGGAATAATTTTGGTTGGGAATTTGCCAAAGATTACCGGCCGTATGGACCATAGCCCGAACATTATTGAGCTCTAAAAAAGTTGTATGAGTGGGAGGCGGGCAATTAGCACCTTTATTTTGTGGTTTAATAGTTGGCTTCGTGTTTCCGGAAAAAGCCTGAGCACGTGCCAGTTGTGGAATTAAAGAAGTTACGAAAAAAAAGAATAAAAGTATGCGCATGAGGTTCCTAAATTAAGCAAAATTCGCTGTAAATTTGAATATGAAACAACTAGAAACGCCAACCGATATCCACCAACTCGTGCGTACCTTTTATGACAAAGTACTCCAAGACGAGCAATTGGCACCCTTTTTTCAAAAACTGGATTTCTCAGCACATCTCCCTCAAATGGAAAAATTTTGGCGTTTTGCCCTGCTTTCGGAGCAAGGATACACGACCAATGTAACTGAAAAACATTTGAAAATGCCCCTTCAAAAGCAACATTTTGATCGCTGGCTGGCACTTTTTAATGAAACGATTGATGAACTTTTTGAGGGTGAAATTGCGCAGCAAGCCAAACAACGCGCAGCAGTTATTGGCTGGACAATCAATGCCAAAATGAATCCAAGTGACTAAATAAACATTTCAGTCTTAAAAACTAATAAGGGTGTGTTCATAAGCAGGCATTCTAAAATGTATTTTTGAATCATGGCAAAGAAGGCAGATATCTACAGCAAACGCGGCATCCGGACAGGATACGTCTCGACCGTAATCGGAATTTCACTCGTCATTTTCATGATAGGGCTTGTATTGGGCGGTATTTTTGGCTTGCGCAGTATTGAAAAACAGGCCAAGGAGAACATTCAGGCCGATATCTTTTTCAAGTCTGACCTCAACGACGCTGACATCAAACAAATTGAAGAAGAGCTCAAGTCTTGGCCAGAGTTTTCAGATGTATTCTTTATTTCTCCGGAACGTGCTATTCAAGAATTTGCCGGAGAAAGCGATGTCGAAAAAGATATTTTAGCCTTATTTGACAGCGAAAACCCACTGCCGCCAACGATTGGCATCAAGCCAAAAATGGAGTTTGCGAGTCAAACTGGTATGGCAGGCATCAAGCGTAAACTATTTGCGCGTTTCAAAGACGAAATCGATGAGGTCAATTACGACAAATCAAGTGTTTCTAATGTCAATTTAGGTTTCAAGCAGTTTGCACTTTTGTTTTTAGCTGTAGCCTTGCTTTTGATCATTATTGCGGTGGCCATGATCAACAATACCATTAGACTCGCGCTTTATTCTAAAAGATTCACCATCAAAACGATGCAGCTTGTTGGCGCAACAGCCATGTATATTCGTAAACCTTTCTTGGGTCAAGCACTTTTTCAAGGCCTCATATCCTCTCTGATTGGTTTGGCACTTTTGCTGACCGTATTTTATGGCCTCAACAACTTATTGGATACCATTGAAATTTCCTACACCTTAGATAGTTTCTTGTTTTTAGTCGGTCTTTTATTCTTGATAGGCGTTTTTATTACCATGATTTCTACTTGGTTTGCCCTAAACAAGTATCTTCGTATGAAATTAGATGATTTGTACTAAGCTATGAAGGAACCTATCAAACACTTCGGATTTGACCCAGCCAATTATAAGTGGCTTTATATTGGTCTAGCCATTAACATCCTCGGTTTTCTGCTCATGATCGGCGGAGGCTCTGATGATCCTAAAGTTTTCAAAGAAGAAGAACTCTTCAGTACAATACGCATCACTATTTCTCCAATGTTGATTGTTGCCGGTTATGTCGTGATTTTTTACGCCATCATGAAGCGCAACAAAAAAGACAACCAAGACGCCTAATCCATGACTTTTTACGAAGCAATCATTTTGGCCATCATTGAAGGCCTGACCGAGTTTTTGCCTATTTCTTCCACAGGACACATGATCATTGCCTCTACCATGATGGGCAATGCTGCTGACGATTTCGTAAAACTTTTCACTGTAGCCATTCAGTTTGGCGCCATCCTTTCGGTCGTTATCGTTTATTTTCAAAAGTTCATTCAGTCGTTTAGGTTTTATTTGTTGTTAGCTGCTGCATTTGTCCCGACGGGCATCATTGGCTTGCTCGCTAAAAAACACATCGATGGCTTGCTTGAAAATGTAACGGTTGTGGCTTGGATGCTTCTTGTAGGCGGCGTGGTCTTGCTTTTTGTCGACCAATATTTTGCCAAAAACGAAACCCAAAGCACTGAAAAAGAGCTGGATTTCAAGACCGCTATCGTCATAGGAACAATCCAAAGTATTGCCATGGTACCCGGAGTTTCTAGATCAGCAGCCACCATCATCGGGGGCCTGAGTCAAAAATTAACGCGCAAAGCAGCAGCTGAATTCTCCTTCTTTTTAGCCGTCCCGACCATGTTTGCCGCAACGCTCAAAAGCATGTACGATGAAAAAGAACTGCTTTTACAGTCTGGTGGCCGCGAATGGGCTTTGTTACTTGTGGGTAACCTCGTTGCCTTTGTGGTTGCGTATTTGGCCATCAAATCGTTCATTTCCTTTTTGCAGAAAAAAGGATTCAGAGCATTTGGTTGGTACCGCATTATTCTTGGTGCCACGATGCTTCTGCTTCTGGCACTGGGCTACAATCTTCAAATGGCGGGCTAATGCTAGATATTCAAGATGGCCTTACAATTCTAGTAGATAAACCCTACAAATGGACTTCCTTTGACGTCGTCAATAAAATCCGTTGGAATTTAAAACGCAGTTTGGGGCTAAAAAACGTCAAAGTTGGCCACGCCGGCACCCTAGATCCTTTGGCTACAGGATTGTTGGTCTTGTGTTTAGGTAAACACACCAAACTCATCGAAGGCCTAACCAACGACACCAAAACTTATACCGGAACTTTATTACTCGGCAAAACAACTCCTTCGTTCGATTTAGAAACGGAGTATAATCAGACTTTTGAAACGTCACACATTGATGCCGTTCTACTCGAAAAAGTAAGAGCGTCGTT
>JBIPMW010000018.1:0-15895 GCA_044376455.1 Crocinitomicaceae bacterium | reverse complement strand
CAATCCCAGCACCAACTCCACTCAAATTGATACCATTCAAAAACCAGCAATGTCTCATGAGTTAAATTTTAACCTGAGTGCCACAACCGTTTTGTATGCCTATTACAAATTCGCAGGTAAGAAGCAGACCCGCTTGCGTCACCTGATGACGCCAAATCTAGGTTACCGATATACACCTGGCTGGAACCCATTGGTAACGGTCAATGCTGGCCCCAATCAAAGCGCTATCAGCTATTCGCCTTTTGAAAGAAGTATTTATAGTGTAGGATCAACAAGAGCGGCTTCTCTGCTAACATTTGGGCTCAATAATACGGCTGAAATCAAGTTTAAATCTGCACAAGACACGGTTACGGGTTTTAAAAAAATCAGGCTCATTGATCAATTTTCAGTAACCGGCAATTACGATTTTACCAAAGATACTATGAAATTGTCAAATTTGTCTTTGAATCTCAGATTCAGCCCGGCCAACTGGATCAATTTTGTTTCCAATGCCAATTGGAGCCCCTACGGTTGGAATGACAATGGGAAAACGATCAAAGATTATGCATGGCAAACAGGCCAGCAACTTGGCCGGCTTACCACTACCAACTTGACCACCACAATGGTCTTAGCACCAAAGAAAGACCGTAAAAAAATTCAAGATCACAGTGCGCTTTTCAATGAGCAAGACTGGAATGCCGACTTCAATTATTATGCGTTGCATCCTGAAATGGCCGTTTACTATGATATACCATGGAAGGTAAATTTCTCACATGTCTATGGAATTCAGGCCAATGAGGATATCACTACTGAGAATCCGGACACTTGGAATTTCGTTCAAACATTGGTATTAAGTGGAGATATCAGTTTTACGAAGCGTTGGAATTTATCAGGTAACCTGAATTTCAATGTACAAGATCGCAGGCTGACCAACGCTTATTTTTCTTTAAATAGAAACATGCACTGTTGGGCTCTTTCCTTCTATTATGTGCCCATTGGCGGAAACAAAAGTTTCTTACTAACGATCCGAAATACATCTAGTATTTTCCGAGACGCCAAACTCGAATTCCGCAAACCTCCTTCTTTCCTGTAACTGAGCTTATTAAGAATAGATGCGCTCTCCACTTGCTTTGCCCACATGAAAGGTGAACTTCGCGCCGAGAAAGACAATTTGTGCAGAGTAGTGAACCCAGGCGAGCATCATGAAAATAGAATTTGCGATTCCAAGCTGTCCTAACATAAAGAAATGTTGTAAATAATAGCTCAGGATCCATTGGCTAAAGTACAGTAAAATAGCTGTCAGTATGGCTCCTTTTAAGGCTACGCGCCAAGTTACTTTGGCATCGTGCATGTATTTGAAAATCAGGCTAAAGATTAAAACGTTTGAGGCAACAGTTAAGCCAATTTGAAGTAGGGTGAACGAGAAATCAATAAAGCCATTGTGCCAATGAATCCAGCTATTGAGGGCCGAAAACACAAAGACTTGTGCGAAGTAGAAAAGAATGACAACAAGTGCAAAAATGGCTAACAAAAGGACACTTATAAATCTAAATCCTATGATCTCCATAAACAGATTGGTTTCGTGGCGATTTTTTTTGGTGACATTGAAAAATTCATTGAGACTTCTTTTGAGCGAGAGCATAAATGCCGAACAAGTATATAGCAAGACCCCAATACTGACAATTTCAAGAAAAAAACTCGGTTTTTCAAGAGACATTGAATCTACAAGTTGTAAAATAGATGCTGTATCTGTGAGGCCTAATCCGTCGTGGAGTAAATCCGAGACGATTACCCGCATGTTTTTGGCTCCAATGATGCGGCCATAGATCGAAGTGGTCAGATAGAGGATCGGGATAAATGCAAAAAGCGTGTAAAAAGCCAAAGCTGCACCATGATGAAATGCACCTTGTTGGATATATTCTTTGAGGGCCTGCCAAAAGGCAAGGACCTCCACTTTAAAGCTGTGTTTATTTCCTTTGGATTTCAATATGACTAAGTTGGGTGAGTGGCTCAAAAGCGTAGAGCAAAATGCGTTCATGGAGCGCAGTTCGAAAATAATTGTGGTAGAAACCACCAACAAAAACTGCTCTTTCGAAAGTTAAAGGAATTCCCTTTTGACTTATTTGGTATTCATCAGGCCTAAAATGTTCTATTTTGTCCTTCCATTTGAGTGTATTGAGTGGCCCAAAAAGTCTGGCTTTGTCGGGAGCTGCATAATGGTAATATAGCGTTTCTGGTAAATACTTCTTAGAAATCTTGCCATTTTGCAAGATGCAAATGTGGTCACATAGGCCTAAAACATCTTGCCCTTCGTGAGATACCAAAACAATTCCTGTGTCCTCAGCGTCTCTAAGGTCCATTAAGTAGGAGCTGAGTCTTTGTCTGAGGTTGGCATCGAGGTGTCCGAATGGTTCGTCGAGCAGGAGGTATTGGGGCTGGTCAGCGATGGCACGTGCGATGGCAACGCGTTGTTGTTCGCCACCGGAAATCAGGTGTGCTTTGGTTTGACTTATTTCCTTCAAGCCAAAAAGTTGGATCAACTTTTGGACGCGCTTTTCGCGTTTCGCAATAGGCCAATGTAATATTGCTTCTTTGATATTTTCAGCGACCGTATGAAAGGGGTCTAGATTGAAGTCTTGATTGACAATAGCAATGTTAGCGTATCCTGGAACTAAAAGTTGCCTGGCTGGCATTTGTCTTTTACCATCGATAGTGACACTGCCTTCAGTGCAATCGAGTAAACCTGCACAAATCTTGAGCAACGATGATTTTCCTGCACCACTTTTTCCTACCAAACCTAGAATTTCTCCGCGTTTGACTTGCAGATTGATGCCCTTGAGTATGGCTTTGTCGTAGGACAGTGAAATTTGCTGAAGCTGGATCATCTGATAAGCGACTTAGGAAAGGACTTTGAGGCAATGAAAATTCCAGGAACAGGATTGGCCATTGGTTCGTAGTCTTTTAAATAAATCGAGATTGTAAAGCCCTGATCATTTTGCTCAAGGGTGCAATGGTCGACAATACTCGCAGAAGCCCCTACATAAGTGGTCGGGTGTGTGGCTGTTGCGATTTCGAAGAGGTGCATTTTGGGAATTTCGTGAGAAAAAACCTCGTCGTTTTCATCATAGCCAGCAAGTGTGTAAATGCCATCCGGAATTTCTTGAACGGAAGTTACATCACCCTGAATCTCGAGCTCGTCTTCCCACTCATAACGCAGGTTATCAGCCGACTCTTTTCCGCCAAATTCAGCATCTGCGAGCTGTTGGGAGAAAAGGTCATTGAGTAGGTAAATGTGGATTTTACAATTCATTTTCGGGTTGTTTTTTCTCTACCTCATTGATTTTAAAAGCAGAGGGGATGAGTTCCGGTACGAGTTTCATGACAATCGGAAGGATGAGCGTACCGCCAGGCAATAGAAACAAAGCCAAGGAAGGCATGGATTTAAGGATGTCGTATACTTGCTCTTTGACTTGTTCTTTTTCTTGGGTACTGAGTTCTTGCTTGGTTGATTTTTGCAAGAGTGCCATCAGCTCTTTACTTTCCTTGATTTCAGCAATCAGGCGATCTCGGTTACGCCCAATAATTTTCAGCCAGCGCTTACTGGTTTCTTTATAAGCGAAACTCGATTCAGTAGATTGCTTATAGACTAAGAGTTGTTCGGCACTACTTTGTGCGATAAAAGCACTGCAGAGTTCTTCAGAGGCAAGCATTTGTTCATTGGTCATTTCCAAGACCTTACCGAGCTCCAGTAATTTTTGGCGTTCTTGCTCGCTGATGGCATGTGTGCCTTGGATTAAAAAATGACCATATTCATAAGTAATTTGCTGCAACAAGGGTTCATGAACCAATTCTTGCTTGAGTAATTTGAGCGGTATGCCAATTTGCATGCGGTCTTTATACACGCGTTTTATTTTTCTTGGAAGGGAGGCAGAGGCCAAAAAATGCTTGAAAATTTTTTGTTCTTGTGGCTCCATTTTTTGGTCTGAGAAACCGGCAAAAAGCAAGCCATTGAGCACTGAAATTGCGGCAGTCTGATACGTTTGATAAAAAGTTTCTTTTTTACCTTCTAAAAAAGATCGAAATAAAATAACATCCAGAAAAATAAAGGCATTGGAGAGGTGATTGAGCCAAAAGTTAATACCGAAAAAAGAAGTTTTGATTTTAACCCGTGATTGTAAAATCAGTTCTAGTTTTCTTTCAGGATTTTTGGTCAAATATAATTGAACACGATCGAAAAAATTTAAACCGGAAGTATTGGTATAAAATTCAGATAGGTCAGCAATGAAAGCTGCTTTGTTGACCGGATGCTGTTTTTTTCTGAGATAGGTAAAAAGGTGTGTTTCAAAAAGCAACAGTTTGAGTTGCTCATCGGTATTCATTTGTTGTTTGTCTAGGGCGTTTGAAAAGATAAAATTCTTTGGTGTGCCGTAGATCAGGCCAGTTTGATGTGAAATAAAGTGGGTAAGGTTCTCTGTTTGAAGGTGAATCAGCTCCTCATCTATTTCAAAAATGCCTTGCTCGTATAATTCAAAAAACTTGGCAATCCAATTTTTGGAACCCGGTGAAAAAGAGATGGCATTGAACGCACTTGGCATGTTCAAATTTAAGCTTTATAACACACGCTGAACAAGATTTTTTTTTCAAAAAATACACCAGGATTTGTGGAAAAAGCTCGAAAAATCAAGACGTAAATACCAGCGGGTACTAAAGTTCCATATTGCGTGCTTCCATCCCAATAACAGCTACCTTGCGTTCCGATACTTTCGTTGAAGAGTATATGCTGAAGCAACTGACCATTTAGGGTATAGATTTCCGCACATGCCAACATCCCGGGTTCTTTCATTTGGTAAGTAATCTCCAATTGATCATGATAGCCATCTAGATCAGGACTCAACTCTGGATATGTCAAGTGAATTTCTCCTTGAAATGAAGGCGAGCTGTATTGAGAATTTTGGCAGCCTGGAGTTGCTCCTCCACTCGTTTGTGCTGCCGAAAACCAATTTTCAGCAGCTTGAGTCGGTGCATCTAAATTTATTCTTTCCAAGCTAAAACCTTCTGGATCAGGTAGTAAGGGGAAGTGCCAAAGTGCAACATAGTGCAAGGAATCAAGTGTTGCCGTTTGCTGAAAAAGCACACAAGTACCAGCGTCATTATAGAAATAGGGCAGATCAAATTGCCTCATGTTCTGTTGCATAGCTTGGGGATAGTAATCAATCAGAAATTGCGTATCCGGACAAATTGCGAGGTATTGCGCAGGAGTCATCGTCAGATGGTTTAAAAAAATTGAATCTTGACAATTATGAATTCCGCATTCAGATAAATCGAGGTATTTATCCGAGCCGTTATATAGTTCAATAAAATCATGTCCCTCATTGGGTGGATCAAACAAAATTTCATTGATCAGTAGGTCTCCTTTTTGGGGTTTTTCATATCGGATATAACTCCCTAGGAGTTCCTGTGCATTATTCCAGCAGTCAGTTGCTGCTTCAATTTTTAACTGATAGGGTTTACTCGGTAAAATGGTGTCGTTGAAATAGAGCAGCATCTGTGCGCCGTTGATGCAATTTTGATAATTCAGCGTTTGTTTTTCAAAAATTCCAATTTCAGGTGAAAAATAAATGATGCTATTGACCAAAGAAAGGCTGTCCATGGGTTCTGAAAATTTTAAGGCCAAATAATGCGCATCGAGCACTATAGCTTTTGATAAAGTGGGTGCAATGGAATCTGAATAGGGATCAAATACAGAGTTGACTTGACCTGGTGAACCACCCATAAATGCCATACAAGCACCCCAATTGTCTTGATTTGAACAAGGATCTGACAAGGATTTTCTTTCCAAACTGATGCCGTTAGTTGACAGCATATTGGACCCATACCACGTTTGTAGGTAAACAAGTTGGTCGCTTGTATTATTTTCTAGATCGCGAATAGCAAGTAATTCTCCGGTATTATTCAAGCTTGGAAAAGCAGCAACTTCTACAATATTTCCAATTCCAAAACCAACACTTTTATTGGTACCGACCAAAACGACATATTGCTGCGACTCGAGCCAATAGGAGGGAAGCGTGCAAAGGCCGTTTCCATCTTGAATTGTCAATCCTTTCAATTGAACCAATTCATTACCGTGGTTAAAGATTTCAATATATTCGACATCAGGTAAGCCAAATAAGGTATCAGGGTCGGACATAATTTCGGTGATGATTATTTGGGGGTCTGTATCTGAGAGCACTTTCCCAAAATAAAAATCATCAATAAAAAATGCAGCCGCATTTGCCGTGGTGTAATAAAAAGTGAACCCGGAGTAAGGTTGCCATGCTTGAAAAGCATGAGTTATTTGAAATTGAAGCTCGAAATTCAAAGCGTTGGAAAATTTGGTATAGAGCTTTAGGTTATTTGGCGCTAGGATCATTTTTAAATCAAGCGAAAAAGCGTTGGCAATATTGCCTAACGGACCACTAGCCAATAGGCTATCTGTCCCGTTCAATCGTTGAAAGAGTTTGATGGCATCTAAAGAACCGGCTTCTCCAAACTGTAAAAAATAGCAGCTAGTGGCACTCTCCAAATCTGATGCATTTGCCAAAAAGAAAAAGCGGCCATAATTCAAGCTTGAAGGGCTGAAGTTTTCGCGCAGCCAAAATTGATAGCTGATGGTATCGGCATTCATTTCTGGTAGCTGTGTCCAAATGATACTTGTATCCGCAGTGCTTTGGTTGAGTTGTAATTGACGCGCGTTGTTGCAGTAAAAATGACTGGTGTCGCCCTGCCATTGAACTCCCAAATTGAGGTTTTGGTCATGAAAATCGTCGTGGACCTGATATTGAGAAAAATGAGTGGTTCGAATGAAAACAACGAAAAGCAAAAGAGAAACACGTAGCATTGCAAACAAAGATTAATTTTGTCAAAAAAATATTCAAATGAAAGTAGCTGTCGTTGGCGCAACAGGCATGGTCGGATCAGTGATGTTGCAAGTTTTAGCAGAGCAAAAGTTCCCTTATTCCGAATTGTTAATGGTCGCCTCCGAGAACAGCGTTGGTAAAAAACTAACGTACCAAGACAAAGAATATGAGGTGATTGGTTTGCAAACAGCCGTAGCTGCGCAACCAGATATCGCCATTTTTTCGGCAGGAGGAGAAACCTCTTTAGAGTGGGCGCCTCGTTTTGCGGCTGTCGGAACAGTTGTCATAGACAATTCTTCTGCCTGGCGAATGGACCCAACAAAAAAACTGGTTGTTCCGGAAATCAACGGACAACTGCTCACCAAAGAAGACCTCATCATTGCCAATCCAAACTGCAGTACAATCCAATTGGTATTGACACTCGCTCCTTTGCATCAGCGTTATGGCATAAAAAGAGTTGTGGTTTCGACCTACCAATCCATTACTGGAACGGGTGTAAAAGCAGTACAGCAGCTTGAAAATGAGCGCAATGGCATCAGCGGCGAGATGGCGTACAAATACCCCATTGATAAAAATTGCATCCCGCAATGCGATGTATTCACCGAAAACGGATACACCAAGGAGGAGATGAAGCTGACCAACGAGACTAAAAAAATACTCGATCCTAAAATTTTAGTAACTGCAACAGCGGTGCGCGTACCGGTTGTCGGTGGGCACTCCGAAGCAGTTAACATCGAATTTGAACAAGATTTTGACCTCACCGAAGTTAAAAGTATATTATCGCATACGCCTGGAATCGTTGTGCAAGATAACCTAGCTGCATTTGAATACCCAATGCCCCGATTTGCGGAAGGCAAAGATGCGGTTTTTGTAGGACGCATTCGCCGCGACGAATCGCAGCCAAATACGCTCAATCTTTGGATAGTTGCAGACAACTTGCGTAAAGGTGCCGCTACAAATGCAGTACAAATTGCTCAAATTTTGGCGGGTCTGTGATTTCATGATGAATTCTCAATGCTAATTCTTGAAATTTTGGTGCTATAAAATGCGCTGATTTACAGCTTCATTTGTGTATTGCATTCAACTAAAAAACAATACACTATGAGTAATTTAGCACAAAAGCCAACCTTTAAGGCAAAGTATGACAACTTTATCGGAGGTAAATGGGTCGCACCTGTTAATGGGGTGTACTTCGACAATACTTCTCCAATCGATGGTAAAGTTTTTACGCAAGCGGCGCGTTCGACAAAAGAAGATATTGAGCTGGCCCTAGATGCTGCACATGCCGCATTTCCATCATGGTCCAAAACATCGGTAGCATCCAGAAGTAATTTGCTTTTGAAGATAGCTGATATTATGGAGGCTAATCTTGAATTGTTGGCAAAAGTAGAAACGATCGATAATGGTAAAGCCATTCGTGAAACAAGAGCGGCTGATTTACCGCTTTGCATTGATCATTTCAGGTATTTTGCGGGTGTCATCCGATCAGAAGAAGGTGCAATTTCAGAACACGATGAAACAACTGTAAGTATTGTAGTTCATGAACCACTTGGGGTGGTGGGTCAGATCATTCCTTGGAATTTCCCACTACTGATGGCTTGCTGGAAAATTGCACCAGCTTTAGCGGCCGGTAACTGTGTTATTGTTAAGCCTGCAGAGCAAACGCCAACCTCAATTATGGTTTTCATGGAACTCATCCAAAATGTCTTGCCGGCGGGTGTATTAAACGTGGTAACAGGCTTTGGTCCAGAGGCGGGTAAGCCACTTGCGACTTCGCCTCGCATCCAAAAAGTTGCTTTCACAGGAGAAACCACAACAGGTCGTTTGATCATGCAATATGCTTCTGAGAACCTTATTCCAGTTACTATGGAACTTGGAGGTAAGTCGCCGAATATTTTCTTTCCCTCAGTGGCGGATCACGACGATGATTTCTTTGACAAAGCGGTAGAAGGTGCCGTGATGTTTGCCTTGAATCAAGGAGAAGTTTGTACTTGTCCGTCGAGAATTTTAGTACATGAATCTATTTATGATAAGTTTATGGAACGCGTTATTGCACGTACGAATGCGATTGTCTGTGGGCATCCGTTAGACGGATCAACAATGATGGGTGCACAAGCATCGAATGATCAATATGAAAAAATCCAGTCGTATTTAAAAATCGGTAAAGAAGAAGGTGCTCAGGTGCTTTGCGGTGGAGAAGCCAATCAACTTGGTGGTGATTTATCAAATGGTTATTACATCAAGCCAACAATTTTCAAAGGGCATAACAAAATGAGGGTATTCCAAGAGGAGATTTTTGGCCCTGTTACTTGTGTCACCACGTTTAAAACTACTGAAGAAGCTATCGAAATTGCCAATGATACACTTTATGGCTTAGGCGCAGGTGTTTGGACACGCGACGCACATGAACTTTACACGGTTCCAAGAGCCATTCAGGCCGGACGTGTGTGGGTTAACTGTTACCATGCATACCCTGCACATGCACCTTTTGGAGGATACAAAAAGTCTGGTTTTGGTAGAGAAACGCATAAAATGATGTTGGCTCATTATCGCCAAACAAAGAATATGCTCGTTTCTTACAGCAAAAGTAAACTAGGGTTCTTCTAAATTTTAGGTTTCAATGAAAGCCCGGCTTGCCGGGCTTTTTTTATATCTTGTAGTATGGTCAATCGTGTAGAAATAACAACAGCAGCAAAAGCTATAATTAGTGAGCTCAAAGCTTTACATGGCCCACTGATGTTTCATCAGTCAGGTGGGTGCTGCGATGGCTCTCAACCGATGTGTTTTGAATTAGGTGAATTTTATATTGGGTCTTCTGATGTTTGCCTCGGCACTATTGACGATTGCCCGTTTTGGATGAGTCAGGATCAATTTGAGTATTGGAAACATACGCAGCTGACCATTGATGTCGTCGATGGACGAGGATCGAGTTTTTCTTTAGAAATCCCGCTAGGCAAAAGGTTTATTGTCCGGTCAAGACTTTTCAGTGAGCAGGAGCTCAAAGCCTTAAGCCCATTGAGTTACAAAGAAGATTGAATGAGTTTTTGCTGATATTGCTTAGGCGTAAGACCTTCGTTTTTCTTGAAAGCTCTGGTGAAATAATTGGCGTCGTCAAAACCAGCATCAAATGCTACTTCAGTGATCAATAAATTGGAGGAGCTCAAGAGTTGTTTGGCATATTTAAGCCGCTCTCTTAAAATCAGTTCTTGTGGGCTCAGGCCCGTCGCTTTTTTTATGTATCGATAAAAAGTGGAACTGCTCATGCAGGCTAAATTACAAAGTGCTTGTAAATTAATCTTCTCGTGTAAATGTTCTCTGATATAGCTGATCAAAATCGGCAATATTCCAATTGGCTCTTTTTTAGCGTCGAGTTCATTGACTTTTTGCAACTGAATGAGGTGAATCAGTAACTCTTGGAGGCTGAGGTCTGCTAAAATATCTTTATTTCGGAGTTCACTCATGCAAATCTGGACAATTTTGTTGAGTGTGGAAGCCACCGCCTCATTATTCATCAAAAAATATTGTTCAAAATTGAGTTTCCAAGGCTCAGCATCTTCTTTGGGGTAGCGTTCATTGAGGATGTCTACCAGTTGTTGAATCTTTGAGCGGTCAATTTCAAGTGCAAGGCATTGTGTTGGATTCTCTAATTCTGCTTCCGGAAAATCGATGACCATTTCAACTTGTTGCGGTAAAATGACGGTTTCTCCGGGTAAATAGTCGAATTCAGGGTCATCGAAAAGATGCATCACTTTTTTGCCTCGTAGCATAGAGGTCAAAACCACATCATTAAAGGTAAGTGCCACCTTATCGGCAGTCTGATAAGTTTCAAATAAGTTGAGCTCACAATGATTGAGGTTGAAAATGGTTCTGTTTTCAACCAAGGTTTTGAGCGAAGCTAACTTAGTAAGTTTGGGAGTTTGTAGTAAGCTGCGTGTGTACATATCGTAAATGAGAGCTTAAGTTACAATTATCCAGTGATTTAAACTATTCTTAATGAAAATATTTTATGCTTTTGTTTAAGTAATTTTAAAGTAAAACAGTATTTAAATACCAAATTCAATTAATTTTGCAACGTCTCTAAGGGGTGCCGAAAGGCTGAGATCATACCCATTGAACCTGATTTGGATAATGCCAGCGAAGGGAAGATGACGAGCTAATTTTTTAAGATCACCAAGAATTAGCCCCTTGTTCTTGTTTAATTTTTATAAAATGAAAACAAGACTATTCGTACCAGCTTTATTGATTGCTTCTGCATCTATGGCGCAGCAAACCCAAAAAATCGCTCCTGACACCATCAAGAAAATTCAAAACATTGAAGGCATCGTCGTGTCGCGGCTCAGAGCCAAAGACAATCCGAGCAATACTACTGTGACAAAAGATGTGCTCGGTTTCAAAAATTTTGGGCAAGATATGCCAACATTGCTCGAGTTTACACCATCTGTAGTTACTACCAGCGATGCAGGTGCAGGTATTGGGTATAGTGGCCTGCGTATTAGGGGAGTGGATGCCAGTCGCATCAATGTCACAATCAATGGAGTTCCAGTCAATGATCCAGAATCGCACGATGTTTATTGGGTGAATTTGCCAGATCTTGTTGGGTCAGTTGAGAACATTCAAGTTCAACGAGGGGTTGGCTCTTCTACAAATGGTGCAGCTGCTTTTGGAGCTAGCGTGAATATCAAAACT
The DNA here is from genome assembly GCA_044376455.1 of Crocinitomicaceae bacterium. Classification (GTDB taxonomy): domain Bacteria; phylum Bacteroidota; class Bacteroidia; order Flavobacteriales_D; family Crocinitomicaceae; genus UBA952. The sequence continues at coordinate 4,334 of JBIPMW010000018.1, read as the reverse complement.
AGTGATATCAGGTCCAAAGCTTATGCCCGAACAGATTTAGCAGCGGGATCATTCGGAACGCTCAAAGGTACCCTTCAAGCAGGGACAGGATTATTGAATAACCGCTTTTCCCTAGATGCCAGACTTTCTCAAATTCGATCAGATGGTTATCTTGATCGGGCTACTAGTGATTTAACTTCTTTGGGACTCACCGCAACTTACCTTACTGAAAAATCGATTTGGAAAGCGGTAGTACTCAACGGTTCAGAGCGAACCTACCAAGCGTGGTATGGCACACCTGAGAGCAGATATAGAGGCGATTCTTTAGGTATGCTCGATTATGCCAGTAGAAATGGTCTGAGCGCTGAGGAGACTGCAAACCTTTTAAATTCAGGGCGTACCTACAATTACTACACCTACGCGAATCAAGTAGATAACTACAAGCAAGACAACTATCAGTTACATTTTATTCATAAATTTTCCAATCGATTAGACTTCAACCTTGCTGGGCATTACACCTATGGCAGGGGCTATTATGAGGAATATAGAAAAGAAGACGACTTAGCAGACTATGGCATAGCGCCAGTTTTAATTGGAACGGATACCATATCGAGCACGGATCTCATTAGAAGAAGGTGGCTTGACAATCATTTTGTTGGGATGGTTTATGGTTTGAATTTCCAGAAAAGTCAATATTTAAGATTTACCCTTGGCGGAGCGCTGAATCGCTATGCTGGGCAACATTTTGGAGAAGTTATTTGGGCGCAATTTGCGTCAAATAGTGAAATTTACGAGCGTTACTACGATAACGATGCCGTCAAGCAAGAGGCGAGCACCTATCTTAAAACCAATTATCAAAAAAATGGCTACGACCTCACCTTAGACTTACAATACAGAGGTATTAACTATAACTTTTTAGGGGTTGATCAAGTGAGTGGCTTACTTACAGATGTGACGCAAACTGTAAATTATAACTTTTTTAACCCGAAATTGGCTCTTGCCAAATCTTTTGGATCACAACAAGTTTTCGGAACTTTTGGTATTGCAAATAGAGAGCCGGTTCGCCGCGATTTCAGAGAAAGTACGCCTGCTAACCGACCGCTACCTGAAAGAATGTATAATACAGAGTTCGGATACCGTTTCCAAAATGAACGTCTACTTGCCCAAACAAACTTTTATTTGATGTACTATGACGAACAATTGGTATTGACTGGTCAAATCAATGATGTGGGTGGCTACACCAGAACGAACGTAGATCAGAGTTACAGAGCAGGTCTTGAAATAGAGTTACAATATGCAGTTACACCGCAAATTCGACTTCAAAGTGCGAGCTCATTGAGTCAGAATAAGATTATAAACTTTGTGGAATACGTGGATGTTTATTTAGATGAAGCCCCTTACTACACTCAAATTCAAATCAATCACGGCACTACTGATTTAGCTTTCTCTCCAAACTTTATTCAAACCTTAGGACTTCAATACGCTCCAATCAAGTCGCTGCAATTGGCCTTGCAAACCAAATACGTCTCTAGACAATACCTAGACAATACCTCAAACGTCAATAGAAGTCTTGATCCTTTTACTTTCACCAACTTTATTTTGAATTGGAAATTGAAACAACAATTTGCCGAAACCTTTGAATTGGGCTTGTTAGTAAACAATATCTTTTCTGCGCAATATGCCAACAATGGCTACACGTTTAGTTATCAATATGCTGGGCAAACGACAACTGAAAATTTCTATTACCCACAGGCAGGACGTCATTTCTTATTAAAGATGAGTTTGGCTTTTTAAAACTTGTATCTTTAGCAAAAATTAGTTCATGAAATTCTCCTTACTCATTGGGTTTGTATGCAGCGCCCTCTATCTTTCTGCTCAAGTAATTGAAAAACCAACCGAAGTTCCTCAGCAAGAGGTTATTGAGCAAGTAGAGCCACCAATTGAAGTTCAGGTAAATAACGTGGCTATGGAAGCGGTAGGCCCAAGACCCGCGAGTTTTCCTGGCGGTACGGATTCGCTACAAGCTTACCTCACAACTGAAATCGAGGCATTCATCTTCAAAGATACCAATGAGGTGTTTCCTTGGGGCGAGCAAGTTTTTGTGGTCTTTGAGGTAGGCGTGCAAGGCGAAATTATCAATCCGATGATAGAAATGGGTTACAATGCCATGCTCGATTCGGCGGCTCTTGATATTGTCAGAAATATGCCCAAGTGGATACCTGCTACCAATGAAGTTGATGAGCCTGTGGTATCTACCAATCGCCTGACCCTGGTTTTTGATCTCTTTTTAGACGAGGAGGGTTTTGAAGATGGAGAAGAATTTGTCGATACGAAAAATTCGGCACATTGGGCAGGATTTGAAGCGGGCATCCAGCTCAATACCAATGCTTTTTTGAGTTTTGATCCAAATATTTCCAGCAATCCAGAATGGCAAAATATTCCCTTGAAAAGTACGGTGTTTAATTTGAATTTATTTGCGCATAAGTTTAGACTTTTCTCAGATCATTTTGGTATTCTTACTGGTTATGGTTTCAGCTTCCTAAATACAGATTACAAAGCACAATACACGCTACAACACGATTCTTCGAGCGTTTCTGCGGTGTCAGATAATAGTCAAAATTTCAAACGCAGTTCCTTGTACGGTGCCTACATTACGATGCCACTCATGTTTGAATTTGCTACAGGTAATAGTTTTAAAAAAGCATTTTATGTGAATGCCGGTGTTTTAGGTGGTGTAAGAATTTATAGCCATCATCGCCATACGGGTACCTATGAAAACGGCGATAAGTTTGAATGGATTACTCGCTCCAAGTTCAATTTAAATCCTTTCATGCTTGATGCGTGTGTCCGTATCGGTTATGGCCCTTATGGTGCTTTTGTGAATTATGCCATGATGAGTACATTTAAGAATGGTGCAACAGTTGGGCAATTCCCATTGCGTTTTGGCATTTCTTTGAATATACCTGAATAATTCCCTGTGCTCTTATTTTTCGGAGAAGGCATACTGTGACAGGTCGTTGCCTGCCATAAACGCTTTTGCATCCATTCGTTTTTTACCTTCCATTTGTAAGGAATGAATTAACAAGGTGCCCTTACCACAAGGAAATAAAATACCGGCTTTATGAGCTTGCGGACCAGTTCTTCGTTCACATTCAAGTGTGGTAGGTTCGGACTCAAAAATTTTGAACTGAACCCAATCATTTTTGATACTTGACCATAATTTGCACCATGCTCCTGGGTAAGGATTTAAACCTCTTATGAGGTTGTGTATATCGATTGGCATCTGTTGCCAATCAATCATGGTGTTTTCCTTGAATAATTTTGGAGCCAACGCACTTTTGCCTTCTATAGCTAATTGTAACTGTGGTTCAATGGCTCCAGCAGCAAGTTCATTACAAGTAAGCAGACTGAGTTGTGCGCCTAATTCTTGGAGTTGATCGTGTAATTCCCCGACGTTCATATGAGGGCTTATTTGCACCTCAGCTTGTTTGAGAATAGCACCAGCATCTATTTGCTCATTGATTAAAAAAGTTGTGACACCCGTTTTAATCTCGCCATTAATGAGCGCCCAATTGATCGGAGCTGCACCTCTATATGCCGGGAGTAAACTCGCATGTAAATTAAAAGTACCTAGCGGAGGTAACTTCCATACTACATCAGGTAGCATGCGAAAGGCAACAACAACAAAGACGTCAGCATTCCACTCCTTCAATTGCTCAATGAATGTTTCGTCTCTTAATTTTTCAGGTTGCAACAAGGGCAATTGATGTTCAAGTGCATATTGCTTGACCGCACTTTGATGCATCAGTTGTCCGCGTCCTGCAGGTTTATCTGCCACAGTAACTACACCAACTACCTCGTGCTGACTATGGTGTAATTCATCTAAGATACGGACCGCAAAAGTGGGTGTCCCCATGAAAACAATGCGCAGTGATTTTTTCATACTTTCTTATTTTGCCAAGCGACGTTCTTTAAATACAATATAGAGATAAGTCCGAGTAAACCAAAATAGATGTACTCGACGGTCCAAATCCAAAAAATATCGAGGTTCCAAACTTTGATAAATAAATAACAAAATACGGCATAAACGCCTACAGTAAAAAACTCAATGAGCATGGAATGCAAGGTATTACCACTGCCATGAATCGTTTGAAAGTATACCGAGATGAAACCAAATACCAAAATAGAGACGGCAATAAGTCTCAATATATCCGCACTTTTCGCCACGTAGGCCTCTGCCGGGTTGACCATCCGTATCATCGCCTCCGGATAAAGCACAGCACCATGAAATGTCAGCAACATAAATCCTAAGGTAAGAAGTTGTATGCGACGCTGAATCAGCGGGATTTGATCAA